>PMFP01000014.1:0-5036 GCA_003155175.1 Vulcanimicrobiota bacterium
TCTACATCGACGAGATCGACAAGATCGCGCGCAAGAGCGAGAATCCCTCAATCACGCGAGACGTTTCTGGCGAAGGCGTGCAGCAGGCGCTTCTGAAGATTCTGGAAGGCACCACCGCCAACGTCCCGCCGCAGGGCGGCCGCAAACATCCGCATCAGGAATTTATCCAGATCGACACCACCAACGTGCTGTTCATCTGCGGCGGCGCCTTCGACGGCCTGGACCGCATGATCGAATCCCGCGTCTCGGCCAACAACATGGGGTTCCGCGCGCAGCCCGAGGGCAAACGCGACCTGCGAGCCGGCAAGATGCTCCAGTCCCTGATGCCCGAGGATCTGCTCAAGTTCGGCCTGATCCCCGAGTTCATCGGGCGGCTGCCGATCGTCGTGACCCTCGACGCGCTCGACGAGTTGGCGCTCCGCCGCATTCTGACCGAGCCGCGCAACGCGCTGGTCCGCCAGTTCCAGAAGATCATGAACATGGACGGCGTGGATCTGCAGTTCACCAAGGAAGCGCTGGTCGCAATCGCCGGTAAGGCGCAAGGCCGCAAGACGGGCGCGCGCGGGCTGCGCTCGATTCTCGAAGAGGTCATGCTCGACGTGATGTACGATTTGCCGTCGCTGCAAGGCGTCAAGAAGTGCATCGTCAACAAGGATGTCATCGAGAAGCGCGAGCAGCCGACGCTCATCTACCAGGAGCAGAAAAAGGAACCCGCGTAGCCCTTCAAGGGGCGGATTTGTTCCGCGCTGAAAGCTTTGCTCTCGATGAGCTCTCCGCCCCACCCGGCCGAACTTCCTAAGAACTACGATCCCAAAGCCGTGGAGCCAAAGCTCTACGAGCGTTGGGATCGCCTCGGCTATTTTCACGAGGAGCCCGATCCCGCGCGGCCGCCGTTCGTGATTTGCATGCCGCCGCCCAACGTTACCGGTCCGGCGCACCTCGGGCACGGTTCGACCTATACGCCGATGGACGTCTTGACGCGTTACCACCGGATGCTCGGCGACAACGCCGACTGGATTCCGGGGCTCGACCACGCCGCCATCGCGACCGAAGCCGTGCTGCTCAAGTCGCTCGCGACGCAAGGACTCACGCGCGAGGCACTCGGCCGCGAAGCATATCTGGAGCGCGCGTGGGAATGGACGCGCGAATACGGCGGCACGATCAACAAGCAGTTCCGCGCTCTGGGATTTGGTCCCGACTGGGCGCGCGCCCGGTTCACCATGGACGACGGTCTCTCGCGCGCGGTGCGCAAGGTGTTCGTGGATCTCTACCGCGAGGGGCTCATCTATCGCGGCAAACGGCTGATCAATTGGGATCCCAAAGGACAGACGACCGTCTCCGACGCCGAGGTTGACCACGTGGAACGCGACGCGCACCTGTGGCACGTCGCGTATCCCATTGTCGACGGCGAGCCGGACGCGCGCATCGTGGTGGCGACTACGCGTCCCGAGACGATGCTGGGCGACGTGGCGATCGCGGTGAATCCCGACGACGAGCGATATGCTTCGCTGATCGGAAAGCGCGTCTTGCTGCCCCCGCTGCTCGAGCGCTCGATTCCGATTCTCGCCGACGCGGCCGTCGACCGCGCGTTCGGAACCGGCGCGGTGAAGGTCACGCCGGCGCACGACCAGACCGACTACGAGATCGGGCTGCGCCACGGCCTGCCGATGCCCTCGATCATGGATTCGAACGCATGCATCACCGGCGTGGACGTGCCCGTCGGTGCGTACGAAGGATTGGATCGCTACGCGGCGCGGAAGCGCGTCATCGAAGATCTTCGTTCGGGCGGCCTATTGCTCAAGGAAGAACCCTACCGGCATGCCGTCTCGGTAAGCGAGCGAACCGGTGACGTCATCGAGCCGCTGCTCTCCGAGCAATGGTTCCTCAAGATGGAGCCCCTGGCAAAGCCGGCACTCGAAGCCTACCGCGACGGACGGCTGCGCTTCGTGCCGGAACGGTACGGCCGTACGTACGAACAGTGGCTCGAAAACATCCGCGACTGGAACGTCTCGCGCCAGGTGTGGTGGGGGCATCAGCTTCCGGTCTGGTACGCGCCGGACGGCGCGATCGTCGTGGCCGAGACGGAAGAAGAGGCGCTCGACATCGCCCGACGCGACTTGGGGACGACCGATCTTACGCGCGACGCGGACACGCTCGACACGTGGTTCAGCAGCGCACTCTGGCCGTTCTCGATCCTCGGCTGGCCCGAACCCACCGAAGAACTCGCGTGCTGGTATCCGTCGCAAGTCTTGATCACCGGCTGGGAGATCATCTTCCTGTGGGTCGCACGCATGGTCATGCTCGGCCTTCACTTCACGAAGAGCGTTCCGTTTCCGACCGTGTTCGTCGCACCGCTCGTCTTCGACGCGAAAGGCCGAAAGATGAGCAAATCGCTCGGTAACGCCATCGACCCCATGGATCTGGTCGAGCGCTTCGGCGCGGACGCGTTTCGGATGGGCATGCTCCGCCAGCTGCGGCTCGAGGGACAGGAAGTGCGCTTTCAGGAGTCGCGCTGCGAAGAGGCCCGCAACTTCAATACGAAGATGTGGAATGCAACGCGTTACATCTTAGCGCTACCCGAGGGGTTGCCGCCGGCTATGACGCTCCCGCGCCCGGCGGAGCTGGCGCTGGCCGACCGGTGGATTCTCACGCGCCTGCACGACACGATCGTGACGGTCGGCAAACAGCTGGACGGATACGACTTCGGAAGCGCCGCCGAGACGCTGTGGAAGTTCGTCTGGTACGAGTTCTGCGACTGGTACGTCGAGGCGACGAAGGAGCGGAACGCAACGCGGGCCGCCGTGCTCTCGTTCGTCTGGAACGCGGCGATGCGGCTCTTGCATCCCGTCTGTCCGTTCGTCACCGAGGAGATTTGGCTGTCGCTGCCTCACGACGGCAACACGATCATGACCGCCACGTGGCCCGACCCGTTGGAAGTTCCGGTCGACCGCGAGGCCGCCGGCCGCTTCGAATCCCTGCGCGACTGCGTGGAGCGTATTCGGGCCCTGCGCGCAGAGCTGGGGATGCAGCCGCGAGCGCCCCTCGACCTCGAGATCCCCGAAAACGTGGACGCGGAGATCGCCACGCTCCTGGAAGCCTACGTGAACGGACGCGGCATACGGACCGCGCCCAGCGGCGAGAGCCTCGAAGCCGCGCTGGCCGCCGTCGTCGCCCGGGCGCCACGTGAGATCATGCTCGAGCGCCACCGCAAGGAGGCCGTGCGCCTTCAAGGCGAGGTCGAACGCGGCGAACGCAAGCTCGCAAACCAACAATTCGTGGCCAACGCGAGGCCTGAGGTCGTCGCGCTCGAACGTGAGAAACTGCAACGCTACCGGGAGGAGTTGGTGCGAACGCGGACCGCGCTCGCGCCGTTCGAAAGCGAAAATGGGAACCTCTGAGAAGCGCCGGGTGCTGCTGCACGCCGAAGAGATCGGCCGCATCATCGCCAGGCTCGCGCACCAGATCGTGGAGCACGCCGAAGGGGACATCGCGCTGATCGCAATCCGTCGCGGTGGAGAGCCGCTCGCGCGCAGGCTATCGGCCGAAATCGGCCGCATCGGCGGCCCCGCTCCCGATCTCGGTTTCCTGAACATCAATTTATATCGCGACGATCGCGTCACCCACGAGCTGCCGGAGTCGGAGATTTCGTTCGACGTGAGCGGCCGCACCGTGATCGTCGTGGACGAGGTGCTCTACACGGGACGCACGATTCGCGCGGCCTTGGACGCCATCACCGATCTGGGGCGCCCGGCGGCGCTGCGGCTGTGCGTTCTCGTCGATCGCGGACTGCGCGAGCTGCCGATCCAGGCCGACTACATCGGACGCTCGATCCCGACCAGCCGCCGAGAGCGTATCGAAGTCCGGCTCGGCGCCGAGCCGGCAGCCGACGATGAGGTGACCGTCGTTGCGGACGCGACGTAGCCTGATCGATCTCGACGATCTCAAGGCCGACGAACTCGACTACATCCTCGCGCGCACCGACGAATTCAAGAAAAGCGCACCGGGAAAGCTGCTCGACGGCACGGCATGTGCGAACATGTTCTTCGAACAGAGCACGCGCACGTACGCCTCGTTCATGCTGGCCGAACTGCGGTTGGGCGCGCACGTCGTCAACTTGCATCCGATGAACCTCAGTCTGGCAACCAAGGGCGAGACGATCGAAGATACGGCCATAACCTTGGGCGCCATGGGATTTTCGGTGCTCGTCGTCCGGCATCCGGAAGCCGGCTTTCCCAAGCGAATCGCTGAAGTTTTCGACGGCCATGTCGTCAATGCCGGAGACGCAGGCCACGCGCATCCCACGCAGGCGCTACTCGACATCTACACGCTGCGCGAGGAGTTCGGATCGCTCCGGGGGCGCACGGTCGCGATCGTCGGCGACATCGTTCACAGCCGCGTGGCGCATTCTCTCATCCGCGGCTTACACCGGCTCGACGCCAACGTGATCTTGGTCGGCCCCGACGCCTTTCTTCCGCCGGACTACGCTTCGCCGCGCGTGAGCGTGGAGCGCGATTTCGACGCCGTCTTACCGCGCATCGACGCGCTCGTCTTGCTGCGCATCCAGCGCGAACGCTTCGACTCGATGCCGATCAGCGACGACGAGTACGTCGCCTCGTACCGGCTCGACGCCGATCGCCTGGCTCGGATGTCCAACGAGGCCATCGTGATGCACCCCGGTCCCTACAACCGCGGCATGGAACTCGACGACAGCGTGCTGGAGTTTGCCGGGTGGCGTTACGCCACGCAGGTCAAGCACGGCGTGACCGTCCGCATGGCGCTGCTCGACTTCCTGGTCAACGGGCGCTAATGCTCCTGCGCGGCGGTCGCGTGGTCGATCCGTCGCAGAATCTCGACGCGCTGCGCGACGTGCGCATCGCGGGCGGCCTGATCGCCGAGATCGGCGAGCACCTCGCGCCCGAAGCCAACGAAGAGATCCTCGATGCGGAAGGCGCGGTCGTCGCTCCCGGCTTCATCGACATGCACGTGCACCTGCGCGAGCCCGGATTCCCCGAGAAAGAGACGATCGCGACCGGAGC
>PMFP01000014.1:5077-13178 GCA_003155175.1 Vulcanimicrobiota bacterium
GCGTTTTCCGACGACGGCGACACGATTGCGGACGCGCGCGTTCTGCGCGACGCCGCGCTCCGATCCGCAGGTGTCGCCGGCGTCTTCATCTCGCACTGCGAAGACGCACGGCTGAAAGGCAACGCCGTGATGAACGACGGCGCCGTGTCGCGCGCGATGGGCGCGACCGGCAGTCCGGCCGTAGCCGAAGACGTGATCGTTGCTCGCGATCTGCTCATCGGCATGGAAACGGCGAAGCCGTGGCACCTCGCTCACGTCTCGACCCGCGGCGCGCTCGCGATCCTGCGCGACGCTCGCGCGCGTGGGTCGCGCGCTACGTGCGAAGTCACGCCGCACCATCTCCTACTCACGGACGAGGCGGTGCGCGAGCTCGGCGCGGGCGCGAAAGTCAATCCTCCGCTGCGCGCCGAGGCGGACGCGCGCGCATTGCGCGAAGCCGTGCGCGACGGCACGGTGGACGCCTTCGCGACCGACCACGCGCCCCATACGGCGCAGGAGAAGGCAGGGGATCTGCTGCGCGCCGCCGTCGGCTTTACCGGGTTGGAGATTGCGGTCGGCGCGTACGCAGCCGCGCTGCCCGACTTGCCGCTGAGCCGCTTCGTCGCGCTGCTCTCCACGAACCCGGCACGCATTCTCGGCGTCCCCGGCGGGTCGCTCTCGGTCGGAAGTCCGGCCGACGTGACGCTGTTTGCCCAGCGCACCTGGACGGTCGATCCGCGCACCTTCGCATCGAGGGGAACGTCCACGCCGTTCGCCGGGAGGGTGTTCGCGCGCCGCGCGATCGCGACGATCGTCGGCGGCGTGCCGAGCTATCGCGACGCGTCAGTGCGTCAGTAGCGGCGTTTGAACAAGACCGTTGATCACGAACTGAACCGCCAGCGCGGCCAGGATGATTCCGAGCAGACGCGTGACGACGTGAATGCCGGTGTTGCCGATTCGGTGGAGATAGTGCGCCGCTCCGCGCATGCAGCCCCACGTGATCGCCAACGCCGCGGCGTAGGCCAGGAAGACGGTTCCGATCTTGACCGGGCTGCCGTGCGCGAGATTTGCAAGCAAGAGCACGGTTGCGATCGTTCCGGGGCCGGCGATCATCGGGATCGCCAGCGGAAAGACGGCCGGGTTCTCGGTCTCCTGGCCTTCGCGCTCCTCTTCGGCCGTGCGGCGCGCTCCGGTCGGTCGGGCGAAGAGCATGTCCATCGCGATGAGAAACAGCAATATCCCGCCCGCGATCGTGAAGGCGGGGAGCGTAATGCCAAGATAGCGCAGCACCGCCGGACCGAGCACGCCCATGCCGAGCATGACCAGCGCCGCCACCATGATCGCTTGGTCCACGACGCGTCCGCGCCGGCTGGGACTGAGATTTTGCGTCGTCGTCAGCGTCAGCGGAATCATGCCGATCGGGTCGATGATCGTCAGCGCCGTCGCAAAGGCCGTCGCCGCGAACTGCCAGTCCATACCAGCTGGCCATACGACGGGCCAGGGGCGCATGCCTAGGGTGGCAAAACCGAAGAACGCGATGAGCACCCCGGCGTCCCTCTTTCTCGCTGACGGTTCCCGCTTCGACGGACACGGACTCGACTTTGACGGCCTCGCCCTCGGCGAGGCGGTCTTCTATACGGGCATGACCGGCTACGAAGAAGCGCTGACCGATCCGTCTTATGCCGGCCAGATCCTCACGTTCACCTATCCGATGATCGGCAACTACGGAATTTCCGGCAGCGCGGCGCAGTACGCGCGTGCCTGCGTCGCGGGCGCCGTGATCAAGCAGATCGCGTACCATCCGTCGCACCGCCTTTCGGAGATGGACCTTCCGAGCTGGCTGCGCGAGCAACGCGTGCCGACGCTGGTGGGGGCGGACACGCGCGCCATCACGATCGCGCTGCGCGAACACGGCACCATCTGGGCCGCGCTTGCGACCGGCGAAGCGGCGATCGACCGCGCCGAAGCGGAGCTGACCGCCTTCGTTCGCGGCGCGAATACCACGGCGCTGGTTCCCAGCGTCGCGACGCGCGAGGTTTTGGTCGAGGGGCCGGCGGGCGGGGCGCGGATCACGCTGGTCGACTGCGGCGTCAAACGCGCCGTGTTGCGCGAGCTGGTCGCGCTGGGGGCCCGCGTCACGGTCGTGCCGTACGACGCGACGGAAGAGACGATCCTCGCGAGCGATCCCGACGCGGTCTTCATCTCGCCCGGACCGGGCGATCCCACGGACCTGCCGCAGACGATCGCGACGCTGCGCGGACTGATCGGCAAGAGGCCGCTCTTTGGGATCTGCTTGGGCCACCAATTGTTGGCGCTGGCCTGCGGAGCCCGGACGTACAAGCTGCCGTACGGCCATCGCGGGGGGAATCAGCCCGTGCGCAGCGCGCTAGGCGCGGTTCTCATCACCGCGCACAACCACGGGTACGCCGTCGACGCGCAAACGTTGCCGCCCGAACTCCAAGCTACCATGACGAATCTCAACGACCAAACGAACGAAGGTTTCGCGCACCGAACCCTGCCCGTCGCGGCGGTGCAGTTTCATCCCGAGGCCTCGCCCGGACCGTTCGACGCGCGCAGCCTATTCGCGGAATGGTTCGCAGACGCCGGCGTGCCGATCGTTCGCCCGGCATGACCTCGCGCCTCTTGGCCGTTGCGCTGGTTGCGCCGGCGGCCGCATGCCTCTGCGCGCCCGCATCCGCTCAGGCGCTGCAACGCCTCACGGTGACGAGCTTCGCGCTCTCCGCCGACACCGCGAAGCCCACGACCGGCGTTCCGTTCCACGTCTTCGTCACGTTGCACGTGCGCGAGAACGTGCCGTCCATCCAGGAGATCGAGCTCCCGTCGCTCGCGGCGCTCGAAGTTCTCGGAGACGAGCGGAAAGTCGCATCGAGCCCGGGGGGAACGTCGTACCGCGAGACCATCTCGCTGGTCGCGCATGCTCCGGGAACGATTCACATCGCGCCCGCGACGCTCGACGCGATCGACGCGCGCGACGGCAAGCCCAAGCGCTATTCGACCAACGACCTCACGCTGGAGATTACCGGCGCGAGCGAGACCTCACCGGCGCCCGCAACGGGTCCGAGCGCGTTGCAAGATTTCGACGGCGCGGTCGTCAGCCTGATGATTTGGATATTCGGCATCGTCGTTCCGACGGTCACGGCGCTCGTGCTCGTCGCTTGGCTCGTGACCCGGCCGCGCGCAGCGCCGCCGCCGCCGCACGTCGTCGCCGTCTCCGAACCCACGCCCGCGCCCGCTCCGCGCGACGTGCTTGGCGACGCGCGCGCGGCATTTGACGCCGCTCCGTCGCGAGCTACCGCGGCGCGGGTGCGGGACGCCGCCCGCCACGTCGCGGGCGCGGCCGAGAAAGATACGCTCGCGGATCTCGATTGGCGCGTTTCCCCCACGCAGCCGCGCCTCGCCGAGCTCCTCACGGCCGCCGAGCGCGCGACGTTCACCTACGACGCGGATCTTGCCGTCGCACTCGACTCGCTGCGCATCGCGCTGGAGCGTTACACCGCATGAACGCAACGCCAAACGACCTGGTCCGCGCCTTACAGAGCACGGTCGTCGGACAGCGGGACGTCCTCGAAGGTTTAGTGCTCGGACTGATGTCGGACGGCCACGTGCTGCTCGAAGGACCGCCCGGCTTGGCCAAGACCCTCGCCTGCCGGGCGCTGGCGGCCGCGCTGGGGGGCACCTTCACNNGCCACCGTGCTCGGCCCGATCTTCGGCAACGTCGTGCTCGCCGACGAAATCAATCGCGCACCGGCGAAAGTGCAGTCGGCCCTTCTCGAAGCGATGCAAGAGCGCCAAGTCACGATCGGACCGGAGACGCACCCGCTGCCCGATCCGTTCATCGTCATGGCGACGATGAATCCGCTCGACGCCGAGGGCACCTACGCGCTTCCTCTCGCGCAAATGGACCGCTTTCTGATCAAGATCGACGTCGACTACCCGACGGCGGAAGAAGAACTGCAGATTCTGGACCGGTTCGCCATCGGCTCGGTCGAGCCGGTGCGCAACGTCGCCTCGTTGGAGGACGTGCACGCGTGGCGCGCGCAGTCGCGCGCGGTGCACGTCGAGCCGAAGGTGCTGCGCTACATCGTGGACATCGTGGCGGCGACGCGCTCGGTTCCCGACGGCGCGCGCGCGGTCGCAGGCTACATCGAGCGCGGCGCGAGCCCGCGCGCGACGTTGGCGATTGCGAACATGGCGCGCTCGCGGGCCGCGCTGGACGGGCGCGACTACGTCATCCCGGACGACGTGCGGCGCGTTTCCGCGCCCGCGCTGCGGCACCGCGTCGGATTTCACTACCGGCGCGCGCTCGAAGGCGTGCTCCCCGACGAGATCGTCTCCGCCGTCGTCGCCGCGGTTCCCGTGCCGTGAACGTACGCGACGCGCTCCTGCGCGGAAAGCGCAGGCCGCGCAATCTGGGAGGTGGTTCGCCCACGGTGTTTCGCGGCGACGGATACGAGTTCGTGGAACTGCGCGCCTACGTTCCCGGCGACGACGTCCGGCGCATCGATTGGGCGGCGACGGCCCGTGCCAACGCGCTGCAGACGCGGGTCGTGCTCGAAGACGTCGCACTGACGCTGGGCTGCGTGCTCGACGAGTCCGGCTCCATGCGCATCGGCCGCACGCGCCCGTTGCTCGAGGCCGCGCGCGAAGCGCAAGCGGCCTGGTTCGGCGTCTGTCGCCCCGAAGACCGCGCGGTGCGCGCGCTCGATGACGCGATCGTCCCCGCCAAAGGCGAGCGCGGCCGCCTC
Source organism: Vulcanimicrobiota bacterium (assembly GCA_003155175.1). GTDB lineage: Bacteria > Vulcanimicrobiota > Vulcanimicrobiia > Vulcanimicrobiales > Vulcanimicrobiaceae > Hemerobacter > Hemerobacter limicola. The sequence goes on from PMFP01000014.1 coordinate 9,823, forward strand.
TCGGCGCTCGTCGCGAGCGCGGCCTCGCGCCAGGATTTCGATCTCGACGCGTCGCTCGCGACCGCGCGCGCGGCGCTTCCGCGCGGAACCGCGCTGCTGGCGATCGGCGACTGGTTCGACCTCGATGCGCGGCACGACGGCGTGCTGATCGATCTGGCCGGACGCTTCGACTGCACGGCGCTGGTCGCACGCGATCCTTGGTACGACGGGCTGCCGCTGCGCGGACTGGTACGTTTGCGCGGCGCCGAAGGCGGCGGGGCGCGGGCATACGTCGGCGAGCGCGAGCGCGTTGCATACGCGCGCGCGGTGCGCGAGCGGGAGCGGACCGTCCTGGAGAGATTCGAACGCGCCGGCTGGCGAACCGGCATCCTCGACGAGAGCGACGGCGCGCAGTCGCTCGCGCGAGCGTTCGGCGTCGCCGAGCCGTGAGCTTCGAGCATCCGCTGCGCCTGGTACTCGCGGCCGCCATCACCGTCGCCGCGGCATTTCTGTACGACCGTCTCACCGCGCGAAAGACGTCGAACGATCTCGTCTACTCCAACGTCCCGTTTTTCGTCGAGTCGGTCCAACCCAGGGCCTGGATTCCGGCCGCGCTCCGTGCGGCGTTCGTAGCGGCGGCGCTCTTCCTCGGCATCGCGCTGACGGGGCTCCGCCTGTCGCTGCCGCTGCCCTCGAACGCCGGCCAAGTCTTCATCTTGCTCGACACGTCGGGTTCGATGTCGGCGACCGACGTGGATCCGACTCGCGCGCAAGCCGCACTGGCCGCCGCGCGCGCCTTCATCGAGGCAACGCCGGCCGGGACGAAGGTCGGGATCATCGCGTTTTCGAGCTCGGCCTCGCTGGTGCAGCCCCTGACGGCCGATCGCGACCTCGCCATCGCCGCGCTGCAAAACGTCCCGGAGCCGGACGGAGCCACGGCCATCGGGGATGCCTTGGCGCTGGCCGCCCAGAACCTGCCGGCGGCCGGACACCGCGTGGTCGTCTTGATTACCGACGGCGTGAACAACCGAGGCACCGATCCGAACGAGGTGGCGGCGTACCTGGGTGCGCATCACGTTCCGGTGTACACGGTCGGCATCGGGACCAATTCCGGCGGCACGATCCCGGGAACCGACGAGGAGGCTACCATCGACGAGGACGCGCTGCGGGGATACGCGCAGGTGAGCGGAGGGACGTACGCGCGCGCGGAGGACGCAACGCAGTTGCGCGACGCTCTCGCGCGCCTTGGAGGCGTGGTCGCGATCGAGCGCCGCGACGTAGACTTGACGGCGCCTCTTGCGTTTGCCGGCGCGGCTCTTCTTGCGGGCGTGTTTCTCACGGGCCTGGGACTTGGACGGTATCCGTGAAGATCGAATCGGATCGCTCGCATGCATACGAACCGGGCTCTCTGGAGGAGAACGGCTTGCTGGGCGATCCGGTCGCCCAGCTGCGCGCGTGGATCGACGATGCGTACGCCGCCGGCGTCGGCGAGCCCAACGCGATGTGCCTGGCGACCGCCGACGCGGCGGGGCGTCCCTCGGGGCGCATCGTGCTGCTGCGCGGCCTCGACGAGCGCGGGCTCGCGTTTTATTCCTCGTATCTGAGCCGCAAGGCGCGCGAGATTTCCGAGAATCCGCGCGCCGCGGCAACGTTCTTCTGGCCTCAGCTCTCGCGCCAGGTTCGCGTCGAAGGCGAGATCGCGCAGCTGCCCGAGGACGAATCGGAGGCGTACTTTGCGTCGCGGCCGCGCGGACATCAGCTCTCCGCATGGGCGTCCGAGCAGAGCGAACCCGTCGACGCGCGCACGACGCTTGAGGCCCGCCTGGAGCACTTCGACCAGCGCTTCGAAGGCGAGACCGTGCCGCGCCCGCACTCCTGGGGCGGGTACGTCATCGCTCCCGATCGGTTCGAGTTTTGGAGCGGCCGCCCCAACCGCTTGCACGACCGGCACGAATTCCGGCTCGAAGGCCGCACCTGGACCGTGCGCCGTCTGCAACCCTAGAAACGGCGCGGCGTCCAGGACTCGGTCCGCTTACGCGCCAATCTGAGCGCTCCAGCATGTCCCGGCGGAATATCATGGTCATCGGCTCCGGACCGATCGTCATCGGTCAGGCTGCCGAATTCGACTACGCCGGCGTTCAGGCGTGCCGCGCGCTACGCGAGCAAGGCCACCGCGTCATCTTAGTCAACTCGAATCCGGCCACGATCATGACCGATCCGGAGATTGCCGACGCGGTCTATCTCGAGCCTCTCACGGTTGCCTCGGTTGAGGAGATCGTCGCACGGGAGCGCCCCGATGCGCTCTTGCCCACGCTCGGCGGCCAGACCGGGCTCAATCTGGCAGTCGAACTGGACGAATCCGGAATCTTGGAGCGCTACGGCGTCACGCTGCTCGGAACGCCGGTCGAAACCATTAAACTGGCCGAAGACCGCGATTTGTTCAAGAAGAAGATGATCGAGATCGGCGAGCCGGTCCCCGAGAGCGCGATCGTGACGAACCTCGACGAGGCCACCGCGTTCGCGCGCCGCACGGGGTATCCGCTGGTCGTGCGCCCCGCCTACACGCTGGGTGGAACCGGCGGCGGAATCGTCTACGACGAGAAACAGTTGCTCGAAACGCTCGAAATCGGACTGGCCGCGAGTTTGATCGGCCAAGCTCTCCTCGAAACCTCGCTGCTGGGCTGGAAAGAGATCGAGTACGAAGTGCTGCGCGACGGCGCCGACAACTGCATCATCGTCTGCAATATGGAAAACATCGACCCGGTCGGCGTGCACACCGGCGACTCCATCGTGGTCGCCCCATCGCAAACGCTGTCGGACCTCGACTATCAGATGCTGCGAACGTCGAGCCTCAACGTCATCCGCGCGCTCAACGTNNAGCTCCGCGCTAGCGTCCAAAGCAACCGGGTACCCGATCGCCAAGATTTCGACGTGCATCGCGCTCGGACAGACCCTCGACCAGATCCCCAATCCGGTCACCGGCGTCACGACGGCGGCGTACGAGCCGACGCTCGATTACGTCGTCGCCAAGATTCCGCGGTGGCCGTTCGACAAGTTCCCGCTGGCCGACACGCACCTTGGCACGCAGATGAAGTCCACCGGCGAGGCGATGGGCATCGGACGGACGTTCCGAGCCGCGCTCGTCAAAGCGATTCGGGGCCTGGACCTCAAACGCGAAACCCTCACCGGCGAGACGTTCGCGGAATGGAGCACGGACGAACTCGAAGCCACGATCGCAAAGCCCACGCACGAGCGGCTTTTCGCGGTCTGCGAGGCGCTGCGGCGCGGCTTGCGGCGCGACGCGCGCGACGAGACGATCGAGCACATCGCCGCACTGAGCTCGATCGACCGCTTCTGGCTCAACGAATTCGCCGACC
>PMFP01000061.1 GCA_003155175.1 Vulcanimicrobiota bacterium
TAAGATGAACCGCGGACGATTTCTGCTCGGCGCCCTCTCGGGCATCACGGTCGTGGCGAACGCCGACCACGTCTTCGCGCGCGCGCTCGCGGACACGCCGCTTCCGGGGCTTCCGGCCGCCCAAGACCGGATCGTGGTGCTGGTCAACCTGCAGGGCGGAAACGACGGGCTGAACTGCATCGTGCCCTTCGGCAATCCGAACTACTACCGGCTCCGGCCGACGATCGGCGTCGCGCAGAGCGACGTGCTCGCGATCGACAACCAGCTCGGCTTCAACCCGAACATGAAGTCGCTCAAGGGCATGTACGACAAGGGCATGGTCGCGGTCGTGCAGGGCGTCGGCTATCCCAATCCCGATCACTCGCACTTCCGTTCCACCGAGATCTGGCAGACGGCCGCTCCGGAGAAATACGAACACACCGGCTGGCTCGGGCGTTACCTCGATTCGGCGGGCCTGCCGAAAGACAACCTCTTTAACGGCGTGGCGATCGCGCAGGTGCTGCCCGAAGCGATGATCGGCAACAAAGTGGACGTTCCGGCGATCGCGCAGCTGGGCGGTTACGGCTTGGCGAGCGATCGCAACCTGCAAGCGCGCCACACCTACACGCAGCTCGTCAACGACAATCGCTTTCCGTTTTCGTCGCCCTACTTGAGCCACGTCGCCGAGATCGAAGATCACGCCCAGCGCGGTTCCGAAGAGCTGCCCAAGCTCGTGGCCGGCTACAAGACCGACGCGAGCTATCCCGCGACGCCCCTGGGCCGCAGCCTCGCGCTGGCCGCGCAGATCGCCGGCAGCAACATCGGAACGCGCGTGCTCTACGTGCAGCACGGGTCGTTCGACACGCACGTCAGCCAAAAGGGCACGCAAGACCGTCTGCTGGGCGAGTTCTCGGACGCGATCGCCGCGTTTTACGACGATCTTACCGCGCACGGCAACGCCGATCGCGTGCTCACCGTGACGTTTAGCGAGTTCGGCCGGCGCATCGAGGAGAACGGCAGCCGCGGCACCGACCACGGCGAGGCCTCGCCGCTCTTCCTCATCGGTGGCGGCGTCAAGGGCGGGCTCTACGGGACGCATCCCGACCTGGGGCAAGCCAACATGGGCAACCTGGCGTTCACGACCGACTTTCGCAGCGTGTACGCGACGGTGCTCGAGCGCTGGCTCGGACGTCCCTCGCAAGCGATCCTCAACGGCAGCTTCCCGACCATCACGGCGCTCGGGTAGCAGCGGCGCAGGGCGCGCAATCCGCGCCGTGCAAGGTTGCGCCCTTGACCAGCATACGTTTTTTGGGAACCGGCGGCGCGCGCTTCGTCGTCGCGCGACAGATTCGCGCGTCGGGCGGCATGTGGATGCGCTTCGGGGAGACGCAGATTCACGTGGACCCGGGTCCCGGCGCACTCGTTCGCGCGCTCTCGCAGATGCCGCCGTGCAATCCGCGCGAGCTCGACGCGATCGTGCTCTCGCACAAGCACCTCGACCACTCGTGCGACGTCAACGCCATGATCGAAGCGATGACGGCGGGCGGCTTCCGTCGCCGCGGCGCGATCCTGGCTCCGGCCGATGCGTTCGAGGACGGCGCGGTGATCTTGCCCTACGCGGCGCGCTTCGCGGAGAGCGTCGTGCACGTGGAAGCGTCCGGCGGGCCATACCGGATCGGTGAGGACGTCGAACTGCGCACGTCGATCGCGCATCTGCATGCGGCACAAACCTACGGCATGCATTTTTCGCACGGGCAGACGCGCGTCTCGTACCTGCCGTGCGGACGCTGGTTTGAGGGCTTAGCCGAAGATTACGCGAGCCATCGTCCGCAAGTGCTGATCGTCAACGTGCTGCGCTACAGCGACGGTCTGAAGGTGGATCATCTGACCTGGGAGCAAGCGCGGCGCATCGTCGAGACCGTTCGTCCGCAGGTCGCGGTGTTCCAGCACTTCGGAACCAAGATGCTCGAAGCCGGTCCGCAGCGGCTCGCGCAGCAACTCGAGGACGATCTCGGTCTTCGCGCCATCGCCGCGCACGACGGCATGGTGCTCGACGTCGAGACCGAGGTCGCGGCCGTTGCCGGTTGAGATCCTGAGCGTGCAGCCCGAAGCCAACGCCGCGTTCGCGCGCGCGCACGATCGCGAGGCGCTCAAGAGCTACTACGGCTTCACGGTGGTGTGGCACGAGCAGCGTCACGATTTTAGCGCGGTCGAAGACGGTACGACGCTCGGCGTCGCGACGATCGAGATTGCCGCGTCGCTCGCGACCGTGAAGGGCGTGATCGTCGCACCGGAAGCGCGCCGGCGCGGGATCGGGCGCGCGCTGCTCGCGCAGGCGTCGGACGTGGCGAACTACTACAACTGCCACAAGATGACGGCCGAGGCGCCGCACGGGAGCGCGGCCCAAGCCTTCTTAGAAGCCTGCGGTTACCACGTCGAAGCGGTGCTTCCGCAGCACGCGTTCAAACTCGATATGGCCGTCCTGCGCAAGTTCTTGCTATAACGGCGGGCGCCGCGGCGGCGCGTTCGCGGCCGCGCGGTGCACGGGCGCCGGCGGCGCCGCATGTTGCGCGGGCGGCGCCGCGTGCGGTGCGGGCGGCCGCGGGGCGGGCTCGGGCGCGCGTTCGACCTGCTCGCGATAGACGGGAGCGCGATAGACCGGCGCCTGGTTCGGCGGCGGAATCGCGGCGGGCTGTCCGTACCGGGGCGGCGCTCCCGGCCCGGCGGAGCGGGGACCTTCGACCGGCGCGTTCGTCTGCGCGCGATACAGGATTCCGCGGCCTTGCGGCCACTGCTGCAGAACCTGAAGATTGTCGCGCGCCGATCCGCGATACAAGATCACGTTGCCGGTCTGGCTCGTCGCGGTGACGACCGGCGCCGACGGATCCGCGGTGCGGCCGCCGTAGCCGTCGAGAACGCGTCCCTGCGTGCTGTGCGCTCCGAAACTTGCGCTGCCGCTTCCGACGCCGAGCGCGACGTTGCCGCGCTGGGACTCAAAGCGCGCCAGCCCCGGCTGAAACGATCCGTTGTCGAACAGGATGTTGCCGTTGACGCTGGTCGCCTGAATCTGACGCGCGTCGCAATTGCTGAAGACCAGGTTTGCAGTCAGACTCCGCACGCGCAACCGTTCGAACGACGAATTCTGCGCCGTCAGGCGTCCGTGCAGCACTTGCACGAACCCGGTTCCGGCGACGTTGTCGAGGCGGATCTGGCCTCTGCGCAGGATCGTGACGAACGTTCCGCCGCGATAGCCGTCCATCGCGATCGATCCGCGTCCGACGCGCGCGACGACGAACGCCGTGTTCTGTGGAATCATAACGGTCGTCGCGCCGTCACCGTGCACCGTCACCGCGTCGTGCGCTTGGCCCGCGAGCGAAGGCAGCACGAAGCTCTCAGGCGGCAGCGAGACGTCGCCCCGTGCGCTTTGCCCCGACTCGGCCCAGATCGGAATCTTGGCAGGCAAGCGCGAGCCGACGACGCCGGCCGGAACGTACCGCGCGACCGCGCCGTCACCGTCCACTTCGACTTGCTGGCGGTTCCAGGTGTGCACGGTAATGTCGGCGTTCCCGCCCTGCACGACGACGACGGGACTCCCGCCGACGGCGAACGTTTCCGGGTCTGCCGGAGCGGCGTGCGGCCATGCTAAGGCCAACGGCAACGCAACCGTTGCCGCCGACAGCAACCGCCACCGTCTCGCGCTCATCCCCTTAGTCTAGGGCGGCGGAGAGCCGGCATCATGAGGAATCCGTGAGCGGACGCTGCAGTGCCGGAAAAGTCGCTCGGAACAGCGTGCCTCCGCCGGGGCGGCGCATCGCCTCGACGTGACCGCCGTGCACGCGCGCGATCGAGCGCACGATGGCCAGACCCAGGCCCGTGCCCGCGACCTCGCGCGAACGCGATTTGTCCGCCCGGTAGAAGCGATCGAATACCAGCGGCAGCTCGTCTTCGGGGATGCCGGGCCCCGTGTCGGCGACTTCGATCCAGGCCGTCTCGCCCGACGTGCCGGCGCGCACGAAGACGCCACCGCGCTCGGTGAACTTCAGGGCGTTGTCCACCAGATTGGCGACGAGCTGGCGCAGCAGCTGCGGGTCGCCCATGATCGTGCCGTCGCCGTCCAGAACCTCGAGCGAGAGGTTCTCTTCCCTCGCGCGCTGGGCCGCGCTCGCAACGACGTCGGCGGCGACCGCTCGCAGCGAGACCGGCGTCTTGGGAATCGCGTCGCCGCGATCGGCCTTTGCCAGCGTGAGCATGCCGTTGACCATGCCGGCCAGCGAGGCGCTCTCGCCGACGATCGTGTTCAAACTCTCGACGCGCGTGCGTTCGTCGCGATCGCCCCAGCGCAGCAGCATCTGCGCGTTGGCGTTAATGGAGGTGAGCGGCGTCTTGAGTTCGTGCGAGGCATCGGAGATGAATTGACGTTCGCGTGCGAACGCTTCTTCGAGCCGCGCGAGCAAGTCGTCGAAACTCTCGGCCAACTGGCCGATTTCGTCGTTGCGGTGCGGCCACGCCAAACGCCGGTCGAGCCGATCCGAGCCGATCTCTCGCATCTCGTGCGAGAGCTGATTGATCGGACGCGTCGCTTGCGACGCGAGCAGATAGGAGAGCAGCGTGACCGCCAGCATCGCGACCAGGATGATGGCGAGCGTCGCGCTGCGCGTCTGCGCGAAGGCCCGGTTGAGCGCGTCGAGCGGCTCGGCCACATAAATGATCGCCGCCGAGTCGCCGAGCTGCAGGTAGCGGTCCTCGACCAGGAACGGCTCGCCATGCAAATCCACCTGCCGGAAGTCGCGCGGATGCTCCGCGGACAGGCTAGGATTCTTGGGGATCGTGCGCCCACCCAGATTCGAAGTCTTTGCCAGCGGATAGCCTTGCGCGTTGTCCACCTGGACGAAGCTCGTCGGCGACTCCCAGTCGGCCAGGTTGTTGGTGTTGAGCAGCAGTTCCCACGACTGCGCGGAACGGTCGTCGATCGCAAGCGGCCCGGATGCGGGCTGCACGGTCTGCACGATGTCGCGCATCGTCGAGTCGATGCGCGCGTGCGCTTCGTCGGAGAGGATCTGCTGGAAACGCCAGGCGATGAGGCCGCTGGTGACCGCCAGAACCAGAATCAACAGCGCGGCGTACCACGCCGCAATTCGCCACGTGAGCGAGGGCACGTTACGCCCTAGTCCTTGATGGTATAGCCGACGCCGCGCACCGTGCCGATCAGTTTGTCGTCGAAGTCGTCGTCGATCTTGCCGCGCAGGTAGCGGATGTAGACGTCGATGAGGTTCGAGTCGCCCAGGAAGTCGCTTCCCCACACGCCGTTGAAGAGCTCGTCGCGCGTGTGCACTTTATTGCGGTGCAGCAACAGATACTCGAGCAGTGCGTACTCTTTGGCGGTCAGAGCGATCTCTTTGTCGCCGCGGCGGACTTCGCGACGGTCGCGGTCCATCACCACGTCGCGGTAGACGATGACGTTGCTCTGCGGCGTTCGTTCGCGCAACCGGGCGCGGACGCGCGCGAGCAGTTCCTCCGTGGCGAACGGTTTGGTGATGTAGTCGTCCGCGCCTAAATCCAGGCCCGCGACGCGATCGGGCACGCGGTCTTTGGCGGTGAGCATGATGATGGGCACGCGGCTCTTCGCGCGGATCCGCTTGCAGACTTCCGAACCGTCCATGCGCGGCAGCATGAGGTCCAGGATCACCAGGTCGGGCTCTTTGAGCGCCTTTTCGAGGCCTTGCAAGCCGTCGCGCGCGACGTCAACCTCGTAGCCCTCGTGCTCGAGCTCGAGCTGAAGAACGCGGGCGATGGCGGCGTCGTCCTCGACGACGAGGACTTTAGGCGTGCGCGAATGCTCCATGCATTCGTCTTATCGGTTCGGGCGGCTCTGAGCCTTCCGCGAAACCGGAGCGAAGGATGAGGTTCCGGTGAAAAACTGCATCCAGATTGCCGTCGCGCCGCCGAGCGCGACCCACCACAGGATCGAGAAGTCGGAGAGCGTGTGGCCGAGCGAGAAGCCGATGGTTTGAACGGATTGCTGGAAGAGGTGGCCGCCGTCCGAGAAGACGTTGATCGCGAGCCAGACCATGAGCGCGAGAATCGCGCCGAGCCCGGCGACTTCCCAGGGCGCGAACGCGGGCGCCGGAGCGTAGATCGTGGAGGTCAGAATCGCAGCGCGTAGACCGGCCGGCGGCTCTTCGAGGGGGAGCGCGAACAAGGCCCGGTCCAGAGCGTCGTCGTCGTAGTTATTCATGATTCCGTTACCTCCGCCGCGCTCAGCATCTTGCGAAGCTGTTCTTTAGCGCGGAATAAATGCGTCTTCACCGTTCCCATCGGCAATCCCAGCACTCCTGCGATTTCTTCGTACTGTTTGCCTTGAAGGTGGTAGAGCGTGATTACCGTCCGGTACTTTTCCGGAAGCGCCTCGATGGCTGCCCGCAGCCGGGAAGCCTCGTCCAGAGCCAGGACTTGCCCTTCCGGACCGGCCGCCGGATCGGCGCGATCCGGCAGTTCTTCATTACTATAACGCTTGCGGCGGTTCAAACGGTCGCAGCTCGCGTGGTAGGCGATCGCGAATATCCAGGTCGAGAACCGGGCCTCCGGCTTAAAGGTCCGCAGGCTTCGGAACGCCTTGAAGAACGCCTCCTGAGCGACGTCCCGCGCTTCCTCGACGTCGTGCAGCGTGCGGTAGGCCAAGTGATAGACCGCCCGGTCGTACCGCTCCACGAGTGTGGAAAAAGCCTCGGAGTTGCCGCCGAGGGTCATCGCCACGAGCTCTGAGTCGGCCGGGCCGGCTGTTACCGGGTCGATGCGCGGGGCCTCCGCGAGTGCTGCGGACACGTCTTGCCTACGCGCGAGGGGGGCCTGGTGTTTCGATCCGGCCCGTGAAACAAGGCGCGGGCCGGGTCGTATCTGGGACAGGAAACGAACTGGAGGCAAACACCCAACATGATCATCCTACCCAGAAAAACACTGCCCGGAGGGGGCCGCACCACGCTGCCCTCGCAAGACGAGCCCGCGTCGGCCGCCCAGCGTCCGACGTTCGAAGGGTGGGGTCCGCGAATCTGATGCGCACCCCGCTCATCGCCATGCTCATCGCCGCCGAGGTGTTCCTCGCCGGACTGATGATCTACGCGATCAAAGGCGGTCATGCGGGATGGGTCTCGCCCAGCGACGCCGGATTCCCCTTGCAGCAGGCATCCTTTAAAGCCTCGCCGATCGCGCCGATGGCCGCGGGCCTTTCGCCCACGGTCTCGATCGACGATGCGAATTCTCACGTCACGGTCGGCGTCTCGACCGACGGGCTCGTGCACGTTGAAGATCTCACCAGCGCGAGCGGCGTGATTTGGGGATCCGCTACGATCGCGCCGCTGCGCGTAGAGCGCACGGCCGGCGGCGTGAGCATCACCCGTCCGGGCAATAGCAGCCTGACGATGTCGATCGGCGACCTGAACCAAGCGATTCGCGTGGACTTGCCCGCCGGATCGCACGTCGCGATCGGGCATTCCTCCGGCGCCGACGTCACCGGAATCGCCGGCGGCGTGGAGGTGACCTCGCAAGACGGTCGCGTCACGCTCCAAGGTCTGCGCGGCGACGTGACTGCGCACAGCGACGACGGGCGCATCGAAGCGCAGGACATCACCGGCGGGCGCGTCGCGCTCTCGACGGACGATGGCCGGTTGCGGCTCTCCAACATCGCGGCTACGTCGCTCGACGCGAGCACCGACGACGGCTCGATCGAGGCCGAACGCATCGCAATTTCCGGTTCGGGCTCTCATGCCGTCGTGCATACCGGCGACGGGTCGATCACCGCAGTCCTCCAGCCGGGTTCGAACGCGACGGTCGTGGCTTCGACTGACGACGGCTCGATTACCATCGACGGCAACACCTCATCCGGCGACAGCAACGCCGAACAAACGGTCAAAGTCGGCGACGGAAGCGCGCAGATGCGCGTCTCCAGCGACGACGGATCCATCCATCTCACCACGAACGGGGCTCAATAAACGTCATGAACGACAATGTCGTCGCTCTCGCAGCGATCATGCTTCTCTTCGGCGGTCCGATCGTCGCCGTGATCGTCACCCGCGCGATGTCGCACCAGGAACGCATCGCGATGATTCGGGCCGGCATGATCCCGCCGCCCGAAGGCTTTGCGGGCATCGGTTGGGGCAAGAAGGCTGCTGCCTGGCAGGTTCCGCCTTCGGCACCGCCGCCTTCGGCAGACGCCTACAACGCCGCATTCGTCGCGCAAGCCTTTTACGCGCAAGCGCAGCTTGCCAAGGGCATCCGCGTAACGCTCGTCGGCGTCGCGCTGCTCATCGGGCTCTCGTTCATCAGCCGCGGCTATTTCGGCCCATGGATGCTCTTCGGCCTCATCCCGATGTTCGTGGGCATCGCGCAGATCATCACCGCGCTCATCGCGGGCGCTCGCTTCTCGCCGCAGGAGCCGGTCGGCGGCGGCGCGCAGCCGCAGCCGGGTTTCTATGCCGGTCCCCCGCCAGGCCAAGCCGCCCCGCCGCCGGCCTCCGGGCCTCCGTACGGATGGCGTCCCGGCCCGACGCCGGAGATCGAGAAACCGGCGGGCCCGCCGGACCTGAGATAGGTAAGTGAAGAAAGAAGCCGCCGGTCGTTCGACCGGCGGCTTCTTTCCGTACGTTATGAAGACTGGTTTACTTACAGGTAACGATGGCCATGGCCCAGCCCGCTGCGGTTCGCGTGCGCACCAAGTATCCGTCTGGAGTACGGTCATAAACCTGGTACCCGGCGCGAAGTGCGTCCGCGAGCGTTTTGAAGACCGTTACGCCGGTAGACATCTTGCGGACCCTCCTTCCCGAGAATCTTGTCTCTACATACCGAATAACGGCCGACAACGCAAGAAGATTCACTCATTTCGCGGATATTTGTGAAAATTAGGCGAAAAACGTGGTCGTGACCGCTTCCCTTGCCGCATCCGCGCGCGTGCACCAGACGCGCGTTCTCGACCGCACGCCGTTGGCCGACGGGGTCGTGTTGCTTGGACTGCTGGCGCCGGAGATCGCGAAAGCAAGCGTCCCGGGACAATTCGCGATGGCGATCCCGCCGCGCGGCGAGTCGGCGGCGGTCGCGCTGGGAATCTACGAAGCGGCCGGCGATCGCCTCAGCCTCCTCTTTTTCGTAATCGGCAATCGCACGGCGCAGCTTTCTAACCTGCGGCCCGGCGACGAACTGGCCGTGACCGGCCCGCTCGGAAACGGGTTCTTCCTCGACGACGCGCCCGGCGACGTGGCGATCGTCGCGGGCGGCGTCGGCATCGCATCGGTCTTGCTGCCGGCGCAGCGTCTGATTCGCGACGGCAAGCGCGTGCGGCTCTACTATGGGGCGCGCTCGCGCGATCTGCTGGTGGAAGCGCAGCGCTTCGCCGACGAAGGTTGCGAGGTCGAGCTGGCAACCGACGACGGCAGCGCCGGCCGGCGCGGATACGTCACGCAGCTGCTCGCAGAGAGCAAACACAAGCCCGGTTTGATCTTGGCGTGCGGACCGTCACCGATGCTGCGGGCGACCGCCGCGGTCGCACGCGAGCTCGGCGTGCGCGCGCAGCTCTCGCTCGAAGAGACCTTTGCGTGCGGTTTGGGCGGATGTTGGGGATGCACCGTTCCGCTCTCGCGCGAGAGCGCGCAGGCGCCGGGATTTCCCGCGATCTCCGGAACCGATGCCGTCAACGCGCGCGTCTGTAAGGAAGGCCCCGTCTTCTGGGCGCACGAGCTGCGATGGTAACGGCGAAGCGTGGCGTGGATCTCTCGGTCCGGCTCGGCAAACTCCAGCTGCCGTTCCCGACGCTGATGGGCAGCGGTTGCTACGGATCGGGCGAGGAGTTCGCGCAATTCGCGGATTTGAGCCGGATCGGGGCCGTGGTCCTCAAGAGCGTGACGCGCGAGCCGCGGCTGGGCAACGCCACGCCGCGCCTGGTCCACACGCCGGCGGGCATGCTCAACGCCATCGGCCTGCAAAACCCGGGCATCGACTGGTATCTCGAGCACGACGTCGAGAAGTTCGGGCGCCGGCCGTGGACGGTGGTCGGCAGCGTGGCGGGCTTTTCGGTGGACGACTACGCCTACGTCTGCGAGCGCCTCGCGGCGCGTCCGGAGATCGCGGCCGTCGAGATCAACATCTCCTGTCCGAACGTTGCCAGCGAAGGCGAAACGTTCGCGTGCGATCCGAATCTCACGGCCCAGGTCGTGCGCGCGGCGCGCGGCACCACGGACAAGACGCTGATCGTCAAACTCTCGCCCAACGTCACCGACATCGCGGCGATCGCGCGAGAGGCCGAAGCGGCCGGCGCCGAC
>PMFP01000131.1 GCA_003155175.1 Vulcanimicrobiota bacterium
ACTCGGCCGCTCACGGGGGCTCTGACGACGGGGCTTGGGGACCTGCGGATCGCTGGTGCGACTTCGCTTGCTCGTGAGCGCGGTGGTTAAAGGGCGCTCCGACTGCTGGCCGAAGTTCCGCCCAATCTTGTTTCTAGAACGCATTGAATCCCCGGCCGACGTTAAGTCGCTCAAGCGTCAGGATCTCGACGATCTCGCTCGCGAGATTCGCGATATGCTGGTCGTGACGTGCGCACGCAACGGCGGTCATCTCGCTCCGAATCTCGGCGTCGTCGAATTGACGCTTGCGCTGCACCGCGTCTTGGATTTGCCGAACGACAAATTGGTATGGGACGTGAGCCATCAGGTCTACGTTCACAAGCTCTTGACCGGACGCCGCGCGCGCTTCCACACGCTCAAGAAGGGCGGTGGGATTTCGGGTTTTGCGATGCGCAGCGAATCGGAGTACGATGCGTTCGGCGCCGGCCACGCGAGCACGAGCGTTTCGGCCGCGTACGGGATGGCGATCGCGCGCGATCTCGCGGGGCGTAAGGAAGCGATCGTCGCGGTGCTCGGCGACGGCGCGCTCACCGGCGGCCTCGCGTACGAAGCGCTCAACAACGCCGGCCAGCTCGACTCGAATTTCATCGTCATTCTGAACGACAACGAGATGTCCATTGCGCCCAACGTCGGTTCGATGGCCTCCTATTTGTCCGTGCTGCGCAGCAAGCCGCTGGCCAACATCGCACGCGACCGCGCCAACGACGTTCTCGGACACTTGCCCTTCGGGGGCACCGCGCGCAAGGCGCTGGCGAGCGCGGAAGTTGCCGCGATGCGGTTCGTCTCACCGTCGAGTAAGACGGCCGTGATCTTCGAGGAACTGGGTTTTCGCTACATGGGGCCCTTCGACGGTCACAACGTGGACGTGCTGGTGGACGCCCTCATCACCGCGCGGACCGTGCCGGGTCCGGTCTTGATGCACGTTCGCACGGTCAAGGGAAAGGGTTACGAACCTGCCGAGCGCGACGCCCGGACGTTCCACGGTTGCGGCGCGTTCGACGTCGAGAACGGTAAACTCGAAATTTCACCCAACGCGCGGCCGACGTTCGCCGATGCCTTCGGCGACGCGATGAACGTGGTAGCCCAGCGCGACCAACGCGTGATCGGCATTACGGCCGCCATGCCCGACGGGACCAAACTCTCCAAGTTCGCAAAGCGGTTTCCCGACCGGTATTTCGACGTCGGCATCGCCGAGGCGCATGCGGTGTGCTTTGCAGCCGGCGCCGCCGCGGCGGGCCTGCGCCCGGTCTGTGCGATCTACTCGACCTTTTTGCAGCGCGCGTACGACCAAGTCGTTCACGACGTCTGCGTGCAGAATCTTCCCGTCGTGTTCTGCATGGATCGCTCGGGGCTGATCGGAGACGACGGTCCGACGCACATGGGACTTTACGACGTCACGTACCTGCGCGCGTTGCCGAACATCACGATCATGGCGCCGCGCGACGAGGACGAACTGCTCCCGATGCTCGAGCATGGCCTCACGCTCGACGGTCCCAGCGCCATTCGCTATCCGCGCGGCTCGACGTCCGGACGCCGCCGCATGCCGGTCGCGCCCATCGTCCACGGGAAGGCCGAGATCCTGCGGCAAGGATCGGGTGTCGCGTTGTTGGCGCTCGGAAATACGGTTGAGGCGGCCCTGGACGCCGCCGACCTGCTCGACCGCGATCCGTCCGGCATCTCGCCGACGGTCGTCAACGCGCGTTTCGTACGGCCCCTGGATGAGGCGGCAATCGAGGAGTTGGCGCGCACCCACGGGATCATCGTCACCTTGGAGGAGCACTCGCTCGCAGGCGGGTTCGGCTCGGCGGTCGTAGAGTCGGTCTCGGACCGCAAGCTCGCGGTCCGCGTCGAGCGCATCGGAGTGCCCAGCGTGCTCGTGCATCACGACTCGCAGGCGAATCAGCGCGCGAAATTCGGCCTTTCGCCCGAGGCGATCGCCCAGCGCGTGCGAGAGTTGCTTGTCGCTCCCGTCTCCCCGTGATACAATCGCGGGCGTATTTTTTGCCGGATCAGCTCCGGCTCGTTTAGGAGAAATCGCATCGTGAAGCCCATCGTGCTCGCCGCCGCGGCGACGGCAGCGCCCGCGGCCAACTCGCCGCTTACGCTGCCCAAAACCCTCACGCCGCCCGTCACGCAGACGCTGACCGTTCCGCCGGTGATCGTTCCGCACACGGCCATCGCGGCGAACGCTCCGTGGCTCACGCACGGCATCGCGGGCCTTTTCGTCATTTCCGCGCTGGCGCTGATCGTGCTGCTGGCGGTGCAAACGACCAAGCAAGAGGGGCTGTCGGGAACGATCGGCGGGCGCGTGCAGTCGGATTTTCGCGGTCGCCTCGGAACCGACGAGCAACTCAAACGGGTCACCGGCGTCACTGCCGTCACGTTCGTCATCACTGCCTTCGTGCTCTCGCTCACGGGCATCTAGCTTCCGACGATGCCGCTGCTCGAGGTGAAGAACCTCCGCACGACGTTCCGGACCGAAGACGGTCCGGTGACAGCGGTGAACGGCCTCACGTTTTCGCTCGAGGCTGGGCAGACGCTCGGAATCGTCGGCGAGTCGGGCTCCGGCAAATCGGTGACCTCGCTCTCGATCATGCGCCTGCTCTCGCGCAATGCGGCGGTCGAAGCGGACGCGATCAATTTCAACGGCGAGAACCTGATGACCAAGAGCGAAGCGGAGATGCGCAAGATTCGCGGTTATAAGATCGCGATGATCTTCCAAGACCCGATGACCTCGCTCAATCCGGTCCTCACGGTCGGCGAGCAGATCGCCGAGGCGGTGCGCCTCCACCTCGGATACGACCGCAAGGCGGCCCGCGACAAGGCCGTCGAGATGTTTGAGAAGGTCCGCATTCCCTCTCCCGCGCAGCGAATCGACGACTATCCGCATCAGTTTTCGGGCGGCATGAGGCAACGCGTCATGATCGCGATGGCCCTCTCGTGCAACCCGCAACTCCTCATCGCCGACGAGCCGACGACCGCGCTCGACGTCACGATCCAGGCCCAGATTCTTCAGCTCATGAACGACATGCAGAACGAGACCGGCGCGGCCATCATTCTCATCACGCACGATCTCGGCGTCGTCGCGGAGGTCTGCCGGAACGTGCTCGTCATGTACGGCGGCAACATGGTGGAGTACGGGAGCGCCGACCAGATTTTCCGGGCGCCGCGCATGCCGTACACGCAGGGCCTCTTGGCGTCGCTCCCGCGGCTCGACGACCGCCGCCAAGAGCGCCTGCAGCCGATCAAGGGACAACCGCCCAACCTTCTGAATTTGCCGCCGGGCTGTGCCTTCGCGCCGCGCTGCGCGTACCGCATGCCGGCGTGCGACCAGCCGGTCGGCCTCTACGATTTCGGCAACGGGCACGTCGCCCGGTGCGCGCTCTACGACGAACGATATACGGAACAGCGTCCGGCCGACTTCCCCGGCGCTCCGGTCGCTTCGGCGGTACGCGTTCCCGGATGACGATGGAGGCAACCCTTGCGGCCCCCACGACCGGCGCGCTGCTCGAGGTCAAGGCCCTCAAGAAGTACTTTCCGATTCATGCCGGGTTGTTCTCCCGGCACGTGGCGGACGTGAAGGCGATCGACGGCGTGGACTTCGAAATCCGGCGCGGCGAGACGCTCGGCTTAGTGGGCGAGTCGGGTTCGGGAAAGACGACGATCGGCCGGGTCGTGATGCGGCTGTTGCCGGCGACGAGCGGCGACGTGTCGTTTGACGGGCGCGACATCCTGGCGATGGGGCGTGGCGACGTACGCCATTTGCGCCGCCAGATGCAGATCATTTTCCAAGACCCCTACGCTTCGCTGAACCCTCGCATGACGGTCGGCGACATCGTCGGGGAGCCGCTCCGGATTCACAACTTGGCCAGCGGAAAGGCAGCCGAGGATCGCGTTCGCGATCTCCTCAAATTGGTCGGCCTGCGCCCGTACCACGCCAACCGCTATCCCCACGAGTTTTCGGGCGGCCAGCGCCAGCGCATCGGCGTCGCGCGAGCCCTGGCCGTGGACCCGAAATTCATCGTCTGCGACGAACCGGTCTCGGCGCTCGACGTCTCGATTCAAGCGCAGGTCATCAATCTGCTCGAGGATCTCCAGCAGCAGCTCGGACTGACGTACCTTTTCATCGCACACGACCTCTCGGTCGTTCGCCACATCTCGACGCGCGTCGCCGTGATGTACGTCGGCAAGTTGGTCGAACTGGCGGGTCGCGACGCCCTCTACGAAAATCCGCTGCACCCGTATACCCAGGCGCTGCTCTCCGCTATTCCGATTCCCGACCCGGCGGTCGAAGCGCGGCGGACGCGCATCGTGCTCAAGGGCGACATTCCGTCACCGGTAGACCCGCCGTCCGGCTGCCGTTTTCACACGCGCTGTCCCATCGCCTTCGAGCGATGCAGCGTCGAAGAGCCGGCGTTCGTAGACTATGGTTCGGGGCATTTTGCCGCCTGTCACTGGGTCGCCGAGCACGGCGGGCAGGCGCCCAATCTCGCGAACGGCCCGATCGTTCTCTAACCGGCGAACGCACAAAGAAGAAGGGCAATCGCAGTTTTCGCGATCGCCCTTCGGTCACTTCGTCCGATTTCCGCTACGCTTATTTCTTGCGGCGGACGGCTTTCCGTACGGCCTTTTTGCGGACCGCCTTCTTGGCTACCTTACGGCGGACCGCTTTCCGAACCGCCTTCTTCGCGACTTTGCGGCGGACGGCCTTACGGACTACCTTCTTGGCCACCTTGCGGCGAACGGCCTTACGAACCGCTCTCTTGACGATCTTGCGGCGGACGGCCTTGCGGACTATCTTGCGTGCCGCTGCCTTGCGAACGCCTTTCTTGCCCGCCCTTTTCTTGACGGCCTTCACGACTTCGGCGATCGTATCGCCGTTCAACATCGAGTCGTCCATTGTTCCTCCTCGTCCCCCGGGGGACGAAAGCTAATGTGGACCGCGCACCTAGGATGCGCTTTCTGCAAATCATAGAGGATTTTTGCAAATCATGCAAATCTTACGCGCGCTCGCGAGCGCGCGTAGCCGGTCGCAAAGCGGCTTGCGCCGGGCACATTTCCCGAGGCCGGAGAGCCGCCATCGTTGCCGCCCGCTTGACGCCGGGGTTATACTTAGGCCCGTGAAAAAGCCCCTGATCATCGTCGAGTCGCCGAAGAAGGCGCAGACGATCAAGAAGTTTCTTCCCCCGCGCTTCGTCGTGAAGGCGTCGGTCGGCCACGTGCGCGACCTGCCCAAGTCGACCCTGGGGGTCGACGTGGACAATTCGTTCGCGCCGAAATACCTCACGATCAAGGGCAAGGGCGACATCATCAAGGAGCTCAAGAGCGCGGTCAAGAGCGCCGGCGAGGTGTATCTGGCGACCGACCCCGATCGCGAGGGTGAAGCGATTGCGTGGCACTTGGCCCAGCTGCTCAAACTCGACCAACCCCAGCGCATCAAGCTCAACGAGATTACGAAAGAAGCCGCCCTAGCCGCGCTCAAGGACGCGCAGCCCATCGACATGGATCTCGTGAACGCCCAGCAAGCGCGGCGGATCCTCGATCGTCTCGTCGGCTATAAAATTTCGCCGCTGTTGTGGGCGAAGGTTGGCGGCGGTCTTTCGGCGGGCCGCGTGCAGTCGGTTGCCGTCAAACTGATCGTCGACCGCGAACGCGAGATCGCGGCGTTTGAAAAGGAAGAGTATTGGACGGTCACCGCCCAACTCGCGTCGGAGCGGAGTCCCGAGGTCGTCTTTCCGGCCGATCTCATCGAGCGCCGCGGCGAGAAGCTCCAGATCCGGAGCGGCGACGAAGCCGCCGCCATCGTCAAGGACCTCGATGGGGCCGAATTTCGCATCGCTTCTATTAAGAAGCGCGAAGTTCGGCGGAACGCCCCGGCGCCGTTTACGACCTCCACGTTGCAGCAAGAGGCCTCGCGCAAGCTCCGGCTCCGGGTGCGCCGCACGATGCAAATCGCTCAGGGCCTTTACGAAGGCGTCGATCTGGGAGGCAGCGAGGGAACCGTCGGCCTCATTACCTACATGCGCACCGACTCGACGCGCATCAGCGAGCAGGCTCGCGACCACGCCCGCGAATTCGTCGTTCAGACGTACGGCGAGGCCTTTCACAGCGGCCGAGCCCATACCGTACCCGCCGGCGCGCAGGACGCGCACGAGGCGATCCGGCCGACGTCCGTCTTTCACACGCCCGAGAAGATGGCCGGCATCCTAAAGCGCGACGATCTGCGCCTCTACACGCTCATCTGGCAGCGCTTCGTCGCCTCGCAGATGGCGCCCGCCGTCCTCGATCAAACCACCGTCAACGTCGCAGCGCGCGATTTCACGTTTCGCGCAACCGGCAGCATCGTGAAGTTCGCCGGCTTCACGCGCGTTTACGACGAGGCCAAAGACGAGTCGAAGGACGAGACCGACGGATCGCCGGCCGGAAAGAACGCCGCTCCCAAGAAAGTGCGGCTGCCCGAACTCGAGGACGGCCAGCGGCTCGACCGGCGCGGTCTGGAGCCGAAGCAGCATTTTACCGAGCCGCCGCCGCGTTACACGGAGGCCTCCCTGGTCAAGGCCCTTGAGGAGAACGGGATCGGGCGTCCCTCCACCTACGCCTCGATCGTCGAGAACATTCAACGGCACTACGTTGAACAGACGCAGCAAAAGTTCGCGCCGACCGAAATCGGGACGGCCGTCAACGACCTCCTGGTCGAGCACTTTCCGAAGATCGTGAACCTGAAGTTTACCGCGGGAATGGAAGGCGACCTCGACAAGGTCGAACACGGGAGCGAGGACTGGGTGGAGGTCTTGCAAGAGTTCTATGGCCCCTTTGCCGCCGTGCTGATCGAGGCGGAACAAAAATTGCCCAAACTCGAAATTCGCGACGAGCCGACGGACGAGATCTGCCCGAACTGCGCCCGCCCGATGGTGATCAAAACCGGCCGGTTCGGAAAGTTCATCTCCTGTTCGGGCTATCCCGAGTGCAAGACGACCAAGGCGATCGTGAAAGACACCGGCGTGAAATGCCCCGAAGACGGCGGTTCCATCATCGAACGCAAATCGAAGAAGACGGGTAAAATCTTCTTTGGTTGCGACAAGTATCCGGAGTGCAAGTTCGTTTCGTGGGATCGGCCGGTTCCCGAACCGTGTCCCGTCTGTGGGTCCTACGTGACCGTCAAGGCGCGCAAGGGCGAGCCCGTCTTCGCCTGCCATGCCGACAAGGAACACGACGTCTCCGCGATCGCACGGGCGCGCGCCGCCGCGGAATCGCCGGGCGACGAGCCGGGCGACGGAGCGGCAGCCCAGGAGCGCACGGCGCTCGAGGTATAGCGCGATCTCGCTGCGCCTCACCGTCATCGGCGGCGGACTCGCCGGGTGCGAAACGGCGTGGCAGGCGGCCAACGCTGGAGTCGACGTGGACCTGTTCGAGATGCGGCCCGGCGCGAGCGGGCCCGCGCATAAGACGGGGCGTCTCGCCGAACTGGTCTGCAGCAACTCGCTGCGTGGCGCCGCGCTGGAAAACGCGGTCGGCTTACTCAAGGAAGAATTGGCTCGCCTGGATTCGATCGTCGTCTGCAGCGCGCGGGAAGCCGCGGTTCCCGCCGGGGGCGCGCTTGCGGTCGATCGCGAGCGCTTCGCGTCGGCGGTCGAGTCCCGGCTGCTCGCTCACCCGCGCGTCGCGCTGCATCGCGAAGAAGTCACGCAGATTCCGCTCGACCGCCCGTGCGTCGTGGCGTGCGGCCCGCTGCCGAGCCCAGCGCTGCTCGCGAGCATCGACGCGGTCTTAGCCTCGGCGGGAGGGGCGCGCCTGCACTACTTCGACGCGGCCTCGCCGATCGTTGCGGCCGAATCGCTGGACGAATCGCAGATGTACCGCAAGTCGCGTTACGACAAGGGTGACGGGGACGACTATCTCAACATCCCCTTGGATCGCGACCAATACCTCGAATTGATTGCGAACTTGCGAACGCTCGAGCGCCATCAACCCAAGGATTTCGAAGCCGGCGCGACGCCGTACTTTGAGGGATGCCTGCCGATCGAAGAGATGGCCGACCGGGGCGAGGATACGTTGCGCTACGGACCCCTCAAGCCCGTCGGTTTGCGCGACCCGCGCACCGGGCGCGCGCCGTATGCGGTCGTGCAGCTTCGCAAAGAGAACGTCGCGGGCACGGCCTACAATCTCGTCGGTTTCCAAACGCGCTTGAGCTGGCCCGCTCAGCGCGCGGCCTTCGGCAAGTTGCCCGGCCTTGCCGGCGCGGAATGGCTGCGCCTGGGCGTGATGCACCGCAACACGTTCGTCGATTCGCCGCGCGTGCTCGACGCCTCGCTGCGCCTGCGCGGGATGCCGTCGCTCTATTTCGCCGGTCAGATCACCGGGAGCGAAGGCTACGTCGAAGCCGCTGCGTGCGGCGCCATGGCCGGCATCCATGCGGCTCGTTCGATCCTAGGGCAGTCGCCGGTCACGTTCCCGGAAGAGACGGCGTTCGGAGCGATCGTAGCGCATCTGCAGAACCGCCAGACGCACGATTTTCAGCCCGCCAACGTCACCTGGGCGCCGTTCCCACCGCTGGACGGCGCGGGCGGAGGGCGGACCGGAAAACGCGAGCGGCACGCGCTGATGGCCGAGCGAGCCTTGCGCGCGCTGGACGCATGGCGAGCCTGCCTGGGCGGCGCCGGCTCCGGCGCTGAAACCCGAGCGCTCGTTCGGGGGTAAAGGGCAACGCATGAAGATTCGATCCACCACCATCCTGGCGGTTCGCAAGGACGGCCGGCTGGCGATGGCCGGTGACGGGCAGGTGACGCTCGACAAGACCATCGTTAAACACGGCGCGCGCAAAGTCCGCAAGATCGCTTCGGGCAAGGTTTTGGCCGGCTTTGCCGGTTCAGCTGCCGACGGCATCACGCTCCTGGAAAAATTCGAGAAAAAATTCGCCGAGTTCAAAGACGTGACCCGAGCGTCGGTAGAACTTGCCAAAGATTGGCGCCAAGATCGCGCCCTGCGGAGGCTCGAAGCGCTGCTCATCGTGGGAACCCCCGAGCATCTTTTCATGCTGTCGGGGACCGGCGACGTGATCGAGCCCGACGAAGGCATCGCCGCCATCGGGAGCGGAGGCCCGTACGCGCAAGCGGCTGCGGCCGCGCTCGTGCGAAACACGTCCCTCTCCGCCGAAGAGATCGCGCGCAAGGCGCTGGAGATCGCCGGCGAGATCTGCATCTACACCAACGACGACGTCACCGTCGAGACTCTGGAGTGATCGCATGTCGAGGAGTGCAACGATGGAAACGCCGTCCGGCGTAAAGCCCGGCGGGCTCACGCCGCACGAGGTCGTGGAGGCGCTCGATAAATACATCGTCGGCCAAGGTAAAGCCAAGCGGGCGGTCGCGATCGCGCTTCGCAACCGGTACCGGCGGATGCGGGTGCGCCCGGAATTGCGCGACGAGATCACGCCCAAGAACATC
>PMFP01000125.1 GCA_003155175.1 Vulcanimicrobiota bacterium
CGGTTTGACGCTCACGACCGCACGTAGCCCTTGGCCAGCAGCAGCTCGAGGATCGCAACTGCGTTGGTCGCCGCGCCCTTGCGCAGCTGATCGCCCACGCACCAGAACGCAAAACGCGTCCCGCCGCTCGCGTCTTCTTCTCGCAAGCGCGCGACGTGAACCGCGTCGCTTCCCTCGACCTCGCGCGGCGTCACGACGCCCGTCGCGTGGAACACGATGCCGCTCGTCCCTTCGAACGCATGCGCCAGTTCCGCGACGCTCACCGCCCGCTCCGTCTCGACGAAGACCGCCTCGGAGTGCGCGGTCCGCACCGGAACGCGCACCGCCGTCGCCGTCACCGCCAGGCCCGGAAGATCCAACATCTTGCGCGTCTCTTCGCGCACCTTGAGTTCTTCGCCGCTCTCCCCGCGCTCGTCGAAGGCGCCCACCTGCGGAATCGCGTTGCGCGCCAGCGCGCGAGCGAAAACCCGCGGCTGCGGCTCGGCCTCGCCGAGTGCGAGCGCGCGTTCCCCGGCCAGCAGTTCGTCGAGCCCCTCGCGGCCGGCGCCGCTCGCGGCTTGATAGGTTGCGACGCGCACCCGCCGCAGCCCGGCCGCGTCGCGAATCGGCGCGAGCGCGCTGCACAAGATGATCGCGGTGCAATTCGCCACCGGAAAGAGGCGGTGCTCGGGGCGCACCGCGTGCGCGTTGACTTCGGGAATGACGAGCGGCACGCCGTCGCGCATGCGGAACGTAGCGCTGTTGTCGATGACGATCGCGCCGCGCTCGATCAGCGGCGTGGCAAAGCGCTCGCTAGCGTTCTCGCCGCCTGCGAAAAATACGACGTCGTAGTCGCGCAAGGCTTCGTCGCTCGCGACGCGCACGTCGAGGTCGCGTCCGCGATAGCGCGAGCCGCCCTCGCGCGCGCGCGATGCGAACGGCCCGACGTCGGAGACGCCGAGATCGCGCTCTTCCAGGACCCGCAGAATCGTTTCGCCGACCGCACCGGTTGCGCCGACGACCGCGACGGTAACGATCTTACCGCCCTCCACCATCGACGACGGCGTCCAGCCCGACGACCAAGCCGCGCGCGTCCATCACCGCCCGGATCGCCAGGTACATGCCGGTCACGAACGATTCGCGCGAGAGCGAGTCGTGGCGGATCGTCAGCAGCTCGCCGGTGTTGCCGAACAGCACTTCCTGGTGCGCGACCAAACCGCGCAAGCGCACGCTGTGAATCGCGACGTCCTCGGCTCCGCCCGCGGCGCGAATGCGCTCGGCGGTCAGCAGCGACGTGCCCGACGGCCGGTCGCGCTTTTCGTCGTGGTGCAGCTCCACGATCTCGACCGTGGGGAAAAACCGCGCCGCCTGTTCGGCAAAGCGCATCATCAGCACGGCCCCGATCGAAAAATTGGGCACGAGCATCGCGCCCAGCCCGCGCTCTTGCGCCTGCCGCGCCAGCGCGGCGCGTTCGTCGTGCGTCCATCCCGTTGCGCCGATGACCGGCCGGACGCCGCGCTCGAGCGCCGCCGTGGCGATCTGCACGGTGGACGGATGCGTGGTCAGGTCGAGCAGCACGTCGGGCTTGTGCGCCAGAAACATCTCGCTCAAGTCGTCGGAGATCTGCTCGGAGGGCACGCGCGTGCGCGCGAACCCGCCGGCGTACGCGATGCCCGCGGGCGCGTCTTGCAGGGCGGCGCACGCGATGCGCCCCATCCGTCCGAGCGCTCCGGCGACCGCCACGCGAATCGTGGAGTCCGCCACGGTTGCTAGATTTTTTCTAGCGGTGCGTACTTGAGCATCAGCATCTTCTGCCCGACGTTCGGGAAGTCGACGCCGACCAGACCGTCCCCGCCGGCGCCGGCGACGCTGGTGATCGTGCCCTCGCCCCACTTGGGATGGCGGACGCGATCGCCGCTGGAGAGGTTCATCCGCAAGCCCGCGCCTGCCGATTCGTGAATCGCAACCTCACGCCAGCGGCCGCCCGCCGGACGCGGAAGCGTCACGCTGTCGCTCTCGAGGAACTCCAGTCCCGGAATCTCTTCCAAGAAGCGCGACTTCGGATACGCGAACGTGTTGCCGAAGATGGCGCGGCGCTGGCCGTACGACATGAAGAGCTGATCCATCGCGCGCGTGATGCCCACGTAGGCCAGACGGCGCTCTTCTTCCAGCTCGTCCATCTCGGTGAGCGCGCGCTGGTGCGGGAAGACGCCCTCTTCCAAACCGGTCAAGAACACGGTCGGGAATTCGAGCCCCTTGGCGCCGTGCATCGTCATCAGCGTGACGTACGACGCGTCGGGATCGAGCGCGTCGAGGTCGGAGATCAGTGCGATGTTGGCCAGGAAACCCGCGAGCGAGGCCTCCGCTTCGCTGCTCTCGTACTCGCGCGCGACGCCGATGAGCTCCTGAAGGTTCTCCAGGCGCGCCCGCGCGTCGTGCGTCTCTTCGGACTGCAGTTCGCGCACGTAGCCGGACTCTTCCATCACGGCCGCGAGCAGGTCGGCGACCGAGAGGGTCTTGGCCTTCTCGCGGAAGATCGCGATGAGTTCGGCAAAGCGCTCGAGTTCTTTGATCTTCTTGGGCACCGCCGCGCGCAGCAGTTCGCCGTCGAAGACCGCTTCGCCGACCGACCGGTGCGCGAGATTCGCCGAGTGCACCAGCGCGGCCAGCGTCTGCTGTCCGATGCCGCGGCGCGGCACGTTGACGATCCGCTTGAACGCGATGGCGTCCGAGGAATTGAGAATGTAGCGCAGGTAGGCGATGATGTCTTTGATCTCGGAGCGCGCGTAGAAACCGACGCCGCCGACCACGCGGTAGGGGATGCCGTCGGCCAGGAACGTCTCTTCGAAGATCCGCGACTGCGCGTTGGTGCGATAGAGCACCAGGAAGTCGCGGTAGGCGCCGCCGTCGCGAACGATGGCCTTGACCTTCTCGACGACGTAGCGCGCTTCGTCGCGCTCGGTCGCAGCCGGATAGACCGTGATGACGTCGCCCTCGGCGCGCCGCGTGAAGAGTTTCTTCGGGGCGCGCGTGCGGTTGTTGGCCACCAGTGCGTTGGCCGCGTCGAGAATGCGCTGCGTGCTGCGATAGTTCTCTTCCATCTTGAAGACCGTCGCTTTGGGGAAATCTTCCTCGAAGCGCAGGATCATCCGATGGTCGCTGCCGCGCCACGAATAGATGGACTGATCGTCGTCGCCGACGACCGTGATGTTCTTGTGCTTGGCGCCCAGGATCGAGATCAAGCGGTACTGCGCCGCGTTGACGTCCTGGTATTCGTCCACCAGGATGTACTCGAACTTCTTCTGATACTTATCGCGCGCGTCTTTATCGCGCTCGAGCAGGTCGATCGTGCGCACGATCAGGTCGTCGAAATCCAAACTGTTGGATTCGGCCAGCCGGCGCTGATATTCGGCGTACGCGTTGCCGTACTGCTCGCCCAGGAACGACGTCTGCTTCTCCAGGTACGCGTCGGGCCACATCAACGCGTTCTTCGCGCGGCTGATCTCGTTCAAACACGCGCTCGGCGCGAGGTGCGCCTCGTCGTAGTTGAGATCGTCGAGAATCTCTTTCATCACCTGGCGCTGGTCGGAGTCGTCGATGATGACGAAATTCGGCGCGATGCCGATGCGTTGGCCGTCGCGGCGCAAGATGCGCACGCACATCGAGTGGAACGTGCCCACCCACAGATCCAGCGCCACGGAACCGACCATGCGTTCCAGGCGGGACTTCATCTCGCCGGCCGCTTTGTTGGTGAACGTGACCGCGAGGATGCGATCGGGGGCAACGTGTTTTTCGCCCAGCAGGTAGGCGATGCGTTGCGTGAGGACGCGGGTCTTGCCGCTGCCGGCGCCCGCAAAAATCAGACAGGGCCCATTGGTGTGCCGGACGGCGGCGGTTTGCACGTCGTTAAGGACTTCTGGTTCGAGGATCATTATGATATATTCGCCGTTTACGGGCGAATCGCCTCGAAGCGGCCCCGGGCGTCCGGAACCGGGCGGCTACGCGCCCTCGCGCTCGGCCATTGCGTAGGCCGCCGCCAAGTACGCCAGCGTGGATTCCGCGCCCATGTTGCTGCTCGCTCCGTGTTCTTCGAGACCGTCGCGCCCGCCACCGCTCGGGTGGGCCAGCACCGCGCCGACGGTGTTGCGCCCGAGAAACCACTCCAGCGCCACGTACGCGTTCTGGAGATGGCGCCGATCGGCGGTCGCGTCGAACGCGGCCAGTTCCGCGTCGATCATGGCGGTCGCTTCCAGGGGCTGCTGTGCGAAGAAAGCGCGCTCGCGCCCGCGCCAGTACCAGCCGTTGCTGCCGATGGGCACGAACCGCTCTTCCAGCAGCGTCACGTGCTCGTAGAACGTCAGCGCCTCCAGCCCGATCGCGCGCAGCCGTTCGTCGCCTAGCGCATGCGAAGCGCGGAGCATCGCCTCGGGGAGCCGCGCGTTGTCGTAGGTGAGATGGTCGTCGAACCACTCCCATCCCGTCCGCCGTTCGGCATCGTACGCCGCCGCCAGCGTGCCGGCCAGGTGCTGCAGCGGCTTACAGAACGACTCCGGCGGCGCCTCCGACTCGAGCGCGTGCGCCAGCCCGAGCATCGAAAACGCTCGAGCGCGGAGGTGTGCGAAACCGGCCAGCGACGGCAGCGCCTTATCAAGCAAGCGCGCGCATTCGGCACGCCAGCGCGGATCGGGAGCGAAGCGCAATCCGTATCCGAGCGCCCAGACCGCGCGCCCGCAGCTGTCCTCGGAACCGAGTTCGTCGAGCCACGCCCGGTCGGCGGAGCGAAAATTCCGGAACAGACCGTCGGCGCGCTGCGCTTCCTTAAGGAAGTGCAGGTAGGTGGCGCCCAGCGCCTTGGCGTCCTCGTCGTCCGGCACCGCGCGCAAGCGCGCGATGACGACCATGAACGCGCGCGACACGTCGTCGGTGCAATAACCCGTCGCGAGGTCCGGCTCGTCGTGCGTCGCGTGCTGAATGATGCCGATCTCGTCGGTTAGGCGCTTGAGGTGGTCGAACGAGGGCAGCCGGCGCTCCTCGCCGGGTCTAAGCAGAGCCGACCAGCTCCGCGCCGTCGGACGGCGACAATTCGGCGAACAGGCGGCCGTATTCGATCGCGACGCGCGGCCACGTCATCTGGCGCCCGAAGCGATATGCGCGCCGCTCGGTCGCGCGGCGCAGCGACGGATCGTCGAGCAGACTGTTGAGATTCTCGGCGATGGACCCGACGTCGCGGAACTTGCACAAGAAGCCGCGGTTGTACGCAAGCAGCTCTTCGGCGTAGAGATACGGCGTCGAGACGATGGCTTTGCCGCACCCGACGGCGTACGCGAGCGTTCCGCTGACGATCTGCACGGGATTGAGGTACGGCGTGAGATAGATGTCCGTCGCTTGCAAGTACGCGACGAGCTCGTCGAAGTCGAGGTACTTGTCGATGAGCTGCACGTTGTATTGCAAGCCGAACTCGCGCACCATGTCTTGCAGCGATTCGCGATACGTCTCGCCCTCGCGGCGCCGCACCACCGGATGCGTTTCGCCCAGGATCAGGTAGAGTGCTTCGGGATGGCGTTTGACGACCGCGCGCATCGCCTCGATCGCGAACTCGAGACCCTTGCCCCGATTGATGAGCCCGAACGTCGAGATCGTGAGGCGCTGGCCGATGCCGAACGACGACTTGGCCGCATCCGTTCCCTGAAACGGCACGTCGGGCACGCCGTGATGGATGACGCGCATGCGACCGGGATCGATGCCGTACACCGATTCGAGCAGGCTGCGCCCGGTTTCCGAAGGCGCGACCACGACCGTCGAATGGGCGCACAGCTCGCGCGTCACGCGAAGCACGGTTTCATCGGGTTCGGGAAGCACGGTGTGCAGCGTGAGCACGATCGGTTTTTCGACCGCGCGCAGAAGGTCCACCAGCATCTCGCCGCGCTCGCCGCCGAACAGCCCGTACTCGTGCTGGATGTTCAAGACGTCGGCGGGATGCTCGTTGATGAATTGCGCGGTGGCCTTGTAACTGTACGGGTCTTGTTCGTGAAGCCGCTCGACCACTTCGTCGCCGTAGCGGCGCAGCTCGCCGCCCGGTTCGTCAATAGCGATGATCTCGCTGTTGGTGCTGTAGGCCTTGCTGAACGAGTCCACCACGTCCTTGGTGAAGGTCGCGATGCCGCACTCGCGCGGCGGATACGAGCTCAGAAAGAGCACCCGCGGTATCACGTCCCCTGCTCCTAGCGACTCGAAATGCGCGACGGCCATGCTTCCTCTCATCTCTTTGCTTCAACACCGAAAGATGCCAAAGCGCTTCCCTTCATGTTTTCCCGGAATCGGGGGACGGGAAACGGACGGGAAGTCTAGTGGATGCCGATGGGTGCGGAACGCCCGACGCGCGAGTCGGGTTCGAGCTGCGAACCCGGGTCGATAACGACGTCGTGACCAATGACGCTTCGGCGCCCGATTCGAGCGCCGGCACCGATCGATGCACCACTGGCAACTATGGATTCTTCGATTTCGGCGTCCCTTTCAACTGCTACGCGATCCCAGAGGACCGAGTCCCGGACCACCGCGCCGGGGCCGATCCGGGTGTGGGCGCCCAAGACGACGTTGGGGCCGACCGTGGCCGTCGGGTCAACCTCGACCCCCGCATCGGCATGGACCGGCCGGACCACGCAGGGGTGGTTCTGAAGGGAGGAAGCGCCCGCTCCGCTCAGCCCCGGCTCGATCCCCATCGGCATGACGCCCCGGAGAATATCGCGGTGGGCGGCCAGATAGTGCTCGGGCAGGCCCAGGTCGATCCAGTAGTCCGAGGTGGTGTAGCCGTAGAGCTTTTCGCCGTGGGCGATGAGGTCCGGGAAGGTCTCCCGTTCGATCGAAACGTTCCGACCGGCCGGAATCGCGTCGAGCACCTCGGGCTCGAGCAGATAGGTCCCCGCGTTGATCTCGTGGCTCGGCGGCACGCCCTCGGGCTTCTCGACGAACGCCGAGATCGAGCCCGAGCCGTCGTGCACCACGCATCCGAACGCCGAGGGGTCGTCCACCCGGATGAGGTGCAGCATGCCGATGCCGCCGCGCTCGCGGTGCGCCTGCGCCATCGCGCCCAGGTCCAGGCTCGTGAGGATGTCGCCGTTGAGGACGAAAAACGGTCCGGTGATATGCTCCTGGACGTTCTTGAGCGCGCCGGCCGTGCCCAGCGGCGTCTCCTCGATCACGTAGGTGATCTTCATATCGAGCCGTGAGCCGTCGCCGAAATAGTCGGAGATCGCCTGCGGCATATAGCCCGCCGGCAGAATCACGTCGCGGATCCCCGCCGCATAGAGCCGCTGGAGCGTCCGGGCCAAGAACGGCACGTTCATGATCGGCACCATGGGCTTGGGCGTCCCATAGGTAAGCGGACGGAGCCGAGTACCCTGACCCCCGACCAGAACGATGGCTTGCAAGACGGCCTCCCCAGCCGACGCAGTAGCGATATAAGTAAAAAGGCGGACCCTAAATATGCGACCCCAGCCTCTATTCTACCCCTCACAGCTATCGAAGGACCGCCCCCTACCCCTGTCATCCTGAGCCCGTCGAAGGACGAGCCAGCCAACGGACCCACCCCAGT
>PMFP01000064.1 GCA_003155175.1 Vulcanimicrobiota bacterium
CCAGTTCGCAGCAGCGCGACACGATGTTCAACTTCCACTTCGCCATCCCGCACAAGGCCAGCGGCCTTCGCGACGACGTTCAGGCGTTGTACCTCACGAGCAGCGTCTTCGCGCAGTACTACAGCTCGCAGAACGATCTGGGACCCAGCGTCGTCAANNCCCGCGCAGCGCGACGCCAACGACAACGGCGTGGCCGTGACCAAATTGCAGTATCAGCACGCCTTTAGCTCGAGTGCCTACTTGCGCGCGTACGCGTACCTGCTCTATTCGAACTGGTTCATCAACGGTCCGAACACGGCCGCGCAGCCCTATTATGGCGCCGAGTTGGCCGAATACCAGATTCCCAATCACACCGGCGGCGCCAATCTCACGTTCACGGACCAGCTCGGCGCCCAAAACCTCATCACGGCGACCGCGAACTACGTGCAGTCGAGCCTGCAGCGCTATTACGTCGGCTACATCCATCCAAACTACGGGATCACCAACCTCGTCGGTGCGGACAGCAATTGCGTCGACCCGACGTCGGGCGCGAACGTCCCGTGCTACGGCGCGCTGCAAGGCACGCAAAACGCCGGACTCACACCGGCTCCCGCCCCGGCCGGAGCGCAGTGGCTCGTCACCAACAACCACTTTAACGCTCCGCTCAACCAAGTTCACCCGCGCTTTAGCGGATTTTCGCTCTCCGATCAGTGGCGCCCGAACGATCAACTGACGTTCAACATCGGCGCGCGGCTGGAGAACTTCACGTATCTCTTCGGCGACACGGGAACCAACGATCCCGCGCGCCAGTTCTGGTTCCTGAACTACAACCGCGACTTCTGTGCCGCGAGCAGCACCAGCGTTCCGTTCCAGAACGTCAACGCAGCCGGCGTTCCGATTCTCGGCCCGTGCCCCGCGGGCACGGAGCACACGAACTTGCAGAACCCCAGCGTGAACTCGTACACCACGTACCGCTTCGAGCCACGGATCGGCTTCACCGACGCACTCAACTCGCTGACCGTCGTCCGCGGCTCGTTCGGCGTCTACGCGCGACCGCCCAATACGTCGTGGGTGCAGTACAACGTCACCCAGCAAGATCTGCCGACCTACCTCGGCAGCCATTTTTACGCGTACGGCTTCAACACACCCGAACATTACATCTTGCCGGACACGTCGTATAACGCGGATCTCTCGCTCGAACAGCGGCTCAAAGGGACCGACGTCACCTTCAAGTTGACGCCGTTCTACCGCGCGACCAAGGACCAGCTCCAGAACTTCTATATCGATCCGCAAGGCGGTCTGGAATCCGGACTCAACGTCGGAAACCAAGAGTCGTACGGCGTCGAACTGGCAATACAGAAGGGCGACTTCGCCAAGAACGGGGTCGCAGGCGCGTTTTCGTACACGTACACGCACAGCCGGATCAAGTATCAGAACTTTTCCGGAACGAACACGAACGTCATCGATCAGTTGAACGGCTACATCTCGCAGTATAATTCGTATACCAGGGCCGGCGGCGGCTCACCGTGCTTCACGCCCGCGACGGGCGGGGGAAGCGGTTCTCCGGCTGCCTGCGGGCCCGGAACGATCGTGAACCCCTACTACACGGCTGCGGCGCAGCCGCTGTTCGACCGCAACGCCTGGTATCCGACCTACGACGTCATTCCGGGTCCGTTCGCCGGTTCGAACGGATACGGCGTCCCCAATACGGCCACGCTCATTCTGAACTATCGCCACGACAAGTATGCGATCACGCCGTCGTTCGCGTTCAGCTCGGGCGCGGAGTACGGATCGCCTACCGTCTGGCCCGGCTACATTCCACAAACCTGCACGGCGTTCGGCCCGGTTCTCGCGAGCGGCGCGCGCGCGGCGGATCCGGCGAGTTGCACGGACAACGGGAATCTGCCGCTCTTCACGCCCGACCCGTACTCCGGCAAGTTCGACAACCTCGGCGACTTCCAGGAGCCGTGGCGGTTTTCGATGAGCCTAGCGCTCGAGTACGACATCTCGCCGAAGGTGACGGCGCACGTCACGCTGACGAATCTCGTGGATGCGTGCGGCCAGCGCGGCTACGCGTGGGACAATCCGAACGTCTGCGTCTATGGAGCTTTGCCGTCGGGGATCATGGCGCCGAAGGGAAACTTCTATCCGAACTCCCAAGAGGCGGTCGCGCCCCCGCAGATGCAGTACCCGTATTCGTATTGGCTCAACAACAACAATACGGGATTCGTGGGGGTGACGATCCCGATGCAAGTCACCTTCGAGGTCCAGTTTAAGCTTTGATTAGCCCTTTGGAGGCGTCCGCGGAGGACGATGGGAGTTGGCCGCTCCGCATTGAATCGTTAGGCCCTACGAACTCTTTCTCGTCCAGGAGGTCTTACGGAATGGCTAACTCTCTATTCCGCCGTATGGGCGGCCCCGCACTCGTCCTGACCGGTGCGCTCCTCGGCGGAGCGCTTACCGGCGTGGCCATGGCCAACCAGCCCCACATGGAGAACGCGCTCTCGGATCTCAACGCCGCGAAAAACCAGCTCTCCGTCGCCGTCGCGGACAAGGGCGGTCACCGCGACAACGCGCTCAACCTCGTGAACCAGGCGATCGGCCAAGTCCAGGCCGGCATCGCCTACGCCGGCGGTAAGTAAGCGAGCACGAACCGCAGGCACGCACCAGGGCCCCGCAAGGGAAGAAGGGGAGCCGCCGCGGCGGCCCCCTCTTTATTTTGTAACCTGGGGCGGCGCAATCGGTAGAGACACCCATGAAGATCTTCAAGACGCTGTTTTTGGCCCGCCGTAACCTGGGCCGTGTGCTTCCCCTCATGCGGGACGAGCGCGTCCCCGCGATGCTGAAGATGGGCACGGCGGCCGCCGCCCTGCTGATCATTTCGCCCTTGGACATTTTTGGAGACATCCCGGCGCTGGGTTTCGTCGATGACGGCATCTTGCTCGTGCTGCTGCTGACGTGGTTCGTCACGCGGGCGACCCGGCTCATCGAGAGGACCGCCGCGCCCGTCCGCGACATGGTTCGCGTCGGACCGCCCGCGCTGCGATAGAAAACCGCCGCGCTGTGGTACACTCCGGCTGGAGGTACTTTAGATGCGCGTGACCTGGAAGCACCACGACAAAGCCGGCCGCCTGACCAAACGCTCAGACTTGCCCGATAGCGTCTTCGCTTTTCCGGACGATCGCGCGGAGCCCATGACGAATGCGTCGCACGTTCGCAACGCAATCGCCCGTTTCGACCAAGTCGTCGGCGTCACGGAAGAGCAGCGCAAGCTCGCGTTCGCCAACATCAAGAAAGCCGCCGAGCACTACGGCGTGGATCTGAAGAAGCACCTGGCGCAGCTCGGCAGCCAGCCGAAAACCGGCCGGAGCGCCGCCGATCGAAAAGCCTCCGCCAAGAAAGCCGCCGCAACCCGCAAACGGAGCGCGTCAAGTGCGCCCTCCGCGAAGAAGAAAACGGCCGTCAAGAAGACCGCTCCAGCAAAGAAGGCCCCGGCCAAGGCGTCCACAACGCGGAAGAAGTCCAGCGCGAAAAAGAAGACGCCCAAGGCCGGATAGATCTCGAAAGGCATCATCTGCCCGTCACGGGTCGCGCCGCCGGAACGGTATGCGGTTGATGAGAATCTCTTGCGCGAGCGCGCTCCTCGCGGCCATCTGCTCGATGGCTACCGCGAACGCAGGGACGACCGGCGGCGTCTGCGGTCACGTGCTCGCTGAGAACGGCCAACCCGTGGCCGGGGCACTCGTCACTGCCGAAGCCCCCTCGGCCGACGAGAGCCGCGTGGCGGACAGTACGGGCTGGTATTGCTTCAT
Organism: Vulcanimicrobiota bacterium; assembly: GCA_003155175.1. GTDB lineage: Bacteria > Vulcanimicrobiota > Vulcanimicrobiia > Vulcanimicrobiales > Vulcanimicrobiaceae > Hemerobacter > Hemerobacter limicola. The sequence goes on from PMFP01000064.1 coordinate 3,792, forward strand.
GTCGCTGCCTCCGGATCACTACGCGCTGGTCTATCGGAGAGCCGGCTGGAATCCCGTCAGCTTGCCAACCGATGTCCACGCGAATCAGCAGATTCGCGTGGACGCCACCCTGATGGGAAACGGCAGTCACTTTGGCGGCCGCGCGCGATCGCGGCCTCGTATTTTCTGGGACGCAGCGTCGTACTGGCCAGCCGAGATCGAGATGCTGGCACCTTTGGCCGCGTCACCGGACTCGATCGCCGGGGCGCTCCGGGCCACTGCGAGCGTCCAACTCGGATCGGTTCCAGCCCGACCATAGAGAAGCCCAAGGCAAACTGACGCGCCACGTCTAGAGGAGCCGGATCCATCCACAGCAAATCGTATATCCACAAACACTAATTTGGTGAGGTAGTATTGCCTGTGGAAAAGGGGTCGTGAGTTCCTATATCCCGGCCGATCCTACGATTGCGGAGTTCGCCGCCTACCTGCGCCTCGAGCGCGGCCAGTCGCCTCGCACGTCCGAGGAGTACGCCCGCGACGTCGAGTTGTTCGGGTCGTTCCTAGAGCCGGGGCATCCCAAGACGGCGCCGTTTTTGAAATTGCGGACCGCGACGGTCTCGGACGTGCGGCGGTTCGTGATGGACCTGATGGGACCGCGGAAATATTCAGCGACCTCGGTGCGCCGCAAGATCGCGGCCTTGCGGTCGTATTTCGCGCTTCAGAAACGCGAAGGGCGGCGCGAGGACAATCCCGGTCAGGACGTGCCGCCGCCCAAGGCCGCGAAGCGCCTGCCCCAAGTCATGTCCGAGCCGGACGTCTCGCGCCTGCTCCGAACCCGGATCGCCGGCAAGACGGACTTTCAGCGGCTGCGCGACGTCGCGATCATGGAGCTGCTCTACGCCAGCGGCATCCGCCGGGCGGAGCTCGTGGGGCTCAACCTGAGCGACGTGGACTTGGAACGGCGCCGGATGCGCGTCATCGGCAAGGGCAACAAACAGCGTACGGTCTTTATCAACCATGCGGCCGCCGACGCGATCCGCAACTACCTGGGAGTGCGTCCCCGCACCAGCGACGAGGCGCTGTTTCTGTCCCGGCGCAAGCAGCGGCTCTCGCACCGGCAGGCCTGGGTCGTGTTTCGGGACTTCGCCCAGCTGGCGGGGCTCACGATGCACGTGACCCCCCACGTCATGCGGCACTCGTTCGCGACGCACTTGCTGGAAAATGGCGCCGACATCATGACCATCAAGGAACTGCTGGGACACGAGAGCCTGTCGACGACGCAGATCTACACCAACGTCTCGCTCGAGCACATGCGGCGCAGTTACGAGGAGGCGCACCCGCGCGACCGGACCGAAGAACGCTAAGATGAAATTGCCCGTGCGCGTCCTTCTTCTTCCGCTCGTGCTCGCTTTGGCGGCCGCCTGTGCGGGGTGCTCCGATCGCAAACCGTACTCGACCAGCATGGGCGTGCTCTCGCCGGGGGCGACGTTGAACGTGCGGATCGCCGCCGGTAGCGTAACCGCCTACGCACCGGCCGTCGGGGATCCGCCCGATCGCTTCACGATCTCCGCGACGGGAACGTCCGACACGGACTATCCCGCTCCGCCGGCAATCCGCCCGATGGGCAAGGGCGTTGACGTGACGGCCGGTGCGTTGCAGACGCTGCTGGTGCGCGTCCCCCACGGCGTGAACTTGAGCGTTGACTCAAAACGGGGCGACGTCTCGGCGACGAACATCGACGGCAACGCGGACGTGCGCGCCGCGCAGGGCAGCGTCCGCATCATGCTTCCCGAGGGTTACGCGCGCGTGGCCGTCGGGAAGGGCAACGTCAACGTCACGATGGGCGCGGCGTCCTGGCCGGGAACGCTGCCGTTCTCGACCGGCGACGGCGACGTCGTTCTCTTCGTCAACGAGAACGCGCGGTTCCACATCCGGATACACACGGCCGACGGCTCGATCTTTACCGATTTCGACGTGCGCGGAACGTCGGCGGGCACGTCGGAAACGATCGACGCAAACGTCAACGGGGGCGGCCCCGGCGGAATCGACGTCGAGGCGGCGCGCGGGAGCATCCGGCTCTTGAAACTCAGCCCCCAGCCCTAACGAAGGGCCTCCATCGCTTTGACGATCCGGACCATGGCGTCGTTGTAGGGCGTCGGGACCCCGGCGCGCCGGCCGTAGGCGACGATGGCACCGTTGAGGTGATCGATCTCGCTGGGGTGGCCGGATTCTAAGTCGAAGGCCATCGAGCTCTTGGAATCGGCGCCGACCGAAATGACGAGGCTGACGTATTGCCAGGGGTTCACGAACGGCAGGTTGATCTTGAGCGCCGCCGCCACCGCTGCCGCTTCTTCTGCCAGGGCCTCGGCCAGATGCGAGGCGTTCGGGTCCCTCAGGATGGTGCCCGCGTCGCAGTCCAGCACGGCCGAGACGGCGTTGATCGCGGCGTTGGCGACGAGCTTGCCCCAGAGGTGCGGCCGGATGTCGTAGACGACCGAGGAGCGCAGGCCGCTGCGCGTGAGGAGATCGGCCACGGTCCGCGACGTCGCGTCCGACGCCGACGCCGAGCCGATGATGGTGTTGCCTTCCTCCGAACTTCGCGCGCGCCCCGGACCGACGGTCAGCGAGGACTCCGTCGTGATGCCCAGGATGATGGGAACCGCGCCCCCGAGGGCGGTCTTGATGGCGGGCTCGTTGCCCACCCCGTTCTGGAGGGAGACGATGGGCGTCGCCGGGTTGAGCTCGCCTGCGAAGGGTCGCAGCGCGCGCAGCGTGTCCACCGCCTTGACGAACAAGAACAGGACCTGCGACGTGTAGAGGTCGCTGGGCGTCGACGTGACGGTGACGGGGCGGGGCGCACCGTCGTTGACTGCCAGTCCGTCTCGTCCGATGGCGGAGAGAACGTCGGCGTTGCTGTCCAGGATCGTGACGTCGCACGTTTGGGCCAAGTGATACCCGAACAGCGTGCCCATAGCACCCGCGCCGATCAGGCCGACTTTGAGACGCTGTGAGTTCACGACCGGGGGATCGTTCACGACGTCAGAAGGTATGCTGCAGCCCGTACGTGATGCGGCGGTCCGCATGCGTCACGTCGCGCTGGCCGAAGAACAGCAGCGTACCGGGCAACAGCTTGAAGTTTGCGTAAAGGTCGAGCCGCGGATACGTCGGTTGATACAGGCGGGCGTCGAAACCGAGGAAGCCCGACTGGTACTGCCCGATGATGCCGAGCTGCGAGTAGAGCACGCCGCCGCCGAAATGCGCCTGCGAGCCGAGCCGTTCCATCAGCAACACGTTGTAGGTCGTGTTGACGCCGATGTCGTTGGCTCCGACGACCAGCGACGTGCTGAACTTGGGCAAAAAGATCGCGTTGAGATCCCCGTACGGTCCGTGGCTGGCCGTCAGGAGCGGATTGCAGCACGTCACCGTCTGCGCGTTGAGCATGCCCGCGCGCAGCTGAATCTCTACCAGGCTCTTGGCCAGGTCGCCGATGCTCTTGTGCATCTTCTCCATCTGCGCCGAGTTTTGCGGAGGAAGCGGCTTGCCGGGGAGCGGCGTCGGCGAAGCGTACGGTCCGGCCGGAGCGGCGTACGGGGTGAAGCCTGGATACGGCGTGATCGTCGGCATCGTCAACGGCGACGCCGAGCCGCCGGGAGCCGGCACCGGAGCGGGCGTCGCGCCGGGATCCACGCCGTAGACGCTGCTGGTCGCTCCGAGATCGCCGAGCAGCGAGTTGACCTTCTGCATCGTCGCGTCGGTGTTCTCTATCGTATTTTTCATCTCGGCCTGCGTCTGCGGATCGCCGGCCACGTTCTGCAAGTCGTCGGTTAGCTGCGCGATCGTATGCGTCGCGTGGGCGATGTTCTCCGTCGTTGCGATGAGGTTTTGGTGCACCGCCGGGTTGGTCGCGAGGCTCTCGATGGACGTCATCGAGCGGTTGAGCGAAATGGACGTTGCGTCGAGCTGCGTGAGAATCGAGCTCAAGCGCCGCGAATCCATTCCGGCCGACGAGTTGAGCGTGGTGCTGAGTTGCGCGAAGTTGTTGCCGACGGTCAGCAGGTTCGACTGCATGGCGGCCAGCGAGGCGTTCGCGGCCACGGTCAAATGATTGGCGTTGTCCATCGTGGACTGCAAGCTGTCCAGCAAGCGAGGTTCGCGCTGTTCCAAGTCGGTTAGCAGGATGTCGAGTTTGCGAACTTCGCCCTGGCCCTCGTTGACGAGATCGGCGATGGATGCCGTATCGGTGCCGCGTGGCTGATCGGCCACCGGCAGAACTTGGCGGTCGAGCGGCGGCGGATTGGCTTCGCCCGGCGCCGTTCGCGGCGGCACGATGAGCAGGCTTGGATCCCCCGTGAGCGGGGCCTGGATCAGGAACTTGGATCCCTGCGGGATGCTCACGTCGCTGCGAATGGCGAGGACGACGTCCACGGTGTTGTCTTCGAGCAGCGTGATGGCGTCGATCGAGCCGACGGTCACGCCGCTAAAATAGACCAAGGCGCCCGGATGCAGACCGGCCGCCGACGTGAAATGCACGCCGATCCGGTAGCCCGAGTGGCGCGTTCCGTAGTCCGTGATGACGTAGAAGACTCCGAACAGCAGCAGCATCGCCAGGATGGCGAAGGCTCCGACTTGCGCCTGCTTGCTCATCGGACGTATCTACTAAATAGGTATCGGTCCAACCTCTGAACCTCTCAAGAACTGCTGCACCAGCGGATTCGGCGATTTCCGGACTTCGTCTACCGTCCCGTAGGCGATGATCGCTCCTTCGAAGAGCATCGCCACGTAGTCGGCCATCATATAAATGGATTGTAAGTCATGGGAGATCACGACCGCCGTCCCGTTGAGTTTGGCTCGCAGCTGAACGATCGTGTCGGTGATGAGATGAGTGACGATCGGATCGAGACCCGTCGTCGGTTCGTCGTACAGGATGAGGTCGGGACGCATGACGATCGCGCGCGCGAAGCCCGCGCGCTTGAGCATGCCGCCCGAGAGCTCCGAGGGCAGGTTGTCGTAGGTGTGGGAGAGGCCGACGCTTTCGAGGGCGTCCATTACGATGCGCCGGATCTCGCCGTCGCTCAGTTTCGTGTGCTCGCGCAGCGGCAGCGCGACGTTCTCTCCGACGCTCATGCTGTCGAGCAATGCGGCGAACTGAAACGATAGGCTGATCTTGCGACGGGTTTCGTAGAGCTGCCGCTGGCTCGCGTGGCAAAGATCGCGGTCGCCGATATAGACGTGCCCCGAGTCCGGAAGCACGAGCCCGTCGATCAAACGCAAGATCGTCGACTTTCCGGCGCCTGAGAGGCCGATGATGCACGTAATTGCCCCCTCGACGATATCCAAGCTGCAATTCTTGAGCACGACCCGGTCGGAAAAGCTCAGGTCGATGTCGTCGAGCCGCGCGTAGACCTTGTTTGCCACGCCGCTAGCTCCCACCGAAGAGGACCAGTGAGAGGATGAAATTCGCGATGAAGATCAGGATGATCGAGTTGACGACCGCGCCGGTCGTGGACTTGCCGACGCCGGCCGCGCCGCCCCGCGTGCTCAAGCCCTGATAAGCGCCCACTAGGGCGACGATCATGCCGAAGACGACGGCCTTGACCAGGCCCTTCATCACGTCGTCGACGCCGATTTGCTGGCGCGCGGACGAGATGAACGAGTCGAACGCGATGTGCGCGTAGCTCTGCGCGATCCACGCGCCGCCCATAATCGACACGACGTCGGCGAAGATCGTGAGCAACGGCAGCATGACGACCACGGCGAGCAGGCGCGGTACGACCAGGAAGCGCGCCGGCTCGAGGCCCATGGATCGCAGGGCTTCGATCTGCTCGGTCACGACCATCGAACCGAGCTCGGCGGCGATCGCGGCGCCGACCCGCCCGGCCACGACCACGGCCGTGAGCATCGGGCCAAGCTCGCGCACCGACGCATAAGCGACCGCCCCGCCGACCAGGTTTCCGACGCCGAATTGAACGGCTTGCATCGCCGACTCGAGCGAGATGACCATGCCGGTAAAGAGCGAGGTCAGCAGGACGATGGAGAGCGATTGGACGCCCAAAAGATAGCACTGCGAGATCGTCTCGCCGAACCGGATCCGAAACCGGAAGATGAAGCCGGCCGACTCGCCCGCCAGCGAAAAGAGACCGCCGGTGTACTCTAAGAACCCAAGCGTAGCGCCGCCGGTCCGTTCGAGGATCTTCAAGGCGCCTGGGGCTTCCCGATCCGGTCGAGGTCGCGAAGGACGGTCTCCGTCGCCTCGATGCGTTTGATTGCGACGCCCCGTTCAGCTGTCAAATTGAAGTGCACTTGGTTGATGTGCTCCAATCGGCGGTCTACGTCTCGCAAATGGTCCCGCGCCTCGCGGGAAAAGTCCCCGAAGTACCGTCGCACGGCATCGAGATAGTGCGACTTCGAGCGCTCATCCACCTCGCCGGAAGCGACGGCTTTTTCCATCTCGCGTTGCGCCCGGCTCATCGTCCGTTCGGTGATGTGAAAGGCCCCGATATGGGCGACGAAATCGGCGAAGGCGTCAGCCCCCACGAACCATCGCCCCGGCGTCGTAGCCGACCGCGGCTCCCTGAAGCGCGAACAGATCCTTGAGGCCGCCCTCGGCCAGCCCCAGCAGTGCGTCGAGATCCCGGCGGTCGAAGGGCTGGGCTTCGGCCGTGCCTTGCAGCTCCACGAATCGCCCTTGGTCGGTCATGAACACGTTCATGTCTACGTGCGCGCGGCTGTCTTCTTCGTAGGCGAGATCGAGCATGGGAATGCCGTCCACGATGCCGACGCTGGTCGCGGCGACGAACCCGGTCAGAGGCCAGCGCTCCCGTTGTTCGGGGGAAAAGGCCGTGCGCAGGGCGAGGGCGAGAGCGACGTAGGCTCCCGTGAGGGCGGCGGTTCGCGTTCCGCCGTCGGCTTGCAGCACGTCGCAATCGATCCAGACGGTCCGCTCGCCGAGCTTGGCCGTATCGGTGATCGCTCGCAGCGCGCGCCCGATGATGCGCTGGATCTCGTGGGTTCGTCCACCGAGCCGGCCCTTGGAGGCCTCGCGCTGCGTGCGCTCGTGGGTCGCGCGCGGCAGCATTGCGTACTCCGCGGTTACCCAGCCTAGCCCGCGGCCTTTCATCCAAGGCGGGACGCGATCTTCCAGCGACGCGGCGCAGACGACGCGCGTGTTCCCGACCGAGATCAGCGCGCTTCCCTCGGCGTATTTGAGAAAACCCGGTTCGATCGTGACCGGACGCAGTTGGTCCGGACGCCGGCCGTCGCCTCTGGTCATGCTCACTCCACCGTTACCGTCTTAGCGAGATTCCGCGGCTGATCCACGTCTTTCCCTTCGATGTCCGCAATGTGGTAGGCGAGGAGTTGGAGCGGAATCACGTTCACGATCGGCGAGAGCAGCTCGTCCACCTTCGGAACCCAGAACACGTGGTCGGCGACGGCCTCCGCTTCCTCGTCGCCGTGGTTGGCGACGACGACGACGGGCGCTTCGCGCGCCTTCGACTCCATGAGGTTCGAGATCATCTTCTCCCGCACGCGCCCTTCCGTCATGATGCCGACGACCGGAACGTGGGAATCGAGTAGCGCGATCGGCCCGTGCTTCATCTCGCCTGCCGCGTAGCCCTCGGCATGCAGGTACGATATCTCCTTGAGTTTGAGGGCGCCTTCGAGGGCGGTCGGAAAATTCACGTAGCGCCCGATGAACAGCATGCTCTTGGCTTTGCGCAACTGGCGCGCGACGCGGCGGATCCGGTCCGACGTGTTCAGGACGGCGTCGACGGCCGCCGGAAGCAGTTTGGTTCCGGCCGCAATTTCGCGAAGGCGCTCGGCCGATGCCGTACCGCGCAACCTCGCCAGGTAGAGCGCGAAGAGCGTCATCGCCGTAACCTGCGAGACGTAGGTCTTCGTCGCAGCGACGCCGATCTCGGGACCGCCGCGCGTGTAGAGCGTTCCGCCGGCCAGCCGCGAGAGGTGCGAGCCGAGCACGTTGCAGATGCCCAGTATCGAACTGCCGGCGCCCTTGGCGATTCGGATCGCCTCGACCGTGTCGGCCGTCTCGCCCGATTGCGACATCGCGATGACCAGCGTCTCGGGATCGATGACCGGGTCGCCGTAGCGGAACTCGCTGGCCAGCTCCATCTCGACCGGCAGATGGACGAGCGAGCGTAAGAGGTACATGCCGACCATGCCCGCGTGGTAGGCGGTGCCGCAGCCCGTAATCGCGATCTTGCCGATGGATCGGAGCGTCGCTTCGTCGATGCCGCCGAGCTCGTCGTTCAGACGCACGTCGCCCGCGCCGTCGATTCGGCCCGCGAGGGTCTCCTTGATCACGCTGGGCTGCTCGAAGATCTCCTTGAGCATGAAGTGCTTGAAGCCGGCTTTCTCGGCTGACGTCGCGTCCCACGTCACCTCGATCGCCTCTCGCTCGATGGGATTTCCGTCGTAGTCCGTCAGGCGGTAGCCGTTGCGGTCCACCACGGCCAGCTCGCCCTCTTCCAAGATGATCTCGCGTCGCGTGTACGGGAGAATCGCCGGCGTATCCGAGGCGACGTACATCTCGCCCTCGCCGATGCCGATGACCAGCGGGCTGGCTCCGTTGCGAGCGAAGATCAGACGTTCGGGCTCGTCGCTCGAAATGACGCCGAGCGCATAGGCTCCGCGCACTTCGTGAAGCGTCGCGCGCACCGCGCGCTCGAGTTTCTGCTCGGTCGCGCCGGGTTCGCCGGCCTGCTGCGCGTAGTGCATCTCGATCAGATGCGCGAGGACTTCGGTATCGGTCTCGCTGCGAAAGGTATGGCCGAGCTCGATGAGGCGCGCGCGCAGCGGGGCGTAGTTCTCGATGATGCCGTTGTGGATGACGGCGAATCGGCCGCTGCAGTCCACGTGCGGGTGGGCGTTGGCGTCGGACGGACGGCCGTGCGTCGCCCAGCGCGTGTGCCCGATGCCGACGCTGCCGGAGAGCCGCTCGCCGTTGCGAAGCCGCTCGGCCAGACGCGCGAGCTTGCCTTCGGATTTCGATCCGACCAGGGCGCCGGCTTCGTCGATGACGGCGATGCCCGCGCTATCGTAGCCGCGATACTCCAGCCGGCCCAGCGCGTCGAGAATGATGGGTACGCTGTCGCGCGAGCCGATGTACCCGACGATGCCGCACATGGTACGAAACTACCGGCCTTTCACCTTACTTAATGCCTTCGCGCGTCCGCACGTACGCGATCTTCCCCTCGGCGATCTCGTCGACGGCGATCGAGACGGGCTTGTTCGGATTGATCGTGTCGAGCGAGACCAGCGGTTCGCTGGCGAACGACTCGCGACGTTCCATCGGGGGAATCTGCTGGATGCGGATCCAGTTGTTCAGTTGCCGTGCGCGCTTGGTGACGATATTGACCAGGCTGAACTTGGAGTCGGCGTGCTTGAGCAGCTCGTCGAGATCTCCGAAAACCGTTTTACTCATGATGTCCTATGCTTTGGATGGCGTGTTACGAATGTTCGACGTTCTCGAGCGAATCGTCGGTGTACCGGTGGATGCGAAAGCGCTCGGCTTGCAGGATGGCGTGCAGGTCGCGGACCGCCTGCTCGGGCCGTCCCTGTTCGTTGATGACGATGTAGTCGAAGTTCCGGATCGAGCGCATCTCTTGATGTGCGATTTCGAGCCGGCCCGCGATCTCTTCGTTCGTCTCGGTTCGCCGCGCGAGCAAACGATCGCGCAGGTGCGTGAACCGGTCCGGTACGAGAAAGATCAACACCGCGTCGGGAAACGCGCTTTTGGTCGCGAGCGCCCCGTTGACCTCGGGCTTCATGACCAGATCGTATCCCTCTGCCAGCGTCTTCCCGACGAAATCACGGGGTGTCCCGTAGAGTTCGCCGTTGTACTCCTTCCATTCGAGAAAGCCGCCCTCGGTGCGGCGTCGCTCGAACTCGTCCCGTCCCACGAAGAAGTAGTGCTCGCCCTCACGCTCGCCGGGCCGGCTCGCGCGCGTCGTTGCCGAGACCGAATACCGCAATCGCGGCATCCGGGCGCGCAACGCCTCGACCAAGGTGTCCTTGCCGGCTCCCGACGGCCCCGACACGACAAAGAGCAGACCCGGGCCTGCGATCACACCAACTCCAACGGCATTTGGGGGCGAACCCGGAGCAAAGCGCCCCGTTTTCCGCCAGGCCCTAGCGGTTCACAATCCGGGAACGCCATACCTGGTTTCGGCACCCCGGGCGCCTTAGCCGGGGAGCACGCAGACGGTCGCTCGCATCGCACCGGGCACGTCCGGGCTGGGCATACCGCCTTTGGGATAGACGTAGGCGACGGTGACCGCGTTGCCATCCCGCACGGCGAAGGCTTCCTCGAGAACGCCACCGCCTTGCAACGCAAAGGTCATCAGTCCGGCGAGACCTTCGCAGCCCGGGAACGGTACGCTGGACTGGAAGTGGGCATGCGGATAGCGCATGGCCGCGCGAATCGCCTCTCGCGAAGCCAGGTCCTCGCGCTGTCCCGCAAAGGGCTCGGTCCGGTACTCGTAGCGCTGCTGCTCGTCGGGCGCTACGGCGCCGTTGCCCCAGACTTGCTCGCCGGGCGACGCCGCGATCTGCGTCCAGCCGGTAGGGTGGGGCGCCTCCGACGCACTGCCGCCGCACGCGGACGCCGCGAGTAGGAAAAGCGCGATTCCCATTTTTCGGCCCATGGTTTCGCGGTCTTGCGTTCGGTCCCGAAGAACGCTCACCTCGCATGATCACGGACGCATATCTGATTCGCCGGCTCGGGCACGAGGTCGAAGAACGGCTCGCCGGAGCTAAGGTTCGCGACGTCGGGCTCCTCGACGACGGGCGCATCGCCATCGTCCTTTGGAAGAACGGCGCCTCGACGGCCCTGTGCATGGACGTCTTCGGCTCGCCACCGCTGCTGACCGTCGAGCCGGAAGAGCCGGGCATCGCGATCGAGCCCGGCTTCGTTCGCACGCTTGCCGGCGCGCTGCGCGGGACGGTTCTTCTGGAGGTTCGCGCCCGGCGCGGCGACCGCGTATTGCGACTCTCGTTTGGTTCGCGCAATCGGTTCGGCGTCGGCGAGCGGCTGGAGGTTTACGTCGAGCTCGTCCCTCGCTTCGGCAACGTCGTTCTGGTCAAGGGCGAGACCGTCGTCGCCGCGCTCAAGGAATTCTCCCCGGCCGAGAATCCGCGGCGACCCATCGCCGCAGGGCTGCCGTATACTCCGCCGCCCGCGCGAACCGGCGCGCCGCTGCCCGGACTCGTCGCCCGGGGACGCACGGCCGAGGAGTGCGATGCCGCCCTCGCGTTGCTCGAAAGCGACGCCGCGCTCGCGGGGCGGGTCTACACGTACCGCCGCGACGGCCGCGTCGCGCAATCGCATCTTCTTCCATTGGGCGGGTTTGAGGACGCGAGCGTCACGCGCGATGCATCGCTTCTCGAAGCGCTCGCCGAGTACGGACGCGTGCGTGCCCGCGGCGAAGGCGCCGGCGGCGCGAAACGGCGCTCCGCGCTCGAACGGCTCCTTGCCAAGCGAGAGACCCGCATACGCGGGGAACTGGTCGCGCTGGAGCGGCGGCGCGAAGCTGCGGAGCGTCGCGACGCGCTTAGGGCCGAAGGCGAAGGCATCTACGCACGCATGCACGAGATCGAAACGCCCCTCGCGCGCGAGGAGGCCAATAAGCGCGCGCAAGACCTCTTCGCAAGCTACAAGAAACTCGGCGCCTCGCTGCCGCACCTCGACGCGCGGCAGCGCCATTTGGAAACGCAACTCGAGGCCGTGGATACGCTGCGCTGGGAGGCGGGACGGGCCTCCGGACCCGATCTCGACGAAGTCGAGCGCGCCGCGGCGGCACTCGCGACGCACGCCGGGGCCAACGCAAAGACGTCGAAACCTGCATCGAAACGCCGCAAGCGCGCCCGGCTCGAGCTGCGTGCGCCGGACGGTTCGCGCGTCCTGGTCGGACGCTCGCCGGCGGAAAATGCCGACCTCACGTTTCGCGTGGCAAACCCCGGCGATCTCTGGTTCCACGCGCGCGGCACGCCCGGAGCGCACGTGGTTTTGCAGCGCGACGATCGGCGGACGCCCTCGCAGCGCGACGTCGAGTTTGCGGCATCGCTCGCCGCCGCGCATTCGAAGGCGCGCGCGAGCGGAAAAGTGCCGGTGGACTACACGCAGCGCAAACACGTGCGCAAGCGGCCCGACGCGCCGCCGGGCCTGGTCTGGTACGCGCAAGCCAAGACGGCGATCGTGACTCCGTACGTCGAGCCCTTGCCGGGATAACAAAAACGAGCGCCGGTTCCGGCGCTCGCTCGATTCGCAGTGAAACGCGTGGCCTAGGGTAGACGCGCCTCGCACGCCTTCCAATTCGTGTTGGCAAAGAACGCCTCGACGTACTTGCCGCGCTCGGACGGCTTGTAGTCCTTGATGAACGCATGTTCCCAGACGTCCATGACGACGATGGGCGAGAAGCCGGCGAGGTTGCCGTTCTCGTGGTCGGAGACCCAGTGATTCGTGATCTGCCCGTTCGCCGGGTCGTGGTAGGCGATCGCCCATCCGACGCCGCGCATCGTGCCGACGGCTGCGAAATCTTTCTTCCAGGCGTCGAACCCGCCGTACGCTTCGCCGAGCGCGTCGTAGAGCTTGCCGGAGGTCAAGTCGTGCGAACCCTTGCTCATGTTGTCGAAATAGTATTCGTGGAGGCGCATGCCGTTGTATTCAAAGCCGAGCCGGCGGACGAGCTCTGCGTACGCGGGATTGGGTCCTTGATTCTTCCCCGCCGCGCGGATTTCACCGAGCATTTCGTTGAGGAGGTTGGTGTTTTTTACGTAGCCTTCGTACAGGCCGAAATGCATTTCGAGCGTTCCGTCCGAGATGCCCTCGAGGCCCGCTAGATCCCACTTCTTGGGCGTATAGATTTTCATGAATCAGTCGTATCCTTCTACTTCTCGCGCTTACAAGTGCGAGGAAGGTGTTCTCCGCGACGCTTCCCGCGTCATTTATGACACGGGGTCCGCATTTCGCGCGCCGCCCGCCGGCACGGAGACGTTTCCCGTGATTTTGGCCGGGAGCGCGCGCAACTCCTCAAGGATGAGATTCTGCGTGCTCTGGAGCGACTCAAGCGGGCTGGTGCCCGGTTGGACAGCACGTCGTTTGTGGCCCCCCCGGAGCGTAGCCGGCACCTTTACGCACGAGAATCGCCGCGGAGTTCGCCTCGGTGTGCTCGCTGACTTCGCGAACGGCGCGCTCGAGCAGCAACGTGGTGTCGATGAGCTTGCGCCCCTCCCTCATCGAGTCAACAGCATCGCGTCGCCGAAGGAAAAGAAACGGTAGCGAAGCCGGACCGCCTCGGCGTACGCGGCGAGCATGCGCTCGCGACCGGCAAACGCGCTGACGAGGACCAAGAGCGTCGAGCGCGGGAGATGGAAGTTCGTGATGAGCGCGTCGACGACCGCAAAACGGAAACCGGGCGTTATGAAGATCTTCGTCGCGTACGCGCCGGCGGTCAACGCGCCGTTGTCGCGCACGTTGCCTTCGAGGGCGCGTACGACGGTCGTTCCGGCGGCGACGATGCGACGCCCTTGCCGTTTTGCGCCGGAGATTCGCCGGACGGCTTCCGGCGAGATTTCGTACGCCTCGCCGTGCATCGCATGCTCGTCGACGCGATCGCCTTGCATCGGCCGGAACGTTCCGATCCCGACGTCGAGCGTCAGGCGCACGAGCTCGACGCCGCGTCTTTCGAGATGCGAGAGCAACTCGGGCGTGAAATGCAGCGACGCCGTCGGCGCAGCCACGCTGCCGGGCACGCGCGCGAACACCGTCTGATATCCGCGCTGCGCGGCGTCGGAATCGCTCTTTACGTAAGGCGGCAGCGGAAGCCGGCCGGCTCGTGCAAGGAATTCCGCGAACGGCGCGTCGATCTCCAATGCGATCGTTCGGACGCCGCCCTCGCCCGCGTCGACCACCGTCGCGAATCCGAGCGCACCGTTCGCATCGGCGAAACGCACGCGCTCGCCGGGCGGCAACCGGCGCGCCGGCCGGGCAAGGGCGATCCAGCGCAAGGCGTCTTCGCGATAGCGCTCCGAACCGGCGGGATGCAGGAGCAAGAACTCGACCCGGCCGCCCGTCGGCTCGCGAGTTCCTGAAATGCGCGCGGCGATAACGCGCGTCTCGTTGAGAACCAGGACGTCGCCGGCGCGCAGAAAGGCTCCGAGCTCGCGGAACGTCCGGTGCTGCGGAGGCCCCGCAGCGTCCAAGACCATCAGCCGGCAGGCGTCGCGCGGCTCTACGGGCGCCTGAGCGACGAGCTCGTCCGGGAGCTCGTATGCATAGGCGGCCGTCAGTCGTTCGTCGTTGCTTTGCGTTTGGTCCTCAAGAACTCGGTTAGTCGCAAGACGTCTTCGCTCGTGAGATCCACGAAGCGGACGCCGAAGCGATAGTGCCCGCCCTCTTCGGAGCGAACCCAGCAGACCTGACCCCGCAGCGTGAGCGCGGGTTCGCGTTTCATCGTGAACGCATAAACCGTTCCGACCGGGAAGTACTCGTCCGCCGTCGCCCCCAGGCCCGTACCCGAAAGGTCCGAGATCGTGCAACGCACGGCTTCGGCTTTGAGCGCGTCGTCGAACGTCGCCTCGATGGACATGCGAAGCCGCGGCTCGCGGCGCTTCTCTTCTTCTGCCTCAGGCATTTCCGATCACCGTTCCGGGAAAGTAGAAGCCGACGATGTCGGCCGCCGATCCGCCGCGGCTTGCATAGCCCCGGGCGCCCCATTGGCAGAGACCGACCCCGTGTCCGAGTCCTCCACCCTCGGCGTGCAGCGTCCCTGCCCCGGTCATCGCCAGCTGGTAGATTCGCAGGCTCTTGATGACGCGGTTCCCCAGACCGCTGCGGAACGCGCTGCCGCGGATCACGGTTCCGCCGCCGTCGGTTGCCAGTTGCACGGCCGTCGCCCGTCCGCTGGCATCTTGAGCGGCAACGCGCACGTTGCGAAGCGTTCCGCCGGTTGCCGCCAAGGCCGCGCCAAAGGCTTGCTCGACCTCGTCCACGGGCACGTCGGCGGTCCAACGATAGTTCGGCGACTCGTCGCAATACGGACAGACGACCCCCTCGAGATACGGAAACCCAGCGCCGCCCCAGGCCGCCGACGAGGCCTCGGTGTGGCCGCCGCAACACGCCGAATACGCGATCTGCGCGAACGCGCTTCCGTAGCGCAACACGCGTCCGGCCGTCGCATCCACCGCGGCGCGCGCGGCATCGGACTCGCTGCGCGTTCCGCCGTAGACCTGATCGGCTTCCGAGGGCACGAGATCGTAGTCGCGGCGCGGATTGCTGCGTTGCAGCACGTAGGTTCGCGCGCAAATGGCTTGCGCCTGAAGCGCTGCCGAGGGCCAGCCCGGCGACATCTCGAGGGGCACGACGCTGTAGAGGTACGCCTCGAGCGGTACGTCATTCACGACTCGCCCGTCGGCGAGCACGGAAAACGAACCGCGGTAGCGGTTCCCATTAAACAGAAACGCGTCGTTTCCGATCGCTTCCGCTTGGCCTTCGCCGAGCAGCACGCGCAGCGATGCCTCCGGCGAGCTCATGGCCGGGTCTGCGTCGCCGCTCGGCATTCCCTGCGCGAAGACTCTCCGCGGCGCGACCGATGCGAGCAACGAAGCGGCGGCGGTCGCGGCGAGGAACGAGCGGCGCCGCATCACAGCAGGCGCTCTTGAACGGCGGCCGCTTTCGATACGGCGCCGAGGTGCGCGTAGGCGGCCGGCGTCGCTTTGCGTCCTTGCGCCGTCCGCACGACGAAGCCGTGCTTGAGCAAGTACGGCTCGACCACGTCCTCCAGCGTCTCGGCGTCTTCGGTCAGCGTTGCGGCAATCGCCGCGATGCCGACCGGGCCGCCGCCGTAGTTTTCTACGACCGTTCGCAGATATGCGCGATCGAGGTTGTCCAGGCCCAGCTCGTCCACGCCTTCCCGCAAGAGCGCGAGGTCGGCGACGTCGCGCGTAATCCGGCCGCTGGCGCGAACTTCCGCGTAGTCCCGAACTCGCCGCAGCAGGCGGTTCGCGATGCGGGGCGTTCCGCGCGAACGCGCGGCAATCGTGTGCGCGCCCTCGGCATCGATCGGGACGTTCAGAACGCCGGCCGAACGCAGCACGATCCGCTCGAGGTCGGCAACGTCGTAGTAGTCGAGATGGTGTACGATCCCGAACCGCTCGCGCAGCGGGGCCGAGAGCATGCCGGCGCGCGTCGTCGCACCGATCAGCGTGAACCGTTTGAGCGGCAGCTTGATGGTCTTGGCGTAGGCCCCGCGGTCGACGATGAAGTCGATCTGAAAATCTTCCATCGCGGGATAGAGAAATTCTTCGACCACGCGTCCCAGGCGATGCGTTTCGTCGATGAACAGCACGTCGCCCGCTTCCAACGACGTGAGGATGCCGACGAGGTCCTTGGGCTTCTCGAGCGTCGGTCCGCTGGTCGGCCGGAAATTCGCATTGAGCTCGCGCGCGATCAGACTTGCCAGCGTCGTCTTTCCGAGTCCCGGCGGCCCGTAGAACAGAACGTGTTCGAGGACCTCGCCGCGGCCTTTTGCCGCGTCGATGGCGATGCGGAGATTGTCCACGACCTTGCGCTGCCCGACGTATTCGTCGAACGTGCGGGGGCGCAAGCTCGCGCCGTAGATCTCGTCTTCGAGCGTGTCGTCGGGCGCGAGCAGCCGCGCCGCGATCTCGTCCTCGCCGTCCGTCGCCGGCAGAACGTGTTCGGGTCCCAGCAGCCTGCGGCGCGTTTCTTCAGGCATTCTTGTCGGCTTTCGCTTTGCGCCGGTAAATCTCCGCGAGCAGCGCCTCGGCGTCGCGCGCGCCGCCGTCGCCGTCGAGCGCGTCGCGGATCATGCCGTCGGCCTCCGCGCGCTTGTAGCCGAGCTGGAGCAGCACGGCGTGCGCTTCCTCGGCGAAGTCCGGCATCGCGACGGGCGGCGCCGGTTCGGCTTCGCGGATCAGCAGAAAACGCGCGACTTTGCCTTGCAGCTTGGCGACGATATCGCGCGCCTTTTGCGGCCCGATCCCCGGCAGCGCGCGCAACGCGGCATGGTCGCCGCGGTCGATGGCGCCGGCGATGGACGACATCGGCTGCGAGAACGCGCGCGCTGCCGAGCGCGGACCGATCGACGCGACGCTCAAGAGCGCTTCGAAGAATTCGCGTTCCACCGCGTTGGTAAAGCCGTAGTACGTAAACCGGCCGCTATTGCCGTCCATGTTCAAGACGGCGTAGACTTCGAGCGTGACGTCGCTTCCGGCGCCGCCATCCACCTTGCCGGCAATGCACGGGGGTAGGACGATCTCGTACCCGAGGCCGTTGACGTCCAGGATGACGCTTTCGGGACGGCGTTCGACGAGCAGTCCGGCGATCCGTGAGAACATCGGCGCCCTACCCGGCTGCGAGAATGCGGTGGGCGTCGCGCACGTTGAGATACGCGAGCGCCAGGGCGAGGGCGTCGGAGACGTCGAGCGGACGCGGTTCGCTGCGCAGCCCGAGCAGGTGCCGCACCATGGCGTTGACCTGCTCCTTCCGCGCGCTGCCCGAACCCGTGAGCGACCGCTTCACGTGCGCGTGCGCGAGGGTCTCGACGGGCAAACCGGCCTGCGCGCCCGCCAAGCACAGGACGCCGCGCGCGTGCCCCATGAGCACGGCCGTCGACGGGTTCTTGTAGGTGGTGTAGAGCTCTTCGATGACGACCACGTCGGGTTTGGTCTGCGCGATGATCTCCACGGTCGCCGCGTGCAGGTCGCGCAGGCGCTCTTCGAGCGCGAGAGCCGGACTGGGCGCGACCACGCCCGCTTCGATCAAGCGAATGCGCGAGCCGGTGCGTTCGATGATGCCGTAGCCCGTAACGCGCAGCGCGGGGTCGATGCCGAGTATGCGAAGCGGCCCAGCCGTCACGGCGGCGTCCCGTTGACCACCAGCGTCACCGACGAGCCGGGCGCGACTTGCGTTCCGGCCTGCGGATCGGTGCGAACGACCTTGCCGCTGGCGCCTTCCGCGGTCGTGTATTGCACGGGGCCGACGGCGTAGCCCGCGGCCGCCAGCGTCGCTCGTGCCTGTTCCACCGGCATCCCTTGCGTGTCGGGGACTTCGCCCGGTACCGAGAGCACCAGCTCGACGGAGGATCCGGACGCGACGCTGCTGCCCGGCGACGGATGTTCGTCCACGATGGTGCCGTTGGCGACCGAGCCGGCTTCGTATTTGAGCGTGGGAGAAAGCTTTGCAGCCGAGATCGCCGCAGCCGCGTCGGGGTACGATTTGCCGCGCACGTCCGGTACCGTGCCCATGTCGGCCGGAGCCGCCGCGTTGACCACGAGATGCACGACCGAGCCACGCGCGACGCCCGCATTGGCCTGGACGTCCTGCGAAACGATCTTGCCCGCGTCTACGCCTGCGATCGTCTCGCGCTGCGTCGTATCGAGGGTCAGCCCGAGCTTGGTGCCGGCCGCTTGCGCGTCGTCGAGCGTCATCCCGACGAAGTTCGGCACGGTGACGGGCTGGGGACCGTTGGAAACGATCAGCAGGACGGTCGAGTTTTGCCGTACCGGGGAACCGGGAGACGGAGATTGCGAGAGGACGCTGTCCTTCGGTGCGTTGTCGAAGCGGCGTACGATCTTGGCGGTCAGCTTGTCGTCGGAAAGCGTACGCTGCGCGTCCGCGACGGAGAATCCACGCACGTCACGCAAGCCGACCGTCGGCAGACCGTTGCTTACCACGAGCTCGACGACGGAGTTCTTCTCGACCTTGGTTCCCGCAGCGGGGTTTTGGCGAATGACGTGGTTGGCGGGTATCGTGTCGCTCGGACTCTTAATGAAGCGGGCGGTCAAACCGGCGTTGACGACGGCTTGCTGAGCCGCGACGTCGGTCATGTTGCGATAGTCGGCGACGCGAACGTTCGCTGCCAAGTCGGGAATCGGCGGCAGCGAAATCGCGCTGCCGGGACGCCCGAACGCCCAGTATCCCAGCGCCGCGGCAACCAGCGCGAGCGCCACGATCGCCCAGACCACGCCGCCGGAGGCAGCCGGTTGAACCTCGCGCTCGCCCCCACCTTGTGCGTAGGCGCGGTCGGGAAGCGGCGACCGGCGTGGCGGAAGCGGCGATGCGCTCGGCGGCGCGTCGTTGGAAATCGTATGGCGCGCGATGAGGGGACGTTCGCGCGCCTCGCGAAGCGCGGTTGCAACGTCGCTCGCCGACTGATACCGGTGCGCCGGTTCCTTCTGCAGCAGTTTGTTCACCACGGCAGCGAGCGCCGGACTGACGCCGAGCGCGGGATCGATGGTCGGCACCGCATGTCCGATGTGCTTGAGCGCGACCGTAACCGGCGACTCGCCCTCGTACGGCAGCTGCCCGACCAGCATCTGGTAGAGCACGACCCCGACGCTGTAGAGGTCCGACGTGTCGTCCAAATCGTGCCCCTGCGCCTGCTCGGGTGAAATGTAGTAGACGCTTCCCATCACCAGGCCCGGTTTGGTCAGCGCCATCGTCTGTCGCGATGCGGCGCGCGCGATCCCGAAGTCCGACAGCTTGCAGACGTCGTCTTTGGTGACGAGGATGTTGGCGGGCTTGATGTCGCGGTGCAGCAGGCCTTGCCGGTGCGCGTAGGCCAGACCGCTGCAGATCTGCGCGGCATAGTCGATGGCGACCGGCTCGGGCAGCTTCCCGTCGGCGGCGATGATCTCGGCCAGCGAGGGGCCGTCCACCAGTTCCATGACGATGTAGTAGAGGTCGCCTTCGCGCCCGACGTCGTAGGTGTTGACGATGTTGGGATGCGAAAGGCGCGCGGCCGACTCGGCTTCCTGATAGAAACGGCGGACGAACTCGTCGTCGGCGGCGTACTGTTGGCGCAGCACTTTGACGGCGACGCGCCGGCGCAGCAGCGTGTCCGTGCCGCAATAGACGGTAGCCATGCCGCCCTCGCCGAGCTTTCGATCGAGGCGGTACCGGTTGTTGAAGATCTGCTGCTCGATCACGTCGTTACTTTACGTTTCCCAATGCCGTCTCCAGGACGTCGCGTGCGATCGGCGCGGCCACGTCGGCGCCGTATCCGCCGTTCTCGACGACGATCGCAACGGCGACGCGCGGATTCTCGGCCGGAGCAAAACACACGAACCAGGAGTGGGCCCGCCCTTCCGGGTTGGTGGCCGTTCCCGTTTTGCCCGCGACCGTCACGCCTGGGATGCGGGCCGTGGTGCCGGTTCCGCGCGCGACCACCGCTTCCATCATCTTCTTCACGTCGGCCGCCGTGTCCGCCGAAATCGGCGTCGCGAGGGCTTCGGACGGATAGACGCTGGCGATCGCGCCGTCGCGCACGATTTGCCGCACCAGGTACGGCCGGGGCTCGTTACCCTGCCCCGCGACGGTCGAGCCGATCAGCGCCATTCTCAGGGGCGTCATCAGCAGCGCGCCTTGCCCGAAGCCCATCTGAGCCAGCTCGCCCGGAACGATGTCGCTCTTGGGCGGAACGTGATCGCGCGCCGAGGGCAACTGGAAATCAACGGAATCGCCGATGCCGAATTTTGCGAGGTAGTCGTAAAAGGTGTCCACGCCCATCTTCAGCGCGATCTGCGCGAAGTCCACGTTGCTCGAAAGCGCGAACGCCGTCGTCAAGTCGGCCGTCCCCGTGACTTCCGATTCGTTGTTGTGAAGCGTGAAGTCGCCGACCTGGAGATATCCCGGATCCTCGAACGTGGAAGCCATCGTCACGGTGCCGCTGTCGAGCGCAGCCGATGCCGTAAACATCTTGAACGTCGAGCCGGGCGGATAGAGCCCGTCGATGGCCCGGTTCAGCAGCGGACTCGACTCGTCCGCGTTGAGCTGCGAGAAGATCGCGTCGATCCGGTTCGGGTCGAAGCTGGGAACGCTCGCGATTGCCAGCACCGCGCCGCTACGCGGATCGAGGACGACGCCGGCGCCGCGCGCATGGCGCGAGAGTTCGTCGTAGAGGCGAACCTGGATGGCGGGAACGATCGTCGTGACGACGTCGGCGCCTTTGGAAACGCCCTGTTTGCCTTGGAACGAGTCCACGATCTGGTGGAACTGGGCGACAGGGTCGCCGCTGGTATCGGGCGGCGTCAGTGCGAGATCGTACGCGTCCTCGATTCCGCTGGTGCCGTAGCGCACCGACAGATAGCCCACGGTCTGGGCGAGCGCCGCGCCGAGCGGATACGTCCTCGCCCCGCCCTGCGTCGCGGCCAGCACGCTGCCGTCGGTTGCCAGAATGCGGCCGCGATTGGCATCGAGCACGGCGTGGCGGGGGTTTCCCGGGCGTTCGGAGATGGCCGGACCTTCGACGACCTGGACGTAGGCTTGGCGCGCCGCGATCACGAGGAAGAGGAGGACGAAAACCCAGGCGAGCTGCGAGATCGTGCGATTGGTCACGTGCCCGTCTGCGATCCCGCCGGTGCGTGCTCGCGCAACACGGTATATCCGCCCTCGGTTCGCACGGCCAAGTACGCGCGCTGCGGGTCGGCGTCCAGGAGCACGTTCACGATCGAACGGGCGACGGCGTCGTCCAGCGCATTTGTGGCGAGCACGACTTGGACGGAGACCTCGTCGAGCAACGGCGGCGCGACGTACGCACAGGCCGGCAGCGTCTCGAAGTGCCGGTCTTCGTAGGCGCCGTTTCGCCACGGCCCGCGCTTGCCGAAGACTTGCGCGTGGTAATCCCAAGCGCACAGTTCGCGCTCTTTCCAGGTGAAGTCGCCCGCCACGCACAGGCGCCGGCAGATGGCGCATTGGACGATCGCGGCCGCCGGCCGCGCGAGGGCGTCGGCGACGTCGTCGGGCACGTCTTCGATGTTGAGAACCACGCTGTCGTCGAGGCGCTCCGGAATGGGGGCGTTCCATTCGATGCGCGCGAGCAGTTCGAGGTCGCGCATCGGAGCGATGAACGCCCGCTCGTCTTCCGGCGGAAACGTCCGGTCGATCCAGTCGATCAGACCCGAAAGCGCGATGCCGACGTTCTGCCAGGAATCGCCGATCGCAACGCCCAGGGGCGTCCAGGCGATCGGGACCAGGCGCGCGGAAACCGTCGTGCCCTCCGGCTTGAAACTGTTGACGAACGCCAGGGTGTTGCTGTTGCCGCCGATGACGAAGGCGCGCGGCTCGCCGTCGAGGCTCAGGACTCGATCGTCGCCGGCGCCGCTCGATACTCTTGGAGGCTGCGCGGCGGGCCCGCCGTGCTTGCGAGCGCTTCCGCCAGGGCGCGAGCCGTATCCAGACTGGTCAAACACGCAATACTCGCTTCGACCGCAGCGCGGCGAATCTTGTAGTTGTCGGAAACTTCCTTGGGCCCCTTAGCGTCGTTGATGACGAGATCGACCGCTCGCCCGGAGATGAGGTCGAGGACGTGGGGAGAACCGTCCGCGAGTTTGTTGACGGCCTCGCACGCGATCCCGGCCGCTTCCAAGACGCGGCGGGTGCCGGCGGTGGCGACCAGCGTGTAGCCGAGCTGCGCGTATTTGGCCATGACGGGCACCGCGGCGCTCTTCTCGGCATCCGAGATCGAGACGAGGACGCGCCCGCCCGTTCGCGGCAAGCGGAAGCCGGCGCCGATGAAACCCTTGCGTAAGGCGCCCGCGAACGTGTCGTCGATGCCGAGCACCTCGCCCGTGGACTTCATCTCAGGGCCCAGGATCGTTTCGACGCCCCGCATTTTTGAGAACGAGAAGACCGGAACTTTGACCACGACGTACGGCGTCTTCGGACGAAGCCCGGTACCGTATTCCATGTCGCGCAGTTTCTCGCCGAGCGCGATGCGCGTTGCGGCGGCCACGATGTTCACGCCGGTCGCCTTCTGAATGATCGGCACCGTCCGGCTGGCGCGCGGGTTGGCTTCGATGATGAACAGCGCGTCGTCGTGCACGACGAACTGAATGTTGATGAGGCCGCGGATGCGCAGTTCTCGCGCGATCGCCGTCGTCACGTCCACGATGCGCCGTTCCATCGCCTCGTCGATGGTCTGCGTCGGATAGACGCTGATCGAGTCGCCGGAGTGGATCCCGGCCCGTTCGATGTGTTCGAAGATTCCTGGGATGAGAATGTCGTCGCCGTCGAAGACGGCGTCCACCTCGACTTCGAGCCCGCGAAGGTACTTGTCCACCAGCAGCGGGGCGTCGGGCAAGATCGGCGGAGCCGACTCGGCGTACGATGCGAGTTGGCCCTCGTTGTAGACGATCTCCATCGCCCGCCCGCCGAGCACG
This sequence comes from Vulcanimicrobiota bacterium, assembly GCA_003155175.1. Taxonomy (GTDB): domain Bacteria; phylum Vulcanimicrobiota; class Vulcanimicrobiia; order Vulcanimicrobiales; family Vulcanimicrobiaceae; genus Hemerobacter; species Hemerobacter limicola. Next base: position 26,970 of record PMFP01000064.1, read on the forward strand.
AACGACGGCCGCACGAGGACGGGAAAGCCGAGTTCGCGCGCGATGGCGCGCGCCTCGCGGAAACTGCGGGCGGCGCGGCCCTCGGGGCGTGCGACGCCCAGGCGCGCGAGGGCGGCGTCGAATTGTTCGCGATCCTCGGCCATGTCGAGGCTTCCGCGGTCGCTTCCTACGATGTGCACGCCGCGCCGGCTGAGCTCGGCCGCGAGATTGATCGCGGTCTGTCCGCCGAACGCGAGCATGACGCCGGCGGCGCCGGTCGCGCGGTAGGCCGCTTCCACTTCGTCTGCGCCCGGCGGCTCGAAGACCAGCACGTCGGAGACGTCGAAGTCGGTCGAAACCGTTTCGGGATTGTTGTTGACGACGA
>PMFP01000106.1:0-1696 GCA_003155175.1 Vulcanimicrobiota bacterium
CCGCCGAATTCGCGTAAGAGCTCGCCGGCGGAGCGGCGGCGAGCTTCTTCGAGGTCGAGCGGCGGACGGTCCATGGCCGGAGTGGCTTCGCCGAAGCCGAAGGACAGCCTCGTGATCGACGTTTACTGCTACGTTTTGCTTGCCGCGGCATGGATCGTCGATCTCCTCACGCCGCAGCTCTTCGTCGCCGCGGTCCTGCTCAACGGTCCGATCGCGCTCAGCGCGCAGGCGCTACGGCCGAGTCTCACGATCCGGCTGACCGTGCTTGCCGAAATTGCCAACGTCGTCGCGGGGTACGTCAACGGCGTCCAGGCCGGGCGCCACTGGGACGCCGTGGCTATCGGCGACCGCATCCTTGCGGGGGCGACGTTCGTTCTCGTAGCCGGCCTGACGCTGCGCGCTCAGGAAAGCGCTCGCCGGGCAGGCGAGACCGCGGAACGAGACCGCCAGGTGCAAAGCGAGCGGGCCCTGCGACATGCGATGGAAACGGTCCGCGCGAGTCTGAACATGGAGCTCGTGCTGCGCAGCGCGGTGGAGGAAGCCTTGAAGATCACGCGCGCGGATCGCGTCGAGATCGTGACGCGCGATTCCGCGCTCGCCGTTCCGCTTCGATTCGAAATGCGAGCGGGGGACGGCGACGCGCGCGTTTGGCGCGAGCCGCTCTCGCCCGAGCTCGGGTCGGTGGTCGAGCGCGCGCGCGGGATCGACGGCGTGCTGGCCGTGAACGCGGACGATCCGATCGGGCGAATGCTGGGCGAGTCGGCTCTGGTCACGACGAGCGTCGACGACGGCGCCGAGACCGTGTTCGTCGCGGCCTGGAAAGGCGGCGTCCCCACGGAGGAACAGCGCTTGAACGTTCGGGCCTTTGTCGGGAATCTCGAGGTGGCGCTGCAGCAGGCGCGCACGTTCTTGCGCTTAGCGGATCAGGCCGAGCAGATCGCGCGGCAACGAAACGAACTGCAAGGGCGCAGCGACGTCATACGCGACATCGTCTACGCGCTGGCCCACGACTTGCGCACGCCGATCGCCGCCGCCGACGTGACGATGACGCAGGCGTTGGCGGGGGCTTACGGCGACTTGCCCGAGCCGTACCGCGAGATTCTGCGCACCAGCATCGGCTCCAACGCGGACTTGCGGCGCTTGGTCGAGAGCCTCTTGCTGGTGGCTCGCTACGAGTCGGGCGAGGATTCGCATCGATACGAACGCGTGGCCGTCGCGGAGGTCGCGCAGCGCGCGCTTGCCGAGCTGCGCCCGCTCGCGGAACTGCGCGGCGTGGAACTGAGCCCCTTGCAAGCGGACGACGCGTGGGCGATCGTGGACGGCGACGAGATTCGTCGCGCCGTGGCGAATTTGGTCGCCAATGCGATCGAAGCGACGCCCAAAGGGGGCCGCGTCGACGTCGCCGTGAAGGTCACCGCGGGTCGCATCGCCGTGTCGGTTGCCGACGACGGGTACGGCGTGCCGCCCGAACGCCGCGCGGCGCTCTTTCAACGATTTGCCGGATTCCGCGCGGGCGCCGGCACGGGGCTGGGTTTGTACATCGTGCGACGGATTGCCGAAAAATACGCCGGTACGGTCGAATACCAGCCGCGCGAACCGCGCGGAAGTTGCTTTATCGTCGATCTCCCCGCCGCGCCGGCATCGCCGTGACCCAGCGTCTTCGCGTCGCGATCGTCGAAGATCACGCGCTCACGCG
>PMFP01000106.1:1781-3081 GCA_003155175.1 Vulcanimicrobiota bacterium
GTCCGGATCGCGGCGTCGGGCGGCGCCTACTTCGATCCGCGCATCGCGCACGTGGTGCTCTCGCGATTCGCGTCGTCCCCCGTACTCTCGGAGAGCGGCGCCGGGCGCTCGCCCCTCACGCCGCGCGAGAACGACGTCCTGCGCCTGATCGCCGATGGCCGCGGTAACTCGGAGATCGCGGCGAGCCTGCATATCGGTCTGGGAACGGTGAAGGGCCATATCCGCGACATTCTCGAGAAGCTGTCGGCCGCCGATCGCACGCAAGCCGCGGTCGTGGCCCTAAGAAAGGGCTATATTTGATCGGCGCCGCCCGCGCGTTCGCCGTCGATTTGCCGGCGGGCTATCGCCGCGTGGATCCGCAGCGATACTTTGGGCGCGATCCCGCGAGTTTCAGCGAACGCGTCACGCCGGACGGCACGATTCGGAAAGCCGTCTGGCTGGGGGAGCGCGCCGTCGAGCTCCGCATCTCGTTTGCGGGGGACGCGGCGCACTGCGAGATCGTCGCCGGCTTCGANNGCGCCTTCGAGACGCGGTTTCGAGAAGATGCGATTTTGGCCGGGCCCTTGCGGCGCCGCCCGAACCTGCGCATCCCGTTAGCGGCCGATCCTTTCGAAGCGCTCGTATGGGCGATCGTCGGACAGCAAATCAACCTCCGATTCGCATCAAGGCTGCGCAACGTCCTTGGCGCGATCGCCGGGACGCCGACCGGTTCCGGCTTGACGGCGCAGCCTCGCGCCGGGACGCTCGCACTCGTTTCCCCTGCGGAGCTTCGCGCGCGTCAATTTTCCCAAACGAAAGCCGAGTACGTCGTCGGGGCGGCGCGGGCGATCGCCGACGGACTTCCGTTCGGTGAGATTTCGCAGCTCCGAGGGATCGGTCAGTGGACGGCCGGCTACGTGGAACTGCGCGGCCTTGGGAAGTTGGACAGCGTGCCGATCGGCGATTCGGGCCTGCGGTCGTCGCTCGCGCAGGCTTTGGGGCGCAGCCGGGATAGCCTAAAGCCGGTTGACGTTGCCTCCATTATGGAGCGGTACGCGCCGTATCGCAGTTTTGCCACCGCCCATTTGTGGGCGAGACTTGCGGACGCGGATCGCTAGCGGACGGCGCCGGCCGAGAACAGCGAACGCAGCTGCTCCATCGCGCCGTTCTTCACGATGGCGATGACCTTCGTTCCCGCGGTGAGCGCGGTGTCGCCGTTGGGAATCACGAGCTCCTCGTCTCCGCGCTCGATCGCGACCAAAACGCTGTTGCGCGGGAACGAGATCTCGGCCAGACGTTTGCCGTCGATCGGGGATCCCGC
>PMFP01000078.1:0-3959 GCA_003155175.1 Vulcanimicrobiota bacterium
GCCAAGTGGCGCGCGGTCATTTCGATCGACGCCCGCAAGCCGAGCTACCACGCGCTCGCGGCCAACGCATACGCGCTGGCCCGCTACGCGAGAATCTGCCAGGACGGCGGCCTGGTTCCGATCGTCGAGCCCGAATTGCTCACCGCCGGCGANNAGGGATGGTGCTCAAGCCGAGCATGGTCACGCCGGGTACGGAGAGCCGCGATACGGCCTCGGCTTCCGAGGTCGCGAAGGCAACGGTGGACGTCCTTTCTGAGACGGTCCCCGCCGCGGTTGCGGGCGTCGCGTTCCTCTCGGGCGGCCAGGACGACATCTCCGCGACGCTGCATTTGCAGCTCATGAACGAGCTGCCCAAGCGTTACCGCCCGTGGCCGCTGACGTTCTCGTACGGACGCGCGATTCAGCAGGCCGCGCTCGCGGCATGGGCCGGAAAGAAACACAACGTCGAGCTCGCGCAGTCCATCATCGCGCACCGCTCGAAGTGCAACGCGGAAGCCTCGACCGGCTCGTTCAACGAAGCGGCAGAACGCGATTCCTACTCGGCGTTCGTTGCGTGAGCCCATTTAGTTCGGTCTCGAACGAGACGCAGAGCCGGCGTACGACCTTCAGCAAGTTCATCATCGAGGAAGAGGCTCGCACGGGATCAGATCCCAGCCTGACCGCGCTGCTCAACGACGTCCAAACGGCTTGCAAGTTCATCGCGCTGGCGGTGTCGCGCGGCGCGCTTCATTCGACCGCCGGCATCGGCACCGACGTCAACGTCCAGGGCGAGACGCAAAAGCCGCTCGACGTGATCGCCAACAACATCATGCTCGACGAATGCGCGCGCGGCGGCACGCTCTGCGGCATGGTCTCCGAAGAGCTGCCCGAACCCTCGCCGATTCCCGAGAGCTACCGGCACGGCCGCTATCTCCTGGTGTTCGATCCGCTCGACGGCTCGTCGAACCTCGACGTCAACGTCACGGTGGGAACGATCTTCTCCGTGCTGCTGGCCGGCGAAGGCGTCACGGAGCCCGAAGCCGCCGATTTTCTGCAACCCGGAAACCGGCAGATCGCGGCCGGCTTCGCGTTGTACGGCCCGAGCTCGATGATCGTCCTCACGCTGGGCCACGGCGTCCACGGCTTCACGCTCGATCGCGAGATCGGCGCGTACACGCTCACGCATCCGGACATGAAGATCCCCACGAGCACGCGCGAGTTCGCGATCAACGCATCGAACGAGCGATTTTGGGAGCCGCCGGTCCGTCACTATGTGGACGAATGCGTGCGCGGCAAGACCGGCCCGCGCGGTGAAGATTTCAACATGCGCTGGGTCGCGTCCATGGTCGCCGAAGTGTATCGCATCTTGGTGCGCGGCGGCCTCTTCATGTATCCGCGCGACACCAAGGATCCCGGCAAGCCGGGCCGGCTGCGGTTACTCTACGAAGCCAGCCCCATGGCGATGATCGTCGAACAAGCGGGCGGCTTAGCCACGACGGGGCGCGAGCGGCTGCTCGACGTCGAGCCGACGAGCTTGCACCAGCGCGTTCCCGTCATTCTCGGCTCGAGCGAAGAGGTCGAGCGCCTAACGAAGTATCACGCCGCCTACGACCGCGGCGAAGACCTCGAGTTCGAGTCGCCACTCTTTAACGTCCGTTCCATGTTCCGCTCTACGGCAGGAAGCTAACAACAACGCTATGTCGGTCAAACATCCCGTAATCTCGATTACCGGCTCTTCCGGCGCGGGCACGACCACCGTGCGGTCCACCTTCGCGCACATCTTTCGGCGCGAGGGCATCGAGGCGGCGGTCGTCGAGGGCGACGCGTTCCATCGCTACGATCGCACCGAGATGCGCGATCTGCTCGCCGACGCGAAGGCCTCGGGACGCGGGCACTTCAGCCACTTCGGACCAGAAGCCAACCTCTTCGAGGAGCTGGAGACGCTCTTCCGCGTCTACGGCGAAACGGGAACCGGGCGGTCGCGCAAGTACCTGCACGACGACGCCGAGGCGGCCCCGTACAATCAGGCGCCGGGAACGTTCACGAAGTGGGAAGACATCGCGCCCGGTTCGGACTTGCTCTTTTACGAAGGCTTGCACGGTGCCGTCAAAACCGACAAGGTGGACGTCGCGCAGCACGTCAACCTCTTGGTCGGCGTCGTACCCTCGATCAATCTAGAATGGATTCAGAAGCTCCAGCGCGACAAGATGGCGCGCGGACATTCGCACGAGGACATCGTGGATACGATCCTTCGCCGCATGCCCGACTACGTCAACTACATCTGCCCTCAGTTCTCGCGCACCGACGTCAATTTCCAGCGCGTGCCCATCGTGGACACCTCGAATCCGTTCATCGCGCGCACGATTCCGACGCAGGACGAAAGCATGCTCGTCATCCGCTTCCGGAACGGCAAGGGCATAGACTTCCCGTACCTGCTCTCGATGCTCCACAACTCGTTCATGTCGCGCCCCAATACGATCGTGTGTCCCGGCGGGAAGATGGAGCTCGCGATGCAGCTGGTCTTCACGCCGATGATCAGCCAGATCGTGGATCGGAAAAAGCGCTCTTTCTAAGCTAGCGGAAGGCCGACGCGCCGGGATAGCGCGCCGCTTGCCCGAGCTCCTCTTCGATCGCCATCAATCGATTGTATTTGGCGACGCGATCGCTGCGCGCGAGCGACCCGGTCTTGATCTGGCCGGCTCCGGTCGCGACCGCGATGTCGGCGATCGTCGTGTCCTCGGTTTCGCCCGAACGATGCGAGATCACGGTCGCGTAGCCCGCCTTGTGCGCCATGTCGATCGCGTCGAGCGTCTCGCTTAACGTGCCGATTTGGTTCACTTTGATCAAGATCGCGTTGCCGGCTCGTTCGCGAATACCGCGCGCCAAGAACGCGACGTTCGTAACGAAGATGTCGTCGCCCACCAGCTGCACGCGATCTCCCATCTCCGCGGTCATCTTCACCCAGCCGTTCCAGTCGTCTTCGGCGAGGCCATCCTCGATGGAGACGATCGGGTACTTCGCGCACAAATCGCGATAGAGCGCGATCGTGTCGTCGACGCCGAGCCCGCTCTTCTCGTCGAGCGCGTAGTAGGCGCCGTTCTTATAAAACTCGCTCGACGCCGGATCGAGCGCGATCGCGACGTCTTCGCCCGGTTTGTATCCGGCCCGCTCGATCGCCGAAACGATGAGGTCCATCGCTTCGTGCGGCGTTTGCAGCGGCGGAGCGTAGCCGCCCTCGTCGCCGACCAGCGTCGGCAGTTTACGTTCGTGAAGCAACGCGCCCAGCGAGTGGAAGACTTCCGCGCCGTAGCGCACCGCTTCGCGGAAGCTCTCCGCGCCTTGCGGCACGATCATGCACTCTTGGAACTGCAGCGCTCCGGACGCGTGCTTGCCGCCGTTGATCACGTTCATCATGGGCACGGGCAACATGCTCGCGGATGGACCGCCGAGATAGCGGAACAGCGGGATCCCCAGGCTCGCCGCCGCCGCCCGCGCGACGGCGAGCGAGACGCCCAGGATCGCGTTGGCGCCGAGATTGCCCTTGTTGGCCGTCCCGTCGAGATCGAGCAGACGTCCGTCGATCTCGCGCTGCGACGTCGCGTCGAGCCCTTCGATCGCGGGGCCGATGATGTCGTTGACGGCGGAGACCGCCTTCTGCACGCCCTTTCCGTTGTAGCGCTTGGCGTCGCCATCGCGTAATTCGACCGCTTCGTTCGCGCCGGTGGACGCGCCCGACGGCACCATCGCTTCTTCGAGCGCGCCAAAACTGGTGGCGACGCTGACGGCGACGGTCGGGTTCCCGCGCGAGTCGAGGATTTCGCGCGCGTAGACGCCTTCGATGAGCGGACGCCCGCCGCCACGCAACGATTCTAACGGCATCAGTCTTTGATCCAGCGGTCCAAGTCGTGACGGCGAGAAACGAAGTCGCTCTCCGTAAAGAAGATCTTCAGCTCCCGTTTGGCGCTCTCCGCACTGTCGCT
>PMFP01000078.1:3979-40720 GCA_003155175.1 Vulcanimicrobiota bacterium
ATGAAGCCGACCAGGTCGGCGAAGAACGGCTTGTCCTTGTGTTCGCCGTAGTGCGCGCGGGCTTTGTCGCCGTCGATCTGCGTGAGTTTCATCGCGGTTACGATGTATCCGCGGCGCTCGATGCGGCCGACGATCTCGCCGACCAGCCCGCGCGCGACGGCGTCGGGCTTGCAGAGGATCAAGGTGGTTTCAATATTCATAACCCTTTCGCATTACGGCCCGCCCGAGGCGATTGCCTCTGCAAGGGCAAAGCTTCGCAGCGACGATGGACGAGCTCGAACACCCGTACGCGCGCGTCGGCGCGGCTCTCGCAGGCGGCGCCTTTAGTCGCATCCTGTACAAGGAAAACACGGCCAGCACCAACGAGGACGCGGCACGCTTGCTGGGCGATGCCGCGTTCGCGGGTGCGACGCTCGTCTCCGAATATCAGACGGCGGGCGCCGGCCGCTTGGGACGGACCTGGGTCGGCCAGGCCGGGGCCTCGCTGCTCTTCACCACGATTTTGCCAAGGGAGCTGCCGGCTGCGGACCTCTGGGTCACGACGTTCTGGTGCGCGCTCGCGCTGCGCCGCGCGCTCGCGACTCTGGCGATCGAGACCGACGTGCATTGGCCCAACGATCTGTTGATCGGGCGACGGAAGGTCGCCGGCATTCTGTGCGTATCGCGGGTCACCGGAGCGCGAGCGTGGGCGGCGTGCGGCACCGGCATCAACGTGCACCGCACGCCCGGCGGCGACGCCGGCATCGTGCCCCCGCCGAGCTATTGCGACGACGCCGCGCCGGTTACGCGGCCGCAAATCTTACGGGCGGTCTTGAGCGCGTACGACGCGCTGCTTCCACTGCTCGACGAACCCGCCGCGATCGTGCGCGAGTGGGAACGCGCCGCAGGTCTACCCGGCCGGCGCTATCGCATTCAGAGAGACGGAGGCGGGGCTGCGTTCGAGTGTTCGGCGATCTCGCTCGAGACGGGCGGCGCGCTGATCGTGTCGCGCGACGGGGCGACGGAATCGGTCTCGTTCGCGGACGCGCGCGCGCTGCGATAGTCGCCTGAGCCCACGCGCGCCGCGTCGACCGTGAAGCGCGCGACGAGCCCGCCGATGTATCCGGCGATTTCTTCGATGTTGCGGCCGGACTCGAGCAAGAGATGCGCGGACTCCGCCAACCCGGCGTTGGTCACGGACAGCGACTCGAACGCGCGGTTCACGGACGTAGCGAGCCCGGCTACGTCCGATGCGGCGCGGGACGCAGCGCCGGGCGCAGCTTCGATCGCCGGCGGCTCGGGGACCGGCGCCGGAGGCGCACCGCCCGCGCAGGCCGCGCGCAGCACGCGCGCGGTGATGCCGATTTCCGCAACGCGCTGCTGCGCCGCGTCGGCCGATGCCGCGACCTCGCGCATCGTGTCTTTCGCGGAGCCGGCGTTCGCCGCTACGTCGGTCGCGCGCTGCGACAGGCGCGCGGCGGCAGAAACGGCTCCGCTTACGATCTGCTGGGCGCGTTCGCTCGCGCGCGCGATGTCTCGGTTCGTCCGGACGCTCGTCTCGGCCAACGTGCGGACCTCGTCGGCGACCGCGACGAACGCGCCGGCCTCGCGTCCGCTGCGCGCCGCTTCGATCGACGCGTTGAGGAAAATGAAATTCGTTCGTTCGCCGATCCGGTTCAGCGACCGCGTCGCAGCTTCGATCTCCGCCGCGATCTCGCTGAGGCGGCCGAGATCCGCGTTCAGACCGGCGACGGCAAGTTCGAGCGCGCGCGCCTCTTCAACGGTCGCTTCGGCGACCGTGCTTCCCAGCGTCGCGCTCTGCGCGGTTTGCAGCGTCGCCGCCGACAAGGCGTCGCTCGCATCGAGGACGCGCGCGGCCGACGTCTCGACGTGCGCGGGAATTCGCGACGGGGCCCGTTGCGGATGCACGTCTCGAAGCGGAGGGGGCGAGTCCGCCAACGCTTTCTCGACGGCGTCCAAGCCATCGCGGAGCTCGGCCGCGATGCGGTCGCTCTTGGATCGCGCCTGACCGGTAGCCGACGCGGCACCCGACGCCAGCCTCGTAAGTTCGGCGCCGGCGCTGCCGAGTTGATTCGCGGACCGTCCCAGGTCGGTCAGAAAATCGCGAATGGTGAAGAGCATTTCGTTGAGCGCGACGGCCAGTTCGCGCAGACTGGCATCCGACGACTCGACGTGTTTGGTGAAGTCGCCATGCGAGATTTCCCTCACGCCGGCCGTGAGCGCGGCCAGCCCGCTGCGATGCAGCGCCTCGGCCGCCGTTCCGCCGGAATCCCCAGAGGCCAGCGCGCGACGCTCCGGCGTACCGGCGCCGCCGAGGGTCTCGATGGATCCGGCCGTTCCCAGGAAGAGCACGCTTGCGGCGACGCCGGAGACGAGCAAGAAAAACGGACCCGTAACCGGGTCGCCGATCCGCAAATCGATCCGAGCGTAGTGCAGCACCACCGCCGAGACGACGGCGACGGCGATGCCGGCGGGAAAACCCAAGATGGCGGCCGCGATCGCCGCCACGGCGACCAGCAGAACCTCGACCGGCAGACCCGCCCCGAACCACGCGAGCGCACATCCGAGGGCGACGGCACCTGCGATTAGGCCCAGGCGCACCGGGTTGGACCATTCTTGTCTGACGCTCGAAAGCGCGTTCAACACGACGGGATGGGCCGGGGCCTACTGGCGCGTGCGGCTAATGCGCCGGTCGCACACTTCGCAGTAATGCGGCGTCTTGCTGTCCACTTCGAAGATCGAGTTGGAATAGTACATCGAACACTTCGGATTGAAGCAGTGCTTCAACCCGAAGGCGTGCCCGAGTTCGTGCACGCACTCCGTCAGCGTCCGCTGGAACAGCAGGTTCGCGTCGGGCTCGGCGCCGTAAAACTCGGGATACAAGCGGTGGAGCGAGACGGCCGCGATGCCCTGTTGCTCGTCGGCATCGCCGTAGATGAAGCGATGCGACGTCTTGTAGAGGTCGAACGTGGTGATCGCGAGCAGCGTGCCTTCGCCCTGCGGATAGCCGCGCAACGTCCGGGCGAACAGCGTCGAGAGGAAGAGTTGACCGCGCGTGGCGTTGAGCGTGCTTCGAGGCACCGCGAGCGCGCGCTCGACGCGTACCGTCGCAAGATAGCGTTCTTCGAGACAGAGGCCCAGCCGATCAAGAAACGCGCTCTCGATGACGTTGATCGGGACTATGCGAATCTTCGACTCCATCTCGGAGCGCGTTCTTCGCCGCCCGTTGCCGGAAAACTTGTCGCCGCCTCCGAAGCCGCAACCATGATCGTTGGCATCGGGATCGATCTCGCCGAGGTGGAGCGCTACCGGTTCGACGATCGCGCCCTCGCGTGGTTCGCGCGAAAGATATACACAGAAGACGAGATGCGGTACGCCCGAAGCAAGCGGAATTGGCCCGAGCGCCTGGCCGGATTCTTCGCCGCCAAGGAGGCCACGCGCAAGGCCTTCGGCCATGCGATCCCGTGGCGCTGGGTCGGCGTCACGCACGAGCGCAGCGGTAAGCCGGGCATCGCGCTGTTCGGAAAAGCGGAGCGCTTGCTGACGCTGCGCAAGGTCGAGACCATCCATCTCACCATCACGCACACGGCATCCACCGCGGCCGCGGTCGTCATCCTCGAGCGATGACGTACGTCCTGACCGCGCCGGAGATGCAGGCGGCCGACGCCGCGGCGACGGCGCGCGTGGGCGAGGACGCCTTGATGCAGCGCGCCGGAGCGGCCGTAGCGGGCGCAATCCGCGAGTTCTTTCCGGCCGGCGCGCGCGTCACCGCGCTCGCGGGCCCCGGCAACAACGGCGGCGATGCATTCGCGGCGCTCGCGCAGCTGGAGCCGCGCTACGATCGCACGGTGTACGCGGCCGCCTCCCGCACCCCGTCGCCGGCACGCGCGCAAGCCGAGCGACGCGCGCGCGAAGCCGGCGTGCGCGTCGAGCCGTTCCCCGAGAACGACGCGGCCGTGCGAGACGCGCTCGGCGAAGGCGGCGTCGCCGTGGACGCGCTCTTCGGAACCGGAGCGCGCTTGCCGCTTCCCGAGGCGTTCCGGGCCGCCGCTCGCGGCCTCGACGGACGCTCGCGGTTCGTGCTCGCCGTGGACGTCGCCAGCGGCATCGACGCCTCCAACGGCGCGGTGGCGCCCGATTGCGTCTACGCGACGGTAACGCTCGCGCTCGGGGCGATCAAGGCGGGATCGTTGCTCGACGCGGCACGCGCGCATAGCGGTATCGTACGTTGCGCGCGCATCGGCATCGAGGATTCGGAACTGGCCGCCCACGACCGCACGTTCACGGCGCTCGACGATCGCGAGTTACGGGCGTTGCTGCCGGTCCGCTCGGGATCCGTAGACAAACGCGGAGCGGGGACGCCGCTCGTGGTCGCGGGCTCCCGGCAGTTCCCCGGAGCCGCCGTCCTCTGCGCGAAGTCGGCGGCGCGCGCGGGCGCCGGCTACGTCACGCTCGTCGCGCCCGAGAGCATCGCCGCGGAGCTGCGCGCGCACCTGATCGAGCAAGTCGTCGTCACGTACGACGAAGCCTCCGGCGCGCGGGCGGTCGCGGACGCGATCCTGGAGACGTCCTCGCACAACTCGGCGATCGCGATCGGACCCGGGCTGGGGTTGGACGAACGCACCGGCGAGATCGTCCGCGCGGTGGTTGCCGGATCGAAACTGCCGATCGTCGCCGACGCAAGCGCCCTATACCACTTCGCGAAACACCTCGACGTCTTGCGCGGGAAGCCGCTGATCGTAACGCCGCACGAGGGCGAGTTCGCACGGCTCTCCGGAGGCGGGACCATCGCTCCGGGCGAGCGCGTCGCACGGCTCCGCGATTTCGTGGACCGGACCGGCGTCACCACGCTGCTCAAAGGCCCCGGCACGCTGATTTACGGCGGCGGTCTCATCGCGATCAACACCAGCGGCACGGATGCGCTCGCGACCGCGGGAAGCGGCGACGTGCTCACGGGCATCGTGGCGACGTTGCTCTCGCAAGGCCTCGCTCCGTTCGACGCGGGACGCGCCGCCGCGTATTGGCACGGCCTAGCCGGTCAAAGCGCCGCCCGGCGCCGCCCGGTCGGCGTTATCGCGGGCGACCTGATCGACGTGCTCGCGGAGGCATTGCCGGCGCGCTAGATCCAGAGGTTCGTCCGCGGCGCGAAATTGCGCCGCATGCAGACCGCGAGTTGCGCGAACAGAATCGCGACCGCGACGATGCCGAACCCCGTTGCGATCGAAACGCTTACGGCGTGCAGATCGTAGGCCGCCGACGCGGCGACCGTGAAGGCGAGGCAAGCGAGCAGCGGCAACAGACCGACGGCCTTTCCCGGGGCGGCGTACAGCAGAAACAGCGGGAGTAAGAACGCCAGCGGAACGAGTACGCCCGCCATCGCGCTAGCCTCCCGGCTCCAGGAGCTCGCGCAGACCGTCTTCGTCGAGGACGGGGACGCCGAGTTCCTCGGCGCGAGCGAGTTTGCTGCCGGCTTCCGTGCCGGCGACGACGTAGCCGGTTTTCTTGCTGACGGATCCGGTCACTTTTCCACCGGCCGCAACGATCAGTTCGGTCGCCTCTTCGCGCGTCAAGTTCGGCAGCGTACCGGTGAGCACGAGCGTCTTGCCCTGGAGCGGCCCTTGGGTCGCGCGCACGCGCTTAGGCGCCGTCATGTCGAGACCCGCTTCGCGCAGGCGCTCGAGAATCTTCACGTTCGCGTCCTGTGCGAAAAACAGCGTTACGCTCGCGGCGAGTTCGGGTCCGATGCCGTCGCATCGGCGGAGATCTTCTTCGCTCGCAGACGCCAGCGCATCCATCGAGCCGAACTCGGATGCGAGAATCTGCGAGGTCTGCACGCCGACGAAGCGGATGCCCAGGCCGTTGAGTAACCGCGCGAGGCCGCGCGCCTTCGACGCGGCGATTGCGTCGAGCACGTTGGCGACGCTCTTCTCTCCCATGCGAGGAACCCGCNNGGACGTCAGTTGCTCGGCGAGCACGTCGCCCAGGCCTTCGATATCCATCGCGCCGCGCGAAGCGAAGTGGCGAATGCGGTCGGTCACTTGCGCCGGACACGACGCATTGGTGCAGCGCGACATCGCTTCGCCTTCGGGATGGTCCACGTCCGAGCCGCAGACCGGACAGCGGTCCGGCATGACGAAGACGCGCTCCTTGCCGGTGCGGGATTCGGCCACCGGACCGACCACGCGCGGAATCACGTCGCCCGCGCGCGTGACCAAGACCGTGTCGCCGATGCGGATGTCGTTGCTCTCGATGTAGGCGGCGTTGTGCAATGTCGCGTTGCGGATCGTGACGCCGCCGATTTGCACCGGCGCGAGCGAGGCGAACGGGTTGAGCGTTCCGGTTCGAGTCACGGTCACGAAGATGTCGTTGAGCTTGGTGAACGCCTCGCGCGGCTTGAACTTGAACGCGATCGCCCAGCGCGGATCGCGCCCCGCCGCGCCGAGACGCTCGTAGAGATCGAGCCGGTCGACTTTGACCACGACGCCGTCGATCTCGTAGTCGAGATCGTCGCGGTCGCGCTCGCAGTCGCGGCAGTATGCGACGACGTCGTCGATGGTCGTGCAGCGACGGATGTGCTCGTTGACGGAAAATCCGAACGAACGCAGCTCGGCGAGCGCTTCGAACTGAGTGGCCGGCACGGCGCGCGCTCCGCGCAGCGCCGCGATCTGATAGGCAAAAAACGACAGGCGGCGCTCGGCCGTCAGTTTCGGGTCGAGCTGGCGCACGCCGCCCGACGCGGCGTTGCGCGGATTGGCAAAGACGGGCAGGCCCGCGCGCTCGCGGCGGGCGTTGAGCGCTTTGAAGTCGCTCTTGCGCAGATAGACCTCGCCGCGTACTTCGGCAAACTCCGGAGCATCGCACAGGCGTAAGGGGATGGTTCGGACGGTCCGCAGGTTAGGCGTGATGTCTTCGCCGGTGCGGCCGTCGCCGCGCGTTCCGCCGCGCGCCAGCACGCCGCCGTCGTAGTCGAGCGCGATCGCCAACCCGTCGATCTTGGGCTCGCACACGTACGTCGGCACCGCTCCGGCGAGCTTTCTGGCGCGCTCGTCGAACGCGCGCAGTTCGTCTTCGGTCGTCGCGTTGGCGAGGCTGAGCATCGGGATGGCGTGCTCGTAGGGCTCGAACTTTTCCGACGGCGCCGCGCCGACGCGCTGGGTCGGGGAATCGGGCGTGCGCAGGCCGGGATGCGCGTTCTCCAGCTCGAGCAGTTCGCGGAAGAGCGCGTCGTACTGCGCGTCGGTAATCGCGGGCGCGTCCTCGACGTAATACTTCCGGTTCGCCTCATCGACGAGGGCGCGGAGCCGGGCCGCGCGAGCTTCGGGCTTCACGCGACGGCCTCGCTAAACTTCGACCGCCAGCCGGTCGCTCTTGGCCAGATCGTCGATGGCGCGCAGGTTCTCGCTCTCCAGACGCTCGAGCTCGGCGGGATCGGGATGATGGCGCCCCACCGCGCGTTCGTCGCGCAGCACCGGCACCAGATACTCTCCGGTAAACGACTTCTTATTCCGGACGACCTCTTCGGGCGTTCCGCTCGCGACGATCGTTCCACCGCGGTCGCCGCCTTCCGGACCCATGTCGATCAGATAGTCCGCCGACTTGACGACGTCGAGGTTATGCTCGATCACCAGGACCGTGTTGCCGCTCTGAACCAAGCGTTGCAATACTTCGAGCAGTTTGTGAATGTCGGCGAAATGCAGACCCGTCGTCGGCTCGTCGAGCACGTAGAACGTTCGCCCGGTCTGGCGCCGCGCGAGTTCGGTCGCGAGCTTGACGCGCTGGGCCTCGCCGCCCGACAGCGTCGTCGCGGGCTGTCCCATTTTGATATAGCCCAAACCGACGTCGCAAATCACCTTGAGCTTGTTGTGAATGCGGGGAATCGTCGCGAAGAAGTCGCTGGCCTCGTCCACGCGCATCTCCAGCACGTCGGCGATGGTCTTGCCCTTATACTTCACTTCGAGCGTCTGCGCGTTGTAGCGCTTGCCTTTGCAGACTTCGCACGGAACGTAAACGTCCGGCAAGAAGTGCATCTCGATCTTGATGATGCCGTCGCCCTGGCACGACTCGCAGCGGCCGCCCTTGACGNNCGTCCGATCGGCGACTGGTCGATCACGACGAGTTTGTCGAGTTGCCCGGCGCCCTTCACCGTGCCGTACGTGCCGCCGGCCGGCTGTCCGTGCAAGTGCTGGTTGAGCGCGCGCACCAACACCTGGTTTACGAGCGTGGACTTGCCGCTTCCGCTCACCCCGGTCACCGCGCAAAAAACGCCGATCGGAAAGCCGACGTCCACGCCGTGCAAATTGTTGACGGTCGCCTTGCGAACCTCGAGCCAGCCGCGGGGTTCGCGACGGCGCCTGGGGATCGGGATGAACTTTCTGCCCGAAAGATACGCGCCGGTCTCGGATCGCGGGTTGCGCACGACCTCGTCGAGCGTGCCGACCGTGAGGATCTCGCCGCCTTCCGCGCCCGCGCCGGGGCCGATGTCCACCACGACGTCGGCGTTGCGCATCGTGTCTTCGTCGTGCTCGATCACGATCAGCGTGTTGCCGAGATCGCGAAGCGTCTTGAGCGTGGCCAGAAGCCGGTCGTTGTCGCGCTGGTGGAGACCGATGGACGGTTCGTCGAGGATGTAGAGCACGCCCACTAACGCGCTGCCGATCTGCGTCGCGAGACGAATGCGCTGGGATTCCCCGCCGGAGAGCGTGGTCGCCGAGCGGCCGAGCGTGAGATAGTTGAGGCCCACGTTGGTCAAGAAGCCCAGGCGCGCGCGAATCTCCTTGACGATTTGATGCGCGATCTGCTCCTGGCGCTCGGTCATGTGCAGCTCGCGGAAGAACGCCTCGACCTTCTCGATGGACATCCGCACGACGGCGTCGATGTTTTCTCCGCCGATCGTGACGGCCAGCGCTTCGGGCTTCAGACGCGCGCCGCGACACGTCGGGCAGGTCGAAGACGACATGTACTTCTCGATGTCTTCCTTGACGTACTCGCTGCTCGTCTCGGCGTACCGGCGCTGCAGGTTGTTGACGACGCCCTCGAACGACGAGCGATACTCCCACGTCTTGCCCGAGCGCGTGGTGTACGCAAAATCCTGCTCGCGCTCGGTGCCATAGAGCACGATGTCGAGCACCTCGTCGGAGAGCTTCTCGACGGGCGTCGTCAGCTTGACGCGGTAGCGGCGCAGCACTTTCTCGAGCTGCTGCATGTAGTACGGATTCATGGACGGGAAGCGGCCGCTTCCCAAACTCTTGCTCCACGGAACGATCGCGCCGTCCTCGATGGACTTGCTCCGGTCGGGAATCACGAGCCACGGATCGATCTCGATCTTCTCGCCCAGACCGCTGCACGCCGGGCACGCGCCGTAAGGCGAGTTGAACGAAAACAATCGCGGCGCCAGTTCCTCGAACGAGAGTCCGCAATATACGCAGGCGAAGGCCTCGCTAAAGGTGAGCTCGCGATCGTCGAGCAGCACCGTCACGATGCCGCTGGAGAGTTTGAGCGTGGTCTCGATCGAATCGGTCAAGCGCTTGCGAACGCCATTCTTTAGCACCAGGCGATCCACTACGACCTCGATGGTGTGCTTGCGCTTCTTGTCGATCGCGATCTTGTCTTTGAGCTCGCGCATCTCGCCGTCCACGCGAACGCGGGCGAAGCCTTCCTTGCCGATCTCCTCGAACAGCTTCGCGTACTCGCCCTTGCGCCCGCGAATCAGCGGCGCCAGCAACTGGATGCGCGAGCCTTCGGGGAGGTCGAGAATCGAATCCACGATCTGCTCGCTGGACTGCGAACTGATCTCGCGACCGCAATTGTAACAGTGCGGCGTTCCGACGCGCGCGAAGAGCAAGCGCAGATAGTCGTAAATTTCGGTGACGGTGCCGACGGTCGAGCGGGGGTTGCGCGACGTGGACTTCTGGTCGATCGAGATCGCCGGCGACAACCCCTCGATGTAGTCCACGTCCGGCTTTTCCATCTGCCCCAAAAACTGGCGGGCGTAGGACGAGAGCGACTCGACGTATCGGCGCTGCCCCTCGGCATAGATGGTATCGAATGCCAGCGACGACTTGCCCGATCCGGAGAGGCCGGTCACGACGATGAGCCGGTTCCGGGGCAGCACGAGGTCCACGCTCTTGAGATTGTGCTCTCGCGCTCCCTTGACGACGATGGAATCCAGGCCGGTTGTCATACGCTCACGCCTAGAAGTGGTCCGGCCTGCGCAATGGTTGCGACGGTCGCGTGGGGCGGGTGTTCGCCCGGGGGGAGTTCCTCGTTTCGCACGTTGACCCAGATCGTGAACATCCCGGCCTGCAGCGCGCCGCGGATGTCGCGGTCGTAGCGGTCGCCGACCATCGCCCCCTCCTTGGGCGTGCCCCCCAGCTCGGTGCAGGCGTGCGCGAAGAGCAGCGGGTCGGGCTTGAGCATGCCGACCTCGTCCGCGATAAAGAGGGCGTCGAAATATTCGCCCAGACGCAAGAGGGCGATTTTCTCCCGGTGCGTTTCGGAGAATCCATTCGTCACCAGGCCCAGACGTTTGCCGGCAGCGCGCAGGCCGCGCAGCAGATCCACCGCGCCGGGGAACGGCGCGAAGTACTTCTTTCGATACGCATGGTAGCGGTCGGCGCTGCGTTCGGCCAGGCCCGCATCCTCCAAGCCGACGCGGTCGAGTGCGGAGACCCACAGCTGCACGCGCACCCGCGCGAGGTTGACCTGCAACTGCTCGGCCGAGAGGCGGTGCCAAAAGCCGTCGGCTTCGGCCTCGTACGCGGCTTTGAGGGCGAGCGCGTCCACGCCGTGCTCGACCCCGATCTCGAGCGCGACCTCTTCGATCGCGCTGCGAACCGCGAACGTGTCGTCGTGGAGCGTATCGTCGAGATCGAACAGGACGATCCGCGGATTCGCCATCGCCGCTCGGCCTATTGCGCCGGCGCGAATTGGAGACCGACGATCTTGCCGCTCGCCAAAGACGTAAACATAAAGAGCAGGTGAGAACCGCCCTTGTACGTGAGGTCGTAGACGTACATCGTGGCGCCCGCCCGGTCGATCACTTGCTTCTGCACGAACGAGACCGGATCGCCGAGCGCTGCGAGCTTCGCTTGGACCGCCGAGACCGTGGCCGGGGCGAGCGTCTCGTCCATCTTCGGACTGAGCTGCGAGCGATCGATATCGCCCGTCTGCAGACGGTGGTACCAATCCAACGCGCGCGCCATAGCCGGGCCGTTCGGCGTAGCGGCAACCGACGGCGCTGCGGCGGTTGTTTGCGCGAACGCGGCCGCGCCCCCAAAAGCAAGCAAGGCCACGAGCGCGGCCGAGAATCGAAGCATGTCCTCTCTCTTAGACGTTCAGCGAACGAATTCCAGCCGCGCGTGTAAGGCCGTCCAGCCCTCCGGCGAGATGCCGATGGCGTGGCTGAACGGACGGTCGAAATCGTAGATCACGATGAATAAGATCGTAACGACGGCGGCCAGCATCGCCGTCATGAGCAGCTGCGTCCGCTGGTTCTGGACGCCGAACAGGAAGGTGAACGTCATGATCGTGATCCCTCCGACGATCAGCGCGAACCACAGAACCGCGGGAACCGCGGGCTGGTTCTGCAGCAGCCGCAAGCGTCTGGTGTCGAAAATGCTTTGCACGTTTTGGATGGAGGCCGCTTGCGCGTTGGACTCCCGGAAATTGGCGGGCGAAAAGCTCTGCACCATCCAGGTCACGTTCTCGAGGATCGGCGAGGTGTTCGACGGGTTGCCGCCCGCACGCATGGTCGGCCAGTCTTGCGACAGCGTCTCGTGGATGTACTGGTGCAGCTCGCGGCGGATTGCGAGCCGCTCCTTCGGCGGATAGCCCGCGACGCTGTGGTAGAGGTCGGCCACGGCGGCGACCTCGGCGTCGGTGTTGGCGACGGCCGTGTCGTACTTCTCCCAGACGATGATGACGACGAAGCCCAGAACCACCGCATAGATCACGCAGATGGCCGAGAACAGGAAGCCCGCCACGTCGTTGTGCGTGATCAGGCGCGAGTAGCTGAACGCACGCTGGACGTTCCAGTGGATCCCGGCCGCGACGAGCGCGGCCGCCACGACGAGAACGACCGCCCACGCGACGCTGGACAAACGTTACCCTCCGACGAGCTCTTCCAGCGCTCGTTCGAAGACCTTGGGCGCTTTCCCCTGAAACAGCAGCGATTCGTTTCCGCCGATGTGCTTGCGCAACTCGATCAATTCGTCGCGCACGGCAGCGGCTTTCTCGAACTCGAGGGCGCCCGCAAACTCTTTCATCTTGACCTCGAGTTCGCGCGCCATCTTGCGCGCGAGATCCTTGGGGATCTTCTCGTGCTTGAGGCTCTCGGCGGCTCCGCCGCTCTCGTCGAGCACCGCTAAAATGTTGCGGATCTCGCGGCGAATCGACCGCGGTTCGATTCCGTGCTCGGCGTTAAAGGCGAGTTGGCGCTCGCGACGGCGCTTGGTTTCGCCGAGCGCGCGCGCCATGGACTCGGTCACGGCGTCGGCGTACATGATGACCTTGCCCTCGACGTTGCGCGCGGCCCGGCCGATCGTCTGAATCAGCGAGGTCGCGCTTCGCAGGTAGCCTTCTTTGTCTGCGTCCAGGATGCCGACGAGCGAGACTTCCGGCAGATCGAGTCCTTCGCGCAACAGATTGATGCCGACGAGCACGTCGAACACGCCCAGACGCAAGTCGCGAAGGATTGCAACGCGCTCGAGCGTGTCCACTTCGCTGTGAAGGTAGCGAACCTTCAGCCCCGACTCGATCAGGAAGTCGGTGAGGTCTTCGGCCATCTTCTTCGTGAGCGTGGTGACCAGCACGCGCTCCTTGCGATCTGCGCGAACGCGGATCTCTTCCATCAAATCGTCCACCTGGTGGCGCGTCGGCCTCACCTCGACCTCCGGATCCACCAGTCCGGTCGGACGAATGATCATCTCGACAACCTGGGCGCTGCGGCCGATTTCGTACGTCGCCGGCGTCGCCGAAACGTACACGGCCTGATTGATGTGATCGTCGAACTCGTCGTACGTCAGCGGACGGTTGTCGAGCGCGCTGGGCAGACGGAAGCCGTGCTCGACGAGGATGGACTTGCGGGACCGGTCGCCCGCGTACATGGCGTGCACTTGGGGAAGCGAGACGTGCGACTCGTCCACGAAGAGCAGCCAGTCCTTCGGGAAGAAATCGATCAAGCACCACGGCGTCGAGCCGGGTTCGCGGCCGGTCAGATGCCGCGAGTAGTTCTCGATGCCGTTGCAGTAGCCGACTTCGCGCAACATCTCCAGGTCGTAGCGCGTGCGCTGCTCGATCCGCTGCGCTTCGAGCAATTTTCCGTGCTCGCGGAAATAGCGCAGGCGCTCTTCCAACTCCGTTTCGATCCCGACGATCGCCCGGCGCAGTTTTTCGTCCGGGGTGATGAAATGCTTGGCCGGAAAGATCAGGAGTTCGTCCTTGCTCTCGACGTACTCGCCGGTCATCAGATTGACGACGTTGATGGCCTCGACCGTGTCGCCGAAAAATTCGATGCGATGGACTAAGTCTTCGTCCACGCCCATGAACTCGAGCACGTCGCCGCGCACCCGGAACGTGCCGCGCACCAGGTTGAGATCGTTGCGCCGGTACTGCATGTCCACGAGCTTGCGAAGCAGCTGGTCGCGATCCATCTCCTCGCCGAGGTGCAGCCGCGCCGACATCTCCATGTAGTCCGACGGAGAGCCCAAGCCGAAGATGCACGACACCGACGCCACGATGAGCGTATCGGGCCGCGTGAGCAGAGACTGCGTCGCCGAGTGGCGCAGGCGCTCGATCTCTTCGTTGATCGAGCTGTCCTTTTCGATGTAGGTGTCGGTGGACGGAACGTACGCTTCGGGCTGGTAGTAGTCGAAGTACGAGACGAAATACTCGACGGCGTTGTTCGGGAAGAACTCCCGAAACTCGGCGCACAGCTGCGCCGCCAGCGTTTTGTTGTGGCAGAGCACGAGCGTAGGCTTCTGGACCAGCTCGACGACGCGGGCCATCGCCATCGTCTTACCGCTCCCGGTCACGCCGAGAAGCGTCTGCGCCCGGTCGCCGGCCGCGATGCCCGCGGCAAGCGCCTGCGTCGCGGCGGGCTGGTCGCCCGCCAGCGCGAACGGAGCGACGAGTTCGAACGTACCGGCCATGACCGCCTATTCGACAACCGCGGGCGAAACTCGGTTGCGCCGAGGAGAGCAAGCCAAGGGGTGGAAAGCAAGCCATTCGCCCGCCGCAGTCCGGAGAAGCCACCCTTGAGCCAGAATCCCCTGATCTTCCGAGGGAACTCGAATCCGGCGCTTGCCGAAGAGATCGCCAAGCGTCTTAAACTGCACGTCGGCAAAGCGCTGGTCGACCAGTTTAGAAATGAAGAGACCCGCATCGAGATCGGTGAGAACGTGCGGGGCTCCGAGGCGTTCGTCGTCCAGTCCATCTGCAAGGCGCCCAACGGAAACGGCGTCAACGACGCTCTGATGGAACTGATCTTGATGATCGACGCGCTGCGGCGCGCGTCGGCGGGCCGCATAACGGCCGTCGTTCCCTATTACGGGTACGCCAAGCAGGACAAGAAGAGCAAAGGCCGCGAGCCCATCTCGGCAAAGGTCGTCGCCAACCTGCTGCAAGTCGCGGGCGCCGAGCGCATCGTCACGCTCGACCTTCACGCCGCTCAGATTCAGGGCTTCTTCGACATTCCCGTCGACAATCTTGAGGCCAGGCCCACGCTCTGCAACTACCTCAAGAAGGAAGGGCTGTGCGACGACGCGATCGTCGTCGTTTCGCCCGACGCGGGCGGCGTGCACCGCGCCGAACTTTTTGCCAAGCGCCTGAATAGCTCGCTCGCGATCGTCTTTAAGCGGCGTCCGGAGCCCGACGTCTCCGAGGTCACCGACATCGTCGGCCACGTGAAGGGCAAGATCGCCGTCATCGTAGACGACATGATTTCCACCGGAGGCACGCTGGCCAAAGCGGCCGAGGCAATCCTGGCTCGCGGTGCGACGAAAGTCTACACCGTCGCCACCCACGGCATCTTTGCGGGCGAAGCCATCGGCGTCCTCGAACGTTCCGACATCGAGCGGGTCATCATCACGAACACGATCCCCGTCGATCGCCTCGAGGATCATCCGAAGTTCGTGCAGCTCTCGATCGCCCAGACGCTGGCGGATGCCATAAACCGCATCACGACGAATCGTTCGATCTCCGAGCTCTTCATCGAAGGCGAACCGGCGGTAGCCGATGCGTTGCCGGCTCCGGTCGAACCCGTCCCCACAGCTCCCGTATAGTTTTTATCGTTTTCAGGAGATTAATTTAACGTGGCCACCAAAGACTTCAAGCTCAACATCGAGCGACGCGACGGCGTCGGCACGACGGGTTCGCAGCAAGTGCGCGCCAAGGGAAGAATCCCCGCCATCATCTACGGACACGGCAGCGATTCCCAGCCGATCTCGGTCGAAGCCAAGGCACTCGACGATCTGCTGCATCACGGCGGACGCACCACGCTCATCACGCTAGTCGACGGATCGAAAACCGAGACCGCGCTCATCCGCGAAGTGCAGCGTAACGAAGTCTCGCACCGCATCCTCCACGCCGACTTCCAACGCGTTTCCGCAAACGAAGCCGTTCGCGCAAAACTGTCCGTCGTGACGGTCGGCGCCGCGGTCGGCGTGAAAGAACAGGGCGGCGTCATGGACGTGATCACGCACGAGATCGAAGTCGAGGGTCCGGCCAGCCGCCTCCCCGACAATCTCGAAGTGGACGTGACGGCTCTAGGCATTCACGAACACATCAACGCGGCCGACGTCAAGCTGCCCGAAGGCTTCAAACTGATCACGCCCGGCGATACGACCGTCGTACTCGTCGAAGCGTCGAAGACGGCCCGTCTCCTCGAAGAGGCCGAGCTCGGACTCGAAGCGCCGGCGCAGGCCGAACCCGAAGTCATCGGAGAGAAGACCGAGACGGCCTCAACCTCCGAGTAGCCGCCCTGCAACTGGTCGTCGGCTTAGGAAACCCGGGCAAAGAATACGCGGCGACGCGCCACAACGCCGGCTTCATGGTCGTCGACGAACTGGCGCGCCGCTACGGCCTTACCGGCTGGAAACGCAAAGACAACGCCTATCAAGCCGTGGACGCCGCGCGCGGCGTCATGCTGCTCAAGCCCGCCTCCTACATGAACATGAGCGGCGCGCCCGTGCGGCTCGCGGCGTCCTGGTATCGCGTCGAGCCGGCGCAGATCCTGGTCGTCAGCGACGACATGGACCTTCCGTTCGGACGCCTGCGCATGCGCGCGAGCGGTGGGCACGGCGGACACAACGGGTTGCGCTCGGTCATCGCGACGATGGGCGACGGCTTCCCGCGCCTGCGCGTCGGCGTAGGAAGGCCCGCCTACGACAGCGTGGACCACGTCCTGAGTCCGTTCGCCGGGGACGAGAAGGCCGATCTCGACCGCATCGTCTCGGCAGCGGCAGACGGCGTGGAGCTCTGGCTCGAGAGCGGCGTCGAGCGCGCGATGCAATCGGTCAATGCATGGGCCGCCGCACCGCCCGCCGAAAAAACCGGAGATGGCTGAAGCGGCAAAGCCCTTCGCAGGCAGAACGCTCGTGATGCGCGTGGACGACGCGACCGCCGGCGCGGCCGTCGAATCAACCCTCGTGCAGGACGTCCGCTTTCTCGTCGAATCGCAGATTCGGCCGATCATCGTCGCTCCGGGAGCCGATGCGGCGCGCGGCGTCGTGCGCGCGATCAACCGCAGCGCCAACGTCGCCGTGCGCCTCGGCGGCGCCGACGCGGCGCTCTTGCCGCAGGGGCCCGACGGGATCGGCACGGTGCAAACCGATCTCCTCGACACCCTTCTCGACGCCGGCTACGTTCCCGTGATCGAACCGACGACGTTTTCCCCGTTTTCGCGCGACGAAACGGTCGCGCTCGCCGACGACGTTGCATCCGCCGTCGCGGCCGCAGTTGCCGCCGTGCGCGCGATCTTCTTCTACGTCGGCGGCGGCGTCGCCCATCCGGAAACGAACGCGATCATCAACGAACTCACGCCCGCCGAAGCGCTCGTCCTGGCCGACGACGAGCGGCTCTCCTTCGAACTGCGCGCCACGGTTCGCGCCGCCGCGCGCGGCGTCCGTCAAGGCGTCGGCGCCGCCCAGATCCTCGACGGGCGCGTCGCCCACGCCGCCATCATCGAAATGCTCACCGCCCACCATCTGGGAACGCAAGTTACAGGAAGCATCGCCTTCGCAAGCTGACGGAGCGAGATTTAGCGCGGATTGAGGAGCCGAGGGCCGCAGTTGACGAAGTTCTGCTAAACTGAGAAAGAAGAAGAATATGTCGAGTCGCCTTTCGCGTCGTTCGCTCCTCGCGTCGAGCCTCGCCGGGTGCGCGCTCGCCGTCGCGCCTAGGCTTGCGAGTGCCGCCGATTCGATTTCGCCTGCCGTCTTCACCGAAGTCGAAAACGAGGTTGCGGATCGGTTGATCGCTTCGACTGCCGACTGGAACGACGGGCTGTCGCACCCCATCCCTTATAAAAACCCGCCCGGGCGCGGCAAGGACCGCGCACTTGTCCTAGGAGGCGGCTCGGAGTATATGAGTTCGTTCCTTGTGGGTTACTTCAAAGCGATGCGGACAAATGGGGTGGATTTGCGTCTGGCCGATATCGTCGTCGGCACCTCGGCGGGAGCCGTCTTGGGTAGCGCCCTCTTGGGCGGCCGTCTGGACCTTTTCTCCGGCGAATTCAATGCACTGGCCAACCATCCCGAACTCATGGCAAAGATGGTTCCGGCGCAGCAGTACAGCCCAAGTCAGAAGCGCGTGATCCAGATGGGGATCGATGCAAAGGACGGCAGTCCCGCGACGATTCAAGCGATCGGCCACGCGGCGATGGCTGCGAAATCGATCCCGGCAGCCAAATTTGAGACAAACATGAAAGTCTTTTTAGGCGACCTTCAAACGATCCCGGATAAAATGTACATCACGACGATCGACTGCTATACAGCCGAGCGTCTCGTCATCGCTCCCAATTCGGGCGTCCCGGTTTACACGGCTTGCTCCGCGAGTGCTTCGGCCCCCGGGGTGACCGGGCCGACGTGGGTTAAGGATCGGTACTGCATGGACGGCAGCATCGGACCGACCGAGACCCACTGCGACATCATCGCGGGCGCAAAGCGCGCACTCGTCGTCGTCTTGGCGGATACGATCGCACAAGAAAAAGCGGGGTTGCGGCTCAATCATCTCCCGAACACGATCCTGCAAGAGGTTAAAGACCTCGAAGCCGGCGGCACGAAGGTGAAATTAGTCGTCGCGGGGATGTTGCCGGGTCGCAAGACTATGAGTGTGGTCGACCCGAGCATCATGGCGCCGGCGATCAAGTATGGCTACGAGCGCGGGCTCGGCGATTTACCGGAGATGAAGAAACTCTGGATGTCGTAAGCGGAGTCCAGGACCGCGCCGTGCCTCAAGGACAGCCGTTAGGCACTCCATTTATCGCAGCGATGCGCGCGCCGAGCGGGGGCGTTACGTCGAAGAAGACGCGCGCGACGACGTCCGGGCAGATCTCCGTCAACTGCTGGTCGGCGGAGCGAACCAGCGAGCGAACCGCGGCCGCGCGGTTCCCCGTCATCGAAAGCGCGTAGGCGTCGGCCGGCGGTTCGGTGTGTCGCAGGACGGCGGCGTCGATCGGCGAGGCGATCAGATAGACGCACGCCAAGAGCGCCCCGACGAGCGACAAGCGCGAGAGCGGATCGTCGTCGCGCCGGAATCGTACGCGATCCGCGATGGAAATCGCGACCGCGACGCCGGCCATGAGCAGAAACGCGCGCCACAGATAGACGCGCAGAACGTCACCGTGCGAGAGGTGCCCGAGTTGGTGCGCGACGACGAACTCGACTTCACCGGGCGAATCGGCCGCGATGAGGTTGTCCGAGATCACGATTTGCCGCGACGGTCCGATGCCGCGAACGGCGGCGGTCTCGACGCCCGTTCGAAGGGAGCGATCCTCGACCAGGATCGGAACTCCCGCATAACCGGCGCGCCGCAGCAGTGCCTCCAGCGGCGCCTTCGCCGCTCCTTCCAGCGGCACGTAATGGGCGAATCCGGGAAGCGACGGCGCGACGTACGCAGCGCCGACGGCTACGAGGACGATCGCGACGGCCGTGTAGATGTACCATTGCGGCGTCCGATCCACCAGCCACAGGACGGCCGCCGCGGCGATCCCGGCGGCGATTGCCGTGGCCAGAGTCGTCAGCATCCATTCGTCGAGCCATCCGGGGGTAAGTTGCGTGAAGATCCCGAGGACGCGATTGACGCGATAGAGATAGAAGTCGGGCACGAGCGCGGCCAGCTTCGCGACGAGCGCGAGGGCGAAACCGAACGAGAAGCGGATCAGCGTATCGGAGCGGAACCTCCGCCGCAAGCGATCGCGCAGCGCCGCCGCCCAGCCGGCGTTCCAAAAATAGAAGAGCGCCGCCGCCGAGGCTAAGACCGAGGCGACCTCGCCGGGAATCGTCCAATTTACCAAGCGGTTGGCAGCTTCTTGACGCGGCGCGTCCACGAGCGCGGTGCCTGGACTCGAAAGCATCGCCGCGTTGGGTATCGCGTCCACCCGACGGTCGAGTCCGTTCGGTCGCACGATCGCGGCCTGTGCGACGCCCGCAACCGCGAGCGATAGCAGCATCGCCGCAAGAAGAAGCCGCGCGTTGCGTAGGAAGATCCGGGCCATTGCCGCTGCGTTCGCGGCGAATCAACCGAACTCCGCGAATCGTCCCTCGCCCGCGGCAAAGGAGACCCGGTCGCGCCCGGCGCGTTTGCTGTGGTACATCGCGGCGTCGGCGCATTCGAGCAGCGCGCTCGCGGTGCTCGCGTCGAACGGAATGGATGCCACGCCCACGCTGGCCGTCACGCGGCGGCCCGCCCCGAAATCGTGCTGACGAACCGCGGCAACGAACGCGTGCGCGCGAGCGATCGCCGCGCTCTTGGGCGAGCGGCGCAGGAGCAGGCAGTATTCGTCACCGCCGTTCCGGGCGGGGACGTCTACGCCGCCGACGGCGTGGGCGCGAAGGAGCGAGGCCATCTGCTGCAAGACGCGGTCGCCCTGCGCGTGCCCGTCGCGGTCGTTAATGGCCTTAAAGCCGTCGGTGTCCACGAACCAAAGAGAGAGCGGCAAACTCGTTGGGTCGCACGCCGAACGCTCGACCTCCTCGCAGAGCAACGTGCGGAACGCGCGCGGTGCCAGCAGGCCGGTGAGACCGTCGTACATCGCGTCGTTTCGATCCAGCTCGCGTTCGCGCGCCAAAAGATACGGGATGGCGGCGTAGCGCACGAGCGCGACGAGATCGCGGGCGGGGTCGAAAGCCCGGGCCGTCCGCGAGCTGAGATATACGACGGCAAACGGGGCGCCGCCGTCGCACATCGGAATCGCGAGCGCGCTGCGGTCGGTCGGAATCAGGGCGGCCTCGCATTCGCGCAGCGCGACGTGATGGCCGGCTCGCGCGGCGAGCGACGGAAGGCGGCGCGCGCGTTCGCGGCCGAGGACGAGGCCCTCGTAGCCGAGCGTGCGCGTTCCGAACGCGGCCGCGCATCGCAGCTCGTCGCCCGCGACGTCGAAGAACATGGCGGCGTCGGCGCGCGAATCGAGCGCGAACGCCGCGCCGGCAATCTCCGCGACGACGGCGCGACTCGAGGTGCGCGCGGCCCGCACGATGAGATCGAGAACGTCGAGCATGGTCTTCCTGGAGCGCTAAGTTCCCCGGCGGGAATGCGGCGGGACTTAAACTTCTTTCTTCGGCAGCGGTCGCGCGGGATTACCCGCGACGCGCTCGCCTGCAGGCACGTCCCGGATTACCACCGAGCCCGCGCCCGTCAGCGCCCCGTCACCCACGTCGACCGGAGCGACCAGCGACGTATTGGAACCGATGGAGACGTTCTTCCCGATGGTCGTTCGGTTCTTGCGTTCGCCGTCGAAGTTGCACGTGATCGTGCCGGCGCCGATATTGCTGCCCGAACCGACGCTGGCGTCGCCGACGTACGCGAGATGGTTGGCCTTGGCCCCGTCGCCGAGCTCGGAATTCTTGACCTCGACGAAATTCCCGATCCGCACGCCGCCCGCGAGCCGCGCGTTCGCGCGCAAATGCGCGAAGGGCCCTACCTGCACGCCGTCGCCCAGCGTCGAATCCACGATCACGCTCTCGCGCACGGTGACGCGGTCGCCGAGCCGCGCGTTCGAAAGCCGGGAGTTCGGACCGACCACGCAATGCGTCCCGACGCACGAGAGGCGCGCCAACGAGGTATTGGGATAGATGACGGTGTCCCGCCCGATCTCGACCTCCGGCTCGAGATAGGTCGTGTCCGGATCCACGATCGTTACGCCATCGCGCATGGCCGCGGCGCAGAGGCGCGCGTTCATTTCGCGACGAGCGAGAGCGAGTTCGACGCGATCGTTGATGCCCGCGACGTCCGCGGCGTCCTCCACGAGGATCGGGCGCACGCGCTCGCCGCCGCGCACGAACTTCTCGACCGTGTCGGTGAGATAGTACTCTTTCTGCGCGTTGTCGTTGCGCAGTCCCGAGACGGCCTCGCGCAAGCGATCTTCGTGAAAGGCGTAGATCCCGGCGTTCGTTTCCTCGATTCGCAGATCTTCGGGCGTCGCGTCGCGCGCCTCGACGATGCGTTCGACGTTCTCGCCGCGGCGAACGATACGTCCGAAGTTCGACGACGCGGGCATCCGGGCCGTAATTAACGTCATCGGAACGTCGCCGTCGAGCGCATCTACGATGGAGCGGTAAATCGCCGGTCCGGCGAGCGGCATGTCGCCGTACGCGACGACGATCCGGCCGCGTTCCGACGGCGTCATCGCCGCGAGCGCAACCTGGACGGCGTGCCCGGTTCCGAGCTGCTCGCCCTGCAAGACGCCGCGCACGCCGAATTCGTCGATACGGTTCTGCAGTTCGGGATTGGTGACGACCAGAACGTCGTCGATCCCCGCAGCGCGTAGCGCTTGGATCACGTACCACAGCAGCGGCCGGCCGCACAGCTCGTGCAAGACCTTGGTGACGTCGCTCTTCATGCGCGTACCTTTCCCCGCCGCAAGCACGATCGCGCGAACCGTCATACGACCAGTTCCTTCCAATCCTCGATCTCCCGTTTGGTGGGCGTACCGAGCAGTTCCAGCGCGAAGCGCAGGCGCTCTCGAACCACTTCGCGGCCAAGCAGATCCATCGCGTCGTAGAGCGGAACCGACGTCGGACTCCCGGTGATCGCGACGTAGAACGGCCGTGCGATGTCGCGAACTTTCTTTCCGAGCACGCTCGCGATGCGCGTCAGGACGCCCTCGATTCCCGCCACGTTCCATTCGCGCAGCGCGTCCAGCTCGACGAGCGCCAGATGAAGCGCTTGGCGCGTGCCCAGGTCGTCCAGCTTAGCCGACCGCAGATCCTCGACGCGAACCGGAACGCGGCCCGCAAAGAAGAAAGCCGTCAAGTAGGCCAGGTCCGAGAGACGCTGCACGCGCGGCTGCGCCAGCGCGGCGATGCGCGCGAGCCGCTCCGGCGCGAATCCCCATTCGGCGACGCGCGCCTCGAACGCACCGGCGTCGAAGCGTTCCCGGAGGTAGCGGCCGTTGAGCCAGTCGAGCTTCTCGACGTCGAAAACCGGGCCGCCGAGCGGGACGTGCTCGACGGAAAAGCGTTTCACCATCGTTTCCAGACTCATCATTTCGTCTTCGCCCTCGTGCGCCGAGTTCACGAGAAGACCGAGAAAATTCATCAGCGCTTCGGGCACGTAGCCGAACGCCCGATAGAACAGAATGCCGGTCGGGTTCTTGCGTTTGCTCAGCTTGCTCTTGTCCGGGTTGCGCAGCAACGGCAGATGGATCAGGACGGGCGGATCCCAGCCGAAGTACCGGTACAACAGCAGATGCTTGGGAGCGCTCGACACCCACTCTTCGCCGCGCGCGACGTGGGTGATCTCCATGAGATGATCGTCGACGACGTTCGCCAGGTGGTAGGTCGGCAGTCCGTCGGACTTCACCAGCACTTGCATGTCGACGCTCTTCCACTCGAACTCGATCGGACCGCGCCGCGCATCGTGCACGATGCAGACGCCTTCGTCGGGAACCTTCAATCGAACGACGTGCGGCTCGCCGGCCGCTTCGCGGCGCGCGACCTCGCCGGCAGAATAGGTGAGGCAGAGGCCGTCGTAGCGCGGCGGGAGGCCGGCCGCGCGCTGCGCCACGCGCATCTCCTCAAGGCGCTGCGGCGTGCAAAAGCACTTGAACGCGTGGCCGTCCTCGAGCAGCTTGCCCACGTACTGGCGATAGATGGCGGTGCGCTCGCTCTGGCGATACGGGCCGTGCGGGCCGCCGACGTCGGGGCCCTCGTCCCACGATAGGCCGCACCAGCGCAAGGCATCGAGGATCGCCCGCTCCGACTCGGACGTGCTCCGGGTCAGGTCGGTGTCCTCGATGCGCAACACGAACTCGCCGCCGTTCTGCTTGGCGAGACAGTAATTGACAAGCGCGACGTACGCCGTTCCGACGTGCGGGTCGCCGGTCGGCGACGGCGCGATGCGCGTCCTAACCTTCAAGATTCAAATCGTTATCCGACGAGTTCTCTCCGCCGCCCGCACGCGTCGTTGACGAAGTCGACGATCTCTTGCAGCGGCGCGCCCGGCGTAAAGAGGGCCCGCACGCCGATCGCCTTGAGTTCCCCGGCGTCTTCGGGCGGAATGGTTCCACCCCCGAAAAAGACGATGTCTTCTGCGCCCTGCGCCTTGAGCTGCTCGACGACCAGCGGGAAGAGCGTCATGTGCGCTCCCGAAAGGATCGAGAGGCCGATGCCGTCCGCGTCTTCCTGGATCGCCGTCTGCACGATCTGCTCGGGCGTTTGGAACAACCCGGTATAAATGACTTCCATGCCGGCATCGCGCAGGGCGCGCGCGATCACTTTCGCTCCGCGGTCGTGTCCGTCCAGGCCCGCCTTCGCGACGACGACGCGAAGGGGTCTGGCAGCCTGCGTCGACGCCACTAGCGTTTTCCGCCGGCGATCAGCTGAAGATGCGACGGGCGCCGCCCCAGGCTCAGGCGCAGCGCTTCTTCGAACTTGTCTTTGACCTCCGTCAACGTGCGCCGCACGCGGCGGCGCTCGAGTTCGTCCCGTACCTTCATCGCGCTAGAATACCGACTTTTCCGTATAGCGGCCGTAGACCGCGACCATGGCTTCGACGATTTCACCCTCCGTGCAGTACGCGTTGACACAGTCTATCAGATGCGGCATCAGATTGTCCTTCGGATCGCGACAGGCACGTTGCAGCCGCTCGAGCGTCGTTCGCACCGCCTCGCCGTCGCGGCGCTGCCGAACGGAGCGAACTGCCGCGACCTGCTGCGCCTGCGTTGCCTCCGTAATCTTGAGCAAGTCCACCGCCGCCTCTTCGTCTTTTTGAAACGCGTTGACGCCCACGATGATCCGGTCCTTGGCCTCGATCGACCGCTGGTACCGGTAGCTGGCCTCGGCGATCTCCTTCTGGAAGAAGCCGGCTTCGATCGCTTCGACCACGCCGCCGTATTCGGCGATCTGGTCGAAGTAAGCTTCGGCCTGTCGCTCCATTTCGTCGGTCAGCGCTTCGACGAAGTACGAACCGCCCAGCGGGTCCACGACGTTGGTCACGTTCGTCTCGTACGCGAGCACCTGCTGCGTGCGCAGCGCGATCTCGACCGACTTCTCGGTGGGGAGCGCAAGCACTTCGTCCATCGAGTTCGTATGCAGCGACTGCGTGCCGCCCAATACCGCCGCCATCGCCTCGTACGCGACGCGGACGATGTTGTTCTCCGGCTGCTGCGCGGTCGCGCTGCATCCCGCCGTCTGGGTATGGAAGCGCAGCTTCCACGACCGGGGATCCTTGGCGCCGTACTTTTCGCGCATGTGGCGCGCGTAAATCCGGCGAGCCGCCCGGAACTTCGCGATCTCTTCGAAGAAGTCGATGTGCGAGTTGAAAAAGAACGAAAGCCGCGGCGCGAACGAATCGACGTCCATTCCTTCGGCCACGCACGCCTCGACGTACGCGAAACCGTCCGCCAGCGTGAACGCGAGCTCTTGAGCGGCGGTCGAACCCGCCTCGCGTATGTGATAGCCGCTGATCGAAATCGTGTTCCACTTGGGCATCTCTTCGGTGCAGAAGCGGATCATGTCAACGATCACGCGCATATGCGGTCGCGGCGGGAAGATCCATTCCTTCTGCGCGATGTACTCTTTGAGAATGTCGGCCTGAATGGTGCCGCCGAGCATCGCGCGCGGAATGCCTTTCTTTTCGGCGGCCGCAACGTACTGCGCGACGGCGATCGCCGCGGGTCCGTTGATCGTCATGGACGTCGTGATCGCTCCCATGTCGATTCCGTCGAAGAGCACTTCCATATCGGCGAGCGAGTCGATCGCGACGCCGCACCGCCCGACTTCGCCGCGCGCCTGCGGCGCGTCCGAGTCGTAACCCATCAGCGTCGGCATGTCGAACGCGACGGACAGTCCCATCTGCCCTTGGCCGAGTAAGAAATGATAACGCTCGTTGGTTTGCTGCGCGGTTCCGAAGCCCGCAAATTGACGCATCGTCCAAAGCCGGTCGCGGTACCCGTTGGCGTGGATGCCACGGGTGTACGGATAGGCTCCGGGAGCGGGGATCGCGCCGCCGCCGGCGTCCTCGGGGCCATAGACGGGCCGCAGGGGGACGTCCGAAATGGTACGGTCCACGGCGCCCGAGCCCGGGCCGGTCCGCCCCGATCCCGGGGCCGGTACGGGCGGCCGCTCGATCATTTTCGCCATGGGGGCAGTGGTTCGACGCTTCGGCGCCGCGATTCTCCCGTAAGGACCTAGGCCCTGACTGCCGACAATAAGGGTGCGGGCACCGGCGGCAAAGAACTGGGGCAGCCCATCGCCGCACCACACGCTCGTCTCTAGATGAGGAAGCGAATCCACTATGTTTCGTAACCGCAACCGGCTGCTCTTTGCAACCGCCGCCGCCCTGACGCTGGCCGCGTGCGGCGGCCAGGGACAAGGCCAGGGCCAAAACGCACTGATTCCCCCGGCAGCCCAAGGACAAGCCGTCGCACCGGGCGCCGCTGCGCAGGGCGCCGTCGCGCAAGGGGCCGTCGCGAGTCTTTCCACGGCCGAGGGAGCCGCGTTCGACCTGATCCGCGCCCGCAGGCCGATGGTGATTCCGGAAACCGTCGGCAGCGCCAAGAGCATGTGCCCCGGAGTGGTCGTGGCGCATACGATGCATTGCATGGCCCTTGTGGAAAATTCCGGCGGACTGCACCGGCTGGGGGCCGACGTGACGCCCGACGCCGCTCCGCTGCTCGGAAGCTACGGCCCTGTGGACCTTCAGAGCGCCTACGCCCTCGCCGCGTATTCGAAAGCGGACGGAAAGACGCAAACGGTCGCGATCGTCGACGCGCAGGACGATCCGAAAGCCGAAAGCGATCTCGACGTCTATCGCGCGTACTATAAGCTCCCGGCGTGTACGACCGCGAATAAGTGCTTTAGGAAAGTAAGCCAAACCGGCACGACGACGTATCCGGCTCCGGACCAAGGTTGGGCCGGAGAGATCTCGCTCGACGTCGACATGGTCTCGGCGATCTGCCCCAACTGCAAGATCATTCTTGTCGAAGCGGCCGACTCGAGCGATACGAACCTCGGCAAGGCCGTCGACGAAGCGGTCGCGCTCGGCGCCAACGTGGTCAGCAATTCTTACGGCGGCGACGAATTCGAGCCGTCCGACGCGGACTACGTTCACCCGGGGCACGTCATCACGGCGAGCACGGGCGACGGCGGATACTACCCGCAGGTACCCGCGGCCTACAGCTCGGTGGTTGCCGTCGGCGGAACGACGCTCAAGAAGGGCGGCGGAACGCGCGGCTGGACCGAGTCGGCATGGGTCGACGGCGGAAGCGGATGCAGCCTGTTCGTCGCAAAGCCGTCGTGGCAAGCCGCGCAGACCATTTGTCCGACGCGCCAGATCGGCGACATCTCGGCCGAAGCCGACCCGAATACGGGCGTCGCCGTTTACGACAGCTATCCCAATCCGTACGGTATCCCGCTTGGCTGGGCCCAATACGGCGGAACGAGCGCGTCCTCGCCGATCATCGGCGCCGTCTACGCACTGGCCCAAAACGCGGCGAGCGCGACGCCCGCGACGCTGTGGGCGCACGGCGGAAGCGCTGATTTCTACGACATCACGACCGGGACCAACGGCGCATGTCCGGCCGTCTGGAAGTACATCTGCACGGCGCGCGTAGGATACGACGGTCCTACGGGCTGGGGTACGCCACACACGACCGCGGGCTTTTAGCGCGGAGTAAACTGGGCTACCGCGGCGCGGGGACGAATCGTCTCCGCGCCGTTTTTCTTTGTTTGGCGAGCGCCGGGCTTCTAGGTGAGGCCCTTGACGACGGCGCGCGGCCGAATTGCCGGCTCGTCGCCGCCGTTCTCCGGCGTCTCCGGACCAAACGAGCCGAGAACGCGGTCGGCGGCGGCGTAGGGATCCAAGCCGGTCGCTCGGGTCTCGCGACGAACCGCGGCGTCGAGACGGCGCTGCAGCTTGCCGAGCGCGAGTTGGCGAACCTGATGCGCGAACGCATCCCGCCGGCGCTCGTCGATCTCTCCGGACGACTTCAGATACGCGACGTGTGCCTCCACCGCGCGCCACAAATCGTCGATGCCTTCGCCGATTAACGCTTGCGTCGCCACGAGCTCGGGAACCCAGCCGGAAAACGAGAGCATTTCCATCATCGAGCGGATCTCGCGCTTGAGTTGATTGGCCATCGGGTGGTCGGCCTTGTTCACGACGAACACGTCGGCAATCTCCATGATTCCCGCCTTGAGCACCTGAACCGAGTCTCCGCTGCCCGGCTGCAGCGCGACGATCGTCGTCTGCGCGAGCTCGGCGATTTCGATTTCGCTCTGTCCCACGCCGACGGTCTCGATCAGCACGACGTCGATGCCGAAGGCGTCCATGAGCAGCACCGCATCCGCAGTTGCCCCCGCAAGGCCGCCGAGATGACCTCGACTGGCCATCGATCGAATGAAGACGTCCGGATCGGTAAAGTGCTCGGTGAGGCGTATGCGGTCGCCGAGCAACGCGCCGTGCGAATACGGCGAGCTGGGATCGACCGAGATGACGCCGACCGTCTTGCCCAACGAGCGGGCTTTGCGAACGATTGCCGAGGACAACGTAGATTTTCCAACGCCCGGAGGGCCCGTAAGCCCGATCGTCATCGCTCGGCCGCTGCGAGCGAAGACGTGGCCGATCAGTTCCGCTCCGCGCCCCGATTCCGCCCACGAGATGGCGCGAGCCAGCGCGCGCATCTTCCGTGCGTCGAAATCGCCCACCAGGCGATCGTATCCATAAGAGAGGGACAAAGCCCGAAAAATATTGCGGTCGCTGCCGCGGCGGACCTGCCCTCGGCGTGACGAAGCACGACACGATGCATGCGGCGCCTCTGCTCCTCGCGCTTCTTCCGGCCGTCGCCGCCGGTGCGTTCTCACCCGGCGAAGCGGCGCGCGTCGATCGGATCGTGCGCTACGTGATGCAAGACCGCGCGATCGCCGGTTGCGCCGCCGGCATCCGGCGCGGCGACGACGGGTCGCATTACGAGCGAGCTTACGGGTTTGCCGATTCCGCGCACGCGCGTCCGCTGCGCGTCGAGACGGCGTTCGCAATCGGCTCGCTCTCGAAGACGATTCTGGCCGCGTCGGTCTTAGACTTGGCCAGACGCGGCGAGATGGATCTCGATGCGCCGGTGATTCGATATCTGCCGCAAAGCGGCATCGGCGCCGCGACGACGGTGCGGGAGTTGCTAAACCAAACGGCCGGCCTGCCGGACTACACGCAGTTCCCGGATTTCGACCGGTTTTCCCGAGAACCGGTCGCGCCGGAGACGCTCCTCGCAGCGGCCGAATCGCGTCCGGTCGCGTTCGCCGCGGGAACGGATTGGGCGTACAGCAACACCAACTACCTCGCGCTCGGTTTGGCGGTCGCCGCCGCGACGCGCCGTCCGCTCTCGTCCTGGCTGCACGACGACGTGTTCGCTCCGCTGGGCATGCGCGCGACCAAAACGTGGAGTCCCGGAACGTTCGAACTCGACCGCGCCGCCGGCAGCGTGCCGTGGGGTTCGCCGTCGCTCTCGTTCGCGGCGGGCGACCTAGAATCGAACGTGCCCGACCTCGAGCGTTTCGCCGGCGCACTGTACGACGGCAGATTTGCCGGCATGTTGCCGCTCATGATGCGGCCCACGATTCTGACGGACGGGAGCAGCGTGCCGTACGGTATGGGACTGTTCGCCGCCCGGC
This sequence comes from Vulcanimicrobiota bacterium, assembly GCA_003155175.1. Classification (GTDB taxonomy): domain Bacteria; phylum Vulcanimicrobiota; class Vulcanimicrobiia; order Vulcanimicrobiales; family Vulcanimicrobiaceae; genus Hemerobacter; species Hemerobacter limicola. The sequence goes on from PMFP01000078.1 coordinate 33,301, forward strand.
CGTTCGGTTTCGACGCCGGCGTTCAGAACGGATTCGTCACCGGGTTTTCGTCGGCGCTCGCCTTCGTTCCGAGCCGCAAGCTGGCCGCGGTCGTCCTCTGCAACGCCGACGAAGTGGACCTGATGCCGCTCGCCAAGAGCCTGGTCGCAGCCGGTCTGGACGTTGAGGAAGCGCATCCGCAGAACGCGACGCCGTGAGGGAGCGATTCGGACGAACGGTTCTCGCGTTCATCGTCGCGATGGCGGTCCTCGCCGCGGGGCTCCCGGCAGGCGCGCAATCGCTGCTGGTTCCGATGACCGGAAGCCGCACTCGTCAGATCCAGCCTGAGTCGCTGTTCCAAACGCTGTTTCACGACTTCTTTCTCGAGGACGACCGCACGACGTACGTGCAGACGGGCGACATTCCGGCCATGTGGCTGCGCGACTCGTCGGCGCAAACGATTCCGTACATCGCGTTTCAGCCCGCGTATCCGATCCTGCGCGCCCGCTTTGCCGGCGTGATCGAGCGCAACGCGCGCAACGTGCTCTCCGATCCGTACGCCAACGCGTTTTCGGCCGACTATCGCACGTGGGAGCGCAAGTGGGAGATCGATTCGCTGGCGTTCCCCGTCTTGCTGGCGTGGATCTACTGGCAGCAAACGGGCGACCGCACGATCTTCACGGACCATCTTCACAACGCGTTCACGACGATCGTTCGCGTCTATCTCTGCGAAGAGCGCCACGCGGCGTGCCGCGGATCCTACCGGTTCGACGGCCGCGAGCCGACCGACGACCGCTACAATCCGAACACCGGCATGATTTGGGGAGCCTTCCGCCCGTCCGACGATCCGGTTCAGTACCGTTTCAACGTTCCGCAAAACATGCTGGCCGTCGTGGCGTTACGCGCGCTGGCTCACCTGGCTCGCGAAGGTTGGAACGATGCGGCGCTGGCGGACCGCGCGACCGGCGTGGCCGCGCGGGTGCAAACCGGCGTCGAGCGCTACGGACGCTTCTACAATCCGCAACTCGGCATCTGGATGTATGCGTTCGAGACCGACGGCTATCGCGCGTACAATCTTATGGACGACGCGAACATCCCGAACCTGACGACGATCCCGTACATCAACTGGGCTTCCGCTCACGATCCGACCTATTTGGCGACGCGCGGTTTCGCGCTGAGCGCCGACAACCCGTGGTTCTTTTCGGGACGCTACGCGACCGGGTTGGGCAGCCCCCACACGCCGTACGGGTACGTCTGGCCGCTCGGCATCATCGGGCGGGCGCTGACGGCGACGGACAGCGCCGAAGTGGCCGAAAGCATCACCACGCTCGCGCAGACGGACAGTGAAAACGGGATGATCCACGAGAGCTTCTACCCCGACGGATATTGGCGATACACTAGGCCCGAGTTCGGCTGGGCCAACGCCCTCTACGCCGAGCTGCTCTTTCGGGCGGTCGCCGGTTTCCCGGCGACCCCGTTCGTCGAAGGCGGGACGGTCCTTCCGTTTCAGCAGCGCAGCGAAACGCCGGCGCTGGTTCCGATTTGGACCCAGATTCAGAATACGGCCGAACTCAACGCCGCGCTCGGCCGCCTCTTACGCAACGGCGGCAGCGCCATGCCCAACCGCTAAAGCGGCCCCGGGGCAAGGCGGAACGGGCCAAGCCTGTCGCCAACCTCGGCCCTCGATATGAACCAAGGCTACTATCGACAACCGACCATTGCCGGCGACCGCATCGTCTTCGTGTGCGAAGACGATCTGTGGAGCGTTTCCGCAGGCGGCGGAACCGCACGCCGCCTCACCGCGAGCTTCGGAACGTGCACGCTCCCGCGATTCTCTCCCGACGGTACGCACGTCGCGTTCGTCTCCAACGACGAAGGCAACCCCGAGATCTACGTCATGCCGGCAACCGGAGGAACGCCGCAACGCGTGACGTTCCTGGGAAGCACGATGGTCTCGACGGATGTTTGGAGCGCCGACGGGACCGAGATCTTCTTCGTCGCCAACGCCGGCTCGTGGTACGAGCGCGAGACGCGCCCCATGGCGGTCCCACGCGACGGCGGACCCGTACGCGAGCTCGGGCTCGGACATGCAAAGTCGTTCTCGTTCGGGCCGCGCGGAGGAACCGTCATCGGGCGCAACGCCGACGATCCGGCGCGTTGGAAGCGCTATCGCGGCGGCACCGCCGGCGAGATTTGGATCGACGCGACCGGATCGGGTGAATTCGAGCGTCTCAAACTTCCCGACGGCAATCCGACGTGGCCGATGTGGATCGGCGAGCGCATCTTTTTTCTCGCCGACCACGAAGGGATCGGGAACGTCTATTCCTGCGCGCTCGACGGCACGGACGTGACGCGCCAGACGCACGAAGGCGAGTACTACGTTCGCTTCCCCTCAACGGACGGAGGCCGCATCGTCTACGGGGCGGGAGGCGAGCTCTGCGTCTGCGACGTGGCCACCGGACAAACGCAGCGGTTGACGGTCGAAGCCCACTCGACCGCTCCGCAGACCGTGCGGCGTTTCGAGCCGGCCTCGGAATCGCTCGAGCACTTTGCGCCCAGCCCGGACGGAACGGCGCTGGCGTTCGTTTCGCGCGGACAGCCGTTCACGATGCCGTTTTTCGACGGCGCGCCGGTGCATCACGGCATCGGTAGCAAGGCGCGCTACCGGCTCACCGAGTGGCTGAAGGGCGGCAAACGTTTTGCCGCCGTCACCGACGTCAACGGCTTCGAGCAGATCGCGGTCCATCGCGCCGATTCGAGCGCGCCGCCGCGCTTCGTGACCACCGGCGACATCGGTCGCGTGACCGATCTCGCCGTGTCGCCATCCGACGACGCAATCGCCTTTGCCAACCATCGCCACGAGCTCTGCATCGTGGACTTGGACGACGGCAAGGTGCGCGTTCTGGACAAGAGTCCGGCGCGGCGCATCACCGACGTCGCGTTCTCGCCCGACGGACGATTCATCGCGTACGCGTGGTCGCCGAGCAACGAGACCGCGATCCTGCGAATCGTCCGCGTCAAGTCGGGGAAGACGCACGACGTGACGTCGCCGCTGCGCGTGGACCGCGCGCCGGCTTGGGATCCCGACGGCCGGTACCTGTACTTCATTTCCAGCCGCGACTTTCACCCGGTCTACGACGCGTTGCAGTTCGACTTGAGTTTTCCGCAAGCGGAGCGCCCGTTTGCCGTGACGCTGCGGAACGACGTGCCCAGTCCCTTCGTTTCGAAACCTCGGCCGTTGCACCGCGATCACGACCACGATCGCGACGATGCGAAGAAGGTGGAGAAAGCGCCCTCGATCTCGATCGATTTCGACGGCATCGAAGGACGCATTCTCGGCTTTCCGGTCGAGGAGGGCGCTTACGACGACATCGTCGCCGTCAAGGGACGCGTCTACTTCACGCGATTCCCCGTGCGCGGCATAAAGGGGACCGGGCGCGACGGCGACGAGGAGGACGAAGCGGGAGCGCTGCTTGCGTACGACTTCGAACAGCAGCGCTCCGCGACCGTCGCAACGGACGTAGGCGAAATTCGCCTCGGCCCGGACGGACGCACGCTGGTCTACCGCACGCACGACCGCCTGCGCGCCTACGACGCGCTCGGCGAGCTGCCCGAAGATCCCGAGGACCACAAACCGCCCGCCGAAACGGGCCGCAAGAGCGGTCTGATCGATCTGGATCGCGCGCACGTCGAGGTGGCTCCGCGCGACGAGTGGGCGCAGATGTACCGCGAAGCATGGCGCCTGCAGACCGAGCACTTCTGGGTCGAGGACATGAGCGACATCGATTGGGATCGCGTCTACGATCGCTACAAGGCGGTGCTGCCGCGCGTCCGGACGCGCGGCGAGCTCTCCGACTTGATCTGGGAGATGCACGGCGAACTCGGCACGTCGCACGCCTACGAAATGGGCGGAGACTATCGCGTTCCGCCGCAGTACCAGCGCGGATTTCTCGGCGCCGACTTCGCTTGGGACGACGCGCGCGAAGGGTATCGCATCGAGCGCATCTATCGCGGCGATTCGTGGGATCGGGAACACGACTCGCCGCTCGCCGAGCCCGGCCTGGACGTGCGCGAAGGCGACGTCGTCGTAGCGGTCGGCGGCAAGCGCGTCTCGCCGTCCGATTCGATCGACCGTCTGCTCGTGAATCTCGCAGGGCGCGAGGTCACGCTCACGCTGCGCACGCGCCGTGACGAGGAGCGCGCCGTTCTGGTCAAGACGCTGGCGCGCGAGAGTTCGCTGCGTTACCGCGCGTGGGTGGACGCGAACCGGCGCTACGTTCGGGAAAAGACCGACGGCCGCGTCGGATACGTTCACGTTCCGGACATGGGTCCGTGGGGATTCGCGGAGTTTCACCGCGGCTTCCTGAGCGAGTTCGATCGCAAGGGGCTGCTCGTCGACGTTCGTTACAACCGGGGCGGACACGTCTCGCCGCTGCTGCTCGAAAAGCTCGCGCGCAAACGCATCGGGTACGACGCACCCCGATACGGCGCGCCGGTGCCGTATCCGCCCGAGTCCGTGGCCGGTCCGATGATCGCGCTGACGAATCAGTTTGCGGGCTCGGACGGCGACATCTTCAGCCACTGCTTTAAGATCTACAAGCTCGGGCCGCTCGTCGGCAAGCGGACGTGGGGCGGCGTCATCGGCATCAATCCGTATCACCATCTCGTGGACGGCACGGTGACCACGCAGCCCGAGTATTCGTTCTGGTTCGTGGACGTCGGATGGGCGGTCGAGAACTACGGCACCGATCCCGACTACGACGTGGACATCGCTCCCCAGGACTACCGCAACGGATCGGATCCGCAACTCGACTTCGCGATCTCTCTCATGGATCGCGCACTCGAAAACTTCACCGAAGACCGCCCGGACATGACCTCGCGCCCATCACTCCCATTGCCCACGCTGGGCTGAACGCCCAGCGCGGGCCTGTCTAAAAACGGGGCGGCTTGGCCCCCCGTTCACCCCCGNNCGAATACTATGCGGGGGTTTGGCAAATCATATTGACAAGGCGTTTCGCGATAGGCTTTAGTAAAGGAGACCATCCAAAGAACGATGGAAGCCCATCCAAATGACCCGGTCCAATAAGCCTGCCATCGCCATCCAATTAAGGAGACTCCGCACCATGGCCACCGCCGAAGAACGCGCCCTCGAGCTGACCAAGAAATGGGAGAGCGACCCGCGGTGGAAGGGCGCGACGCGTCCGTATAGCGCGTCCGACGTGGTCCGGCTCCAGGGCAGCATCGTCGTCGAACAGACGCTGGCCAAGATGGGCGCCGATCGCCTCTGGAATCTGCTGCACGACAAGAGCGCGACGGCGGCGCTCGGCACGGTGACCGGAAACCAAGCCGTACAAGGCGCGCGCGCCGGNNCTGAAAGCCATCTACTGCAGCGGATGGCAAGTCGCCGCCGACGCCAACGGCGCCGGGCAGATGTATCCCGATCAGAGCCTTTATCCCGTCAACAGCGTTCCGCAATTGGTCGAGCGCCTCAACAACTCGCTAGCGCGCCTGGATCAGATCGAATCGCTCGAAGGCCGCGGCGGCCCGCAATGGTACTTGCCGATCGTCGCCGACGCGGAAGCCGGATTCGGCGGCAACCTCAACTGCTTCGAACTGATGAAGTCCATGATCAAGGCCGGCGCCGCCGGCGTCCACTTCGAAGATCAACTCTCGTCGGAAAAGAAGTGCGGCCATCTCGGCGGCAAGGTGCTCATTCCGACGCAAGAAGCGATCCGCCATCTCGTGGCCGCCCGTCTCGCGGCCGACGTGCTCGACGTTCCGACGATCATCATCGCGCGCACCGACGCCAACGGAGCGCACATCATCACGAGCGACATCGACCCGCGCGACGCCGAGTTTCTGACCGGCGAACGCACGCCCGAGGGATTCCACGCGATGCGCGGGGGACTCGACGCGGCGATCGCGCGCGGCCTCGCGTACGCGCCGTACGCCGACCTGCTCTGGGTCGAGACGTCCGAACCGAACATCGAAGAGGCGCGCAAGTTCGCCGATGCGGTGCACGCAAAATTCCCGGGCAAACTCCTGGCCTACAACTGTTCGCCGTCGTTCAACTGGAAGAAAAAACTCGACGAGCGCTCGATCGCGACCTTTCGCGACCAACTCAACGCGATGGGCTACAAGTTCCAGTTCATCACGCTGGCCGGCTTTCACTCGCTCAACCACAGCTTCTTCACCCTGGCGCACGACTTCAAAGAGCGCGGCATGTCGGCGTACGCCGAATTCCAGCAAGCCGAGTTTCGCAGCGAAGAGTTCGGCTACACGGCGACGCGTCACCAGCGCGAGGTCGGAACGGGTTACTTCGACGAGGTCGCCCAGACGATTAGCGAAGGCCAGTCGTCGACGACGGCCCTGAAGGGTTCGACCGAAACCGAACAGTTCTACGAAACGGTGGAACGCGTGGTCGCGCAGCGCCGATGAACGCAGCCCCAGCCGGCTTCGCGCTCGATCGGGACCTCCCCGAAGGCTTCGCGGACTTCTTTCTGCCGCTGCACGAGCGCTTCACTCCCGAGCAGCAGCGCCTAGCCGCCGCGCGGGCGGCGGCGCTCGCGCGCGCGCACGCCGGCGACCTTCCGGCCTACCTGCCCGCGTCGGAAGCGACGACCACCGATTGGCGTATCGAGCTGCCGGCGTGGTGCGCCGATCAGCGCAACCAAATGACGGGGCCGGCCGACGACGCCGAGCTCGTCGTCAAGATGCTCAACTCCGGGGCGCCCGGCGTGATGCTCGATCTCGAAGACTCGATGCTCAATCGCTGGGACCACCTCATGGCCGGGCACGACAACCTGATCGCCGCGCTTTACGGAGAGCTGTCCTACGACGACGCGAAACGCGGCCGCACCGTCGGCATCGTGCCGAGCGAGACGGTCGTTTGGAATCGCGTGCGCGGCCTGCACCTGAGCCAGTCGGGCATCTTTGCCGACGGATCGCTGACCAGCGCATCGCTGTTCGACGTCGCCCTCCTGGCGTTTCGGCTGGACTACGACCGGCTGCGGCATCCGCTGTGCATCTACATTCCAAAGTCCGAGTCGGCGGAAGAGGCGCTCTGGTGGAAAGCGCTCTTCGACTCGATTATCCAGGCTAAAGGCTGGAAGCCGGGCTCGATCAGGGCGATGGCGCTGGTCGAAGCGCACCCGCTGCCGTATCAGATGGAAGAGTTTCTGTTCAATCTGCGCGAGTATCTCGTCGGCTTGAATCTCGGACGCTGGGACTACATGGCGAGCCTCATCCATTTCAATCTCAACGATCCGGAGTGGCTACTCCCGGATCGCAATACGATACCGCTCGACGTCCCATTCTTTCAAACCGTGCGCACGCTGCTGCCCGACGTCTGCCACAAGCACGGCGCGCTGGCGATCGGCGGCATGACGGCGCTCTATCCAAGCCGCGAAGATCCCGAACTCAACGCGCGAGCGCTCGCCGT
>PMFP01000078.1:40740-63353 GCA_003155175.1 Vulcanimicrobiota bacterium
GCGCCGCACGGCGTCGGAACGACGACCATCGACGGCACGCGAGCCGCCGTCCGAACGGTCATCCGTTACCGGAACGGCGCGCTCGAAGGCAAAGGCGCGAGTTTGCTGGACGGCTATATGGAAGATTTGGCCACGGACCGCATCTACCGGCTGATGATCGCGCAGCGCATGCGATTCCCCGGCTCGTACACGCCGCCATCGCTCGCCGCGATGTTCGACGAGGAGCTCGAGCGCATTCTCGACGAGCTGCCGGCGGACGCTCCGCCAGAAACGCGGCAGCGGTATCGAAAAGCGCGCGAACTCTCCGAGCAGATGATCCTCACCGGAGCGTTCGATCCGACCTGACTCGGCTTCGAGCCTTACGACGGACCTTCCCCACCGGCCAGCAGCGCGTCGACGAGAATCGGATAGACGAGATCCGTCCGTGCGAGCGGATTGTCCGGATCGACGATATCGTGATTCGCGGGCAGCCCTTCGATATCGACCAGCGAGACGGTGCCGTCGCCCCGGCGATCCGTCCACAGCGAGACGACCTTCTCGGTTACTTTATGGTTGACGGCCGGGTCGCGACGATTCGAGATCGTCGTAATGCGCGCCGCCGCAGGTGCGCTCGAACGGGCGGCGCCGTAGACCGCGTCGCTCAAGAGCAGCGTCTGGCCCAGCGCACGCGTGGAAAACTGCGGATAGGCCGTCGCCGGGCGCTGCGCCTCTTTGACGCGTGGATCCCACCACTGAAAGCGGTTGGGAAGAAATCGCATCGCCATGCCGGCGCCGCGCGAAACCGGGTACGGAAAATTCAAGATGGCGATGTCGGGCGCGATCGGAACGGCCAGCGCAACGTCGGCGCGATGCTGCGCGATGTGCGCTGCAAGAACGCCTCCAAGGGAGATGCCTAAGACCGCGACGCGGTCCCCGAGCCCGCTCGCCGCGTCGAGCGCCTCGTAGGCGCCGGCGAGCCCTTTGCCCATGTCGAAGCGTTCCAGGTCGCGCGACATGCGGTCGCGGTATCCGTGCCCCCACATGCGCGGCGCGAACACGTTGACGCCCCGTTCGGCGAGCAGCGGCGCGAACTGCGCGTATTGTCCGGGATGATTGGTAAAGCCGTGAAAGAGCACGACGGCCAGCGGAGCGCGCGCGCCGCTCGTCAGCAGCGCCGTGCGTCCTTCCGGAAGCACGCGGTCGTCGTCGCGCGCCGCGATCGCACCGGCGCGCTCGACCGCTTCCTCGTAGGTCGCGCTGGGACGGCTAGCGGGAGCTTCGAGCAACGCCGCATCCCCTGACGTGGTCGTCGACCATGCCGACCGCCTGCATCAGCGCGTAGCAAATCGTCGGACCGACGAAGCGGAAGCCGCGCTCCCGCAACGCCTGGCTCATCGCCGACGACTCCGGCGTAGAGGCCGGAACCTCCGAAGACGACTTGGGACGGGCTTTTCGCATCGTGCCTCCGCCGGTAAAGCTCCAAATCAAGACATCGAGCGACCCAAGTTCGCGCCGCACGAGCAGCGCCGCCTTCGCGTTGGAGACCGTGGATTCGACCTTCGCGCGATTTCGCACGATTCCGGGGTCTTTGAGGATGCGTTCGACGCGCGCCCGCGAGAACCGAGCCACTTTGGCAATCTCGAAACCGGCAAAGAGCTCGCGATACCGGTCGCGCTTGCGCAAGATCGTGTTCCAGCTCAGGCCGGCTTGCGCGCCTTCGAGCGTGAGAAACTCGAAGAGACGGTCGTCGTCGTGCACGGGAACGCCCCACTCTTGGTCGTGATAGGCCTGCATGAGCGGCGACGTCGCCCACGCGCAGCGCTTCACGGGTCCACCGCGGCCAGGATCGCGGGATAGGCGCGTTCGGCCAATGTCGAATCGTGCAGCGAATCAATGATGTCGTGAGAAAACCACAAATTCGTTAATTCGACGTGCTCGGTCTGCGCTCCGGAGCTCGCCCACGAAGCCATTAGGCGATGCACCGCGCGATTGTTGACGCCGATCTCGCGCCGGTTCGTTACGAAGACGATTCGTTCGGCGCGCGGCGGCGCGGCCTGCGCGTCGGCGATAACCGTGCGGGCCAGAATGTAGGCGTTACCGAGCGCGTGCGTCGGATATTGCGGGTAACCGTGAGCCGGCATCTGGCGCTCGCGCTTGACCGGATCCCACCAGTAAAACCGGTTGGGCAGGCTGAGCATCTTTTCGGCCAGCGCGTTCATCCAGCGATTGGGAATCCAAGCGATGCCCAAGAACGGCGCGATCGCGACTGCGCGCGACAGATCTTCGCGCTGAGCGAGCCAGAGCGTGAGCAAACCCCCTAAAGAGAAACCCGCAACGGTGATCGTGCCGCCGAGTTCGCGCGCACCGGCCAGACTTTTTTCCGCGAACGCGGTGAGTTCTTCGACGGTGAGGCCGGCCAAGACGTTGCTCAAACGGTCGACGCGTCCGTGGTGGGGCAGGCGCGGGACCAAGACGTTGTGTCCACGCCCGTGCAACTCGCGCGCCAAGCGTTCGAACTGCTTCGGGCTTGCGGTCAGCCCGTGGAAGAGAAGGATCGCACGCGGACGGGGCTCGTCGTGCACGAGCACGATCGTCCGGCAATCGGCGGCAATGCGATCGTCGTCGCGAGCCGCCAGCGCTTCCAGAGCGGAAGAGGTGCCCGCTTCGGGCGCCCGTAAGTTATCCGCCAAGTGTTCCTCGAACGCAGGCGAAACGCGCCCCTGCGGGCTCCCTACCGGGATAAACACACGCGGCGCGCACGGTCATCATGCATCACGGACTTTCGGAAAAGACTCGCGATATCATTGTCACGGAGGAGCGTTACGGCGCCCAAAACTACCACCCGATCGACCTGGTGGTGGAGCGCGCCGAAGGCGTTTGGCTTTGGGACGTTGACGGAAATCGCTATCTCGATTGCATCAGCGCGTATTCGGCCGTCAACCAAGGCCACTGCCACCCGCGCATTCGGCAAGCGTTACTCGAGCAATCGGGTCGCGTCGCGCTCACGTCGCGCGCGATGCGCAACGACCGGCTGGCCGGCTTCCTCAAGAAGTTGACGGCGCTGTGCGGTTTCGACAAGGCGCTGCCGATGAATACCGGCGCGGANNCGCACGACGACGGCGATCAGCGCGAGCGGGACGCCGCAGTACCGAAAGAACTTCGGTCCGTTCACCCCAGGTTTCGTCTTCGTACCGTACGGCGACGCGGACGCGCTCGAACGTTCGGTCACGGCCAATACCTGCGCCGTTCTCATCGAACCGATCCAAGGGGAAGGCGGCGTGATCGTGCCCCCGGAGGGCTACATGAAGCGCGCGTGGGCGATCTGCCGCGAACACCGCGCGCTCTTTCTCGCAGACGAGATCCAGACCGGGTTCGGGCGCACCGGAGACCTGTTCGCGTGCGACTACGACGGCATCAAGCCCGACATCTTGCTGGTGGGCAAAGCGCTGGGCGGTGGATTCTACCCCGTTTCCGCGGCGCTCGCGAACGCGGAGATCATGAACCTCTTCCAACCCGGCGACCACGGCAGCACGTTCGGCGGCAATCCGCTCGGCGCGGCGATCGCCGAAGCTGCGATGGACGTGATCGTGGACGAAAAACTGCCCGAACGAGCGCGCTACGCGGGCGCGTCGATCATGCAGGGCTTGCGGGCCGCGCGTTCTCCGTACGTGAAGGAGATTCGCGGACGCGGCCTCATGATCGGCATCGAGCTGACGCGTCCGGCGGAAGATCTGTCGCGCGCGCTCCTTGCCCGCGGCGTTGCCGCGAAGGATACGCAAGAAAACGTGCTGCGCATCGCGCCGCCTCTCGTCATAGACGACGAGGCGATCGCGACGCTGCTCGCCGCTTACCGCGACGCGATCGGATCGTTCTAGTGCGGCTGGCCGGGTTCGGAATGCTCGCCTTTCGGCGTACGTCCGAGCAGATAGAGCGAGAACACGAACGCCAAGACCACCGCCGTTAAGAGCGCGAGGTCGACGCTGCTGCTGTAGATCTGCCCGATCGGGCGCGCGCCCGTGGGCTGGACTTCCTGCACGGTAATCACCAAGACGCGCCGGATGACGGCGATGAGTCCCACGATCAGAAACGGGCGCGGCGAGAGCGCCCCGCCGCGCGCGGAGGCGGTGACGGTGTACGCGATCTCGGCGATCATCAAGATCAGCAGAATCAGATCNNCGCCACGCCAGCGCGATGGCGCTGACGAACAGCAGCAGCCCGACGATGATGAAGACGACCCGCTCGACCGAAATCAGTCCGGAACTGATCCGGTTGAGGGCCGCGCCGCCCTCCTCTTCGACCTCGGGAGCCGAGCTCCGATCCGGCATAGTTATGCTTTCTCCATCGTTCCTTATTGCGCTGCGAGCGGCTTGACGACCTCGCTGAGGCGATCGGGAACGCCTTCGATCCGGACGAGGTGCGGATAGCGCGGGCCGTCGCGATACGCCAGATCGACCTCGCGGTACGTGTCGGTGCGTTCGAGCAGCAGCCGGATCGATGCGTTCGACGATTTGGCTGCGACGAGCGCGTCGTAGAGGACGTCGGCCGAGAATCCCCGGCCGTTGACGGCGGCGATCTGCGTCAAAACACCCACGCCGGCCTTCCATGCCGGGGATCCGAACCGCACGTCCGTGACGTGTCCGCCGTCGTCCACGTTGATGCCGATCGAATACCAGAAGTTGCCTTTCTGGACGAAATGCTGGGGCTGGTCGGTGTAGACCAGCTTCCAGCCGCCGGCGGTAAAGCCGTCGGGCGGATGCACCGCGATGGCGTCGACCCACGTCGCGAAGAAGCCGTTCCAGTCGTAGGGAACCACGGCGTTCAAACCGTCGACCACGTCGTCGCGGGTGTAGGTCACCACCTCGGGCCCGGTGTCGCGCCCGCCGAAGAACGCCTTCGCGAACGTGTCGAGCGATTCGCGGCCGTTCGTCTTTTCGCGAATGATGCTGTCGGCTTTGAGCCACATCAGCTCGCCTTCGGAGTAAAAATCGACCTGCCGGCGCTGCGCGCCGTAGAGGCGCGGCGTCGCGTACAAGAACGGTCCGGAAACGGCCGTGTCGAGCAGCGATCGCCAGTTCCGGCCCGGCTCGTTGTCGTAATACGCGTACGTCGCCGCCACGTGGTCGGGCCAGTATTGCGCGTCGCGTATGCCGTCGCGCCACGACATGACGTTGCCGTAGTATTGCGTCATGCCTTCGTAGACCCAGAGCAGCGAGTCGTCGTACGGCATCTGCAGGTTGGGTTGATACAGGCCGGCCGGCATCCGGTATTTTCCGTCCCACGAGTGGTTGAACTCGTGCGAAAGGAGATCGGCGCCCTTGTCGAGCGTCGGAGCGTCGGTCAAATAGTTTCCGGCAGCGCCGTCGTCGCTCGATTCGTGGTGCTCGATGCCTTCGCCGGGAATGACGTCCGACAGCGTCAACAGGAAATTGTAGTCGCGCCAGTGCCGCGCGCCGTACATCGCCAGCATCTCGCGCACGAGCCGGCGATAGTGGCCGACGACGGCATCGCTCGCGGCGAGCTCTTCGGGCGTGTCGGCGAACGCGTTGAGATACGCGCCGTTGCCGCCTTGGCTCCAAAGCGTCCATCGCCGGTAGTTCTCGCCCATGTCCAGCGGCGAGTCCACCAGATGCTCGAGCGAAACGTCGTCGAACGTCACGGCATTGCCGTCGCGGCGCGCGCCGGTCAGCGCGGTCGCGAACTTCCATCCGTCCGGGAGAATGACCGTGGGCCGGAAGATCGCCTGCCGCATCGTGAGCGTGGACGGATAGAGAAGGCTTTGATCCCATACGATCACGCCGAGATTCGAGGACGCGAGCCGGTTCGACGAATAGTTGCCGAACGGCGCGCCGAGATAGGTCATCGAGACGTCGAGATGATCGACGCCCGGCGGGACGGTCACGTGGAAGGCGTAGAGGTCGACGGGATCGCGGGCCCAGGGCAAGACCGCGCCCCCGCCCCGTACGACCAGGCCGGCAAAATTCCCGATTGGGCCGACGGGCCCGTGCTCGCCCGGTATCCATTTCGGGTAGTAGAGCGTGAGCGGTCCCGGCGGGACGGGCACCCGCTCGCGCGCGAAGACGACGTTCTGGCCCGCGACGCCGCTCGCGTCGACGGTCAGCGAGATCGGCTCGGCAGACGCGACGCCGGGAGCCGCGAGCGCGGCGAGGCAGACGAGCGCCGCAAGGAGCGTGCCGGCGAAAGGAACGCGAGGTGCCATCGGGGCCTCTTGGCTACCCCGGCCGTTGACACCGCCCCGCTATGGCGTGGTATGCTCCGTGGGCCGAAGTAGTGCCCGGGAGGGCACTCACCGGATGCCTGCGGGCGATCCGGTCTCTCCTCGAGGAGCCAGCGGCTGGTTCCGTCGCGGTGGGGCTGCTTCGGCGGCGCCATTTTTTCTTTCTTCTCTATAGAGTAACGGGAGACCGGACATAGCACGACCTCTCAGAGTCAACGATCAGATCCGCATTCGATCGGTGCGCGTCATCGACGAAAACGGCGAGCAACTCGGCATCATGCCGACCGAGGACGCTCTAGCGCGCGCACGCACGGCCGGAATGGACCTCATCGAAATCTCGCCGACGGCACAACCGCCGGTTTGCAAAATCGGCGATTACGGGCGTCTTAAGTACGAGCAATCGAAGAAAGACAAGGACACCCGCAAGAAGCAGCGGCACGTCGAACTACGCGAAGTGAAGCTGCGGCCGAAGATCGAGACGCACGACTACGAGACGAAAGCGCGCATGGCCGAGCGACTGTTGCTCGACGGGAGCAAGATCAAAGTGACGATCATGTTCCGCGGCCGCGAAATTACGTACCAAGGTTTCGGGCGCCGTTTGCTCGACCGCATGGCGGAAGATATGATCCCGCTGGCCACGGTCGAACGCGAACCGCGACTCGAAGGAAAAAATATGTTTATGATCTTGGCGCCCCGCGCGACGCCGACGGGCCCGCCGAAGTTCTCGTCGCAACGAGAGACCGAGAAAGACCCGCACCCAGCGGACGAATCCGCCGAGACGAAGGAGCCAACCCGTGCCTAAGATTCGAACCCATCGCGGTACCGCGAAACGCGTGAAAGTGACGGCGACCGGCAAAGTGCTGCACCGCCATCAATTTTCCGGTTGCGGACATATTCTGAGCAAGAAGAGCAGCAAACGTAAACGCAAGTTCCGCAAGGATCAGCCGACGTTTAAGGGCGACGTCAAGCGCTTCGCGCCGACGATCCCGTACTTGGTTTAAGGAGGAGCTGCAGCAATGGCACGCATCAAGCGCGGCGTTCACGGACTCAAGCACCGGCGCAAGGTGATGAAGGCGGTAAAGGGCTTCCGCGCCTCGCGCCGCCGGAACTATCGCGTCGCAAACGAAGCGCTCCTAAAGTCGCTCGCTTACTCGTTCCGCGACCGGCGCGTCCGCAAGCGCGATTTCCGCTCGCTGTGGATCAGCCGCATCAACGCGGCCGTGCGGCGCGAGGGCCTTTCGTACTCGGTCTTCATGAACGGCCTCAAGAAGTCGGGCGTAACGCTGAACCGGAAGGCGCTGGCCGAGCTGGCGATATCCGATCAGAAGGCGTTCGGCACGCTCGCGAACATGGCCAAACAAGCCGTCGGAAAATAGTCACGCATCCGTCAAAAAACGAAAAGGCGCTCCGCTCGGCGGGGCGCCTTTTCGCATTTTCGGCTAGAATGGGGCTGCGATGAACGTACGCATCCTCACGGAAAAAGACGCCGCGGCGTGGTGGCGGATCCGGCTCGAATCGCTCGAAGGCGATCCCAGCGCGTTCGGGAAGTCGGCCGACGAACATCGCGGAACGACCGTGGAGGCCGCCGCGGATCGTCTTCGCGAGACGCCGCCGGGAAGCGTCAATCTCGGCGCGTTCGACGGCGATACCCTCGTCGGCATCGCCAGATTCGCCAGGCACGAGGGGCTCAAGGAACGGCACAAGGGCTACGTGTACGGCCTGTACGTTACGCCCACGCATCGCGGCGGCGGGATCGCCGGAGCGCTGATGGCTGCGCTGATCGATCGAGCGAAGGACGAACCGGGACTCGAACAGGTGCTGTTGTCGGTCGCCGTATCGCAAGAGGCCGCTCGCAGGCTGTACCGGAGCTTCGGCTTCGAAACGTTCGGCACCGAGCCGAACTCCTTGAAAGTCGGCGCGACGTATCTCGACGAGGATCACATGATCCTTCGCATCCGGCGATAGGCAACCCGTCCCAGGGGCGAGCGCATTACGGATATCATGCGAACCTATTCATATTGCGTCGTCGACGTTTTCACGGAAACGCCGATGGAAGGAAACCCGCTCGCCGTCGTCCCGAACGCCGCCGGCCTAGACGCGCCGACGATGCAGCGGATTGCGCGCGAATTCAATCTCTCGGAAACCGTGTTTATCTCTCCCAGCGACCGCCCCGGGTGCGCCTTGCGCTTTCGCATCTTTACGCCGACGATGGAAATGCGTTTTGCCGGCCACCCGACCATCGGCGGCGCGTTCGTCGCGCTCGACCGAGGGCTTATCCCAACCGGCTCGGCCGGCTTCCTCGTCGAAGAACTCGTCGGCGACGTGCCCGTGCGCGTTGAGCGCGGCGCGACGGCGCGACTGTGGCTGACGACGCCGCCGATCGAGTTCGGGCCGCTCTTCGACCGCGACACCTGCGCGAGCGCTCTCGGCCTGCCCGAAAGCGACCTCGCGCCCTCGCCGCCGCAGCTCGTTTCTGCCGGCAATCCGAACGTCTACGTCGCGCTGCGGGATCCCGCAAGCGTCGACCGTGCGTGGCTCGATCTGGAAGGCGTGCGCCGTTTGCACGGCGGCAAGCAAAGCGCGGATTGCGTCTTCGTCTTCGCCGCGACGGCAACGGGCGCGTATTCGCGCATGTTCGCCCCGGAGCACGGCGTCGTCGAAGATGCCGCCACCGGCAGCGCAACGGGCCCGCTCGCGGCCTACATGATGCGTTACGGACTGACGGGAACCCAAGACGGCGCGGCGTTCGTCAGCGAGCAGGGCACGAAGATGGGGCGCCGGAGCTTCTTGCACGTTCTGGTTCACGGCGAGAACGGGAGCGAGGGAATCGAGGTCGGCGGAAGCGTCGTGCCCTTCGCGCAGGGTACGCTGAACGTCCCGTGACGGAAGGCCCTTGCCACGGGAGTCCGCGAGCGTGAACGGGCTCCCGGCCGCAGAGCAACATCACATCAATCGAGCGCCGGAATCGGCGAGAAAGCATCGAAGAGCCCGCACATGTCCCGTGAAGACGCGCGCAAGATCCTGAACCTGCTCGACCTCCTTGCCGTCGAAGTCGGCGCGACGCACGCGGGCGTCAACCGGCTCGAAGCCCGGTTCGATGGACTCGAAGGCCGGCTCGACGATCTCACGGCCGAGACCCGGTCGGGATTCGACCGGGTGGACCGACGGCTCGGTAACCTCGAGACGCGCCTGGAAGACGTCGAGACCTTCGTACGCCCCCTGCGATAGGAAAATCATCCGCAGGCGCCCGGCGGGCGTTTCCTCTTCGTGATCGCATATGCCGCGCGGGAGCGCTTCCCAGGCGTGCCGGAGCCTGCGCGTCGAACCCGGTGGCGCATGGCTGACGGCGACGGTAACCGGGACCTGGCGACGGCCTTTGCCGCCCGCGAGCGATGGGCGTTCGAAGAAGCCTACCGGCAGTTTGCCGGCCTGCTCTACGCGGCCGCGTACAACGTCTTGGGAGAAGCCGAAGACGCGCGCGACGCCGTGCACGACGCGCTGGCGCGCGTGTGGCGCTCTCCCGGCGCCTATACGCCGGCACGCGGCGCCTTAAAGAGTTTCCTTACCGTGTGCGTGCGCAACGAGGCGATCACGCGCGCGCGTTCGCAGAACCGGCGCACGCGCCTGGCCGTCCGGCTCGCGGCCGAGCCCGTCGAGTACGACGAATTGCGAATCGGCGATCCGATCGAAAGCGACCGCCTGCGCATCGCGCTGGCGGCCCTTCCCGAAGAGATCCGGCGCCCGCTCGAGCTCGCATACTACGACCAAATGACGCACGTCGAGATCGCGCGCGCGCTCGACGCTCCGCTCGGCACGATCAAAAGCCGCATAGCAAACGGACTTCGCAGGCTTGGCGCCGCTATGAGGCACGCATGATCGAGCACGTGGGCGACGACGCCGCGATGTACGCGCTCGGCGCGCTGGACGACGCGCAGCGGGACGCGTGCGACCTGCACGCTTCGGCGTGCCCGGCCTGTGCGGCGCTGCTCGGCCAAGCCTGCGACGACGTCACGGCCATGGTCGAAGCCGATGGGGTTCCGGCCGCGCCGTTGCGCGCGAAAACCTTGCCGCGGGCGGGCCTTGGCGCGTTTTGGCCGGCGCTTGCAGCGGTGATCCTGGTTGCGTTACTTCCCGCGTCGCTGCTGTACCGCCAAAACGCTTCGGTTACCGCACAACTGGCGCAAGAAGACGCGATGGTCTCGCGCCTCGCGTCGAGCGATCATCGCACGGCGAAGTTCGGACCGATGCCCGGAGGCCACTCGGCGCGCGTTATGTACGGACCGACGGGCTCGTGGTACGTGGTGATGGTCAAGGGTACGCGCAAACCGATGCAGGTGGCGTGGATGCACGACGGGGAGAAGACGATGCTGGGAACGACGCGATCGCTCGGCGAGGTCGCGATGCTGTACCTTCCCCAAAGCCACCGCATGGAGAAACTCGCCCTGATGGACGGCAACGAAGTCGTCGCCGAGGCGAATCTCGCCTACTAGAGTCCTTCGTCCACCTCGGCGATGCGGCGGCCGGTCGCTTCGATGACTTTTCCGAGCATCGTGATCGCCTCGGCCCGCGAGGCGTTGCTGAACATGAACTTCAAGCGCTCTTCGGAATCCTCAACGACGAGCACGGCGCTGCTGCCCGAGCGAATCGCCTCGATCATCGAGGTCAGGTAGGCCTCGTCCTCGGGCGAGAGCGCGCAGCTCTCGGCATCGACGGCTACGCGCGATGCGAGAAGCCGTTTCAAAACGGAATCGATGTCGCGAGGAACTTCCACGGCGCCCTCCACAGGAGCTGAACGGACGAAGCGTACACCGTCTTTATCGGCCCGGCATCCCGGATATTTCAGTGCGCGGGCCTTCCAGCCATGCGACGGACAGCGCGGTCTTCACGTCCGCAATCTCGCCGGAAGCAAGAAGCCGCTTGGCCTCGGCGAGCGTTACCGTCGCAACCTCGATGCGTTCGTCGTCGTCGGTGTTTTGCTCGCCCGGCGTGAGATCCCATGCATGGAAAAAGTGAAGGACTTCCGTGCAAAACCCCGGCGTGACGTAGAGGGCGCCGAGATCCCGGATCTGGGCGGCGCGGTAGCCGCTCTCTTCGGCAAGTTCCCGAAGCGCGCCGTCGCGAGGGTCCTCTCCGGGCTCGGCCGTGCCGGCCGGGATCTCCCAAAGGCAGCGACGAGCGGGATGGCGGTACTGCCGGACCAAGACGAGGCGGTCGTCGGGGGCCGTCGCGATGATCGCGAACGATCCGCGGTGCTCTACGACGTCCAGCGTGTGGACGGTCCCGTCCTCATAGCGCACGTCGTCGCTCCGGACGTTGAAGACGCGGCCGGAAAAGCGCGGCGTGGTTCGCACGACGTCGAGGCGTTCGGTCATGGGTCGCAACTTAACGGAAACGGCCGCTCGCGCCTCGTATTCCCCGGCATCGTGCAACCGCGTTCTTCGATTTTGGCCGAGGTCGGCTGGCTCGTCTACTTCTTCGCGATTTTCGTCGCGTTCGTCTACGCGTTCAATCTCTGGGTGGTCCCGCACCACTTCAACGATAAGATCGCCGTCGCACTCTCGGCCGGCATGGCCGCGATCGCGATGATCGCGACGCGCGGCTGGATGACGATCCGCGCGCGAAATCCCTAGCCGTGCCGTCTCCCCTGGGCGCCCACGCGTCCAAAGCCGGCGCGGTGCGCGACCTGCTGGCGCCCAAAGGCCGGCGCGAACAAGGCCGGTTTCTCTTCGAGGGCCCGACGCTGCTGGCCGAGGCACTGCGCAGCGGGGCGCCCGTATCGGAGATCTTTGTGACCCGGGCCGCCTTGCAAAACAACGCGGACGTCGCCGAGTTTGAGGCGCGAGGCTCGGCAGTCTACGTCGTGGACGAGCGCACCGCCGCTAAGATCTCGGACCTCGAAACGCCGACCGGGCTAGTCGCCGTGGCGCCGATTGCCGTCCGGCCTCTCGAATCGCTCCTTCCAGGCGCACGGCTCGTCCTCGCGCTGGCGGCCCTGAGCGACCCGGGAAACGCCGGCACGCTGCTCCGCTCGGCCGAGGCCTTCGGGGCGTCGGCCGCGGTGTTCGGAAGCGACGGGGTCGACCCGCATCACCCCAAGGTCGTCCGCGCCGCCATGGGCACGATCTTCCGCCTTCCACTCGCGACGGCTGACCCGGAGACGCTGAGCGCGGCCGCGCGGGCGGCCGGCCTCGAGATGATTGGCCTGGAGGCCTCCGGCGAGCCGCTCGACGCCGAGCCATGGGCTCGCCCCTGCGTCGTGGTCGTCGGGCACGAGCGGCGCGGCCTGGGGCCGTGGGGGCCTCTATGCGCCCGGAAAGTCGCGATTCCGATGCGGAGCCCCACCGAGAGCGTCAACGCCGCCGTCGCCGGCTCCATCGCCCTCTACGAGGCAGGCAAGCGACACCTTGGGTGATACCTTCAAGGGGCTGTCAAGACAGTGTCCAGGGCCCGAAAAGTCAAGACTACCAGGAGAAAAAGTCGCATGGTATACTGCCGTTATTCCGGCCCAAGCGCCAGAGCCGACGGTTCAGCAAGGAGTCCGAACGCAGCATGGCAACAAACGACTTTTTCTGGAAACTCTTCGCCCAGACGGGTTCGATCAACGCGTATCTTGCCTATCGGCGAATTCCGCCCAGTCCTAGCCCAGGCTAAGGAGTCCTCAAGCAGCCTGCGAAAGTCGCATAGGATTACGAGAAGCGCCCGGTACAGTAAAACGCCCGGGCGTTTTCATTTGCCGCAAAGTTTACGATGAGTGAGTTAGCAACCAAACTCGATGAGCTACAGCGCCGCTTTGCGGCGGCGCTCGACGCAGCCACCGACGAGCGCGGGCTCGAGAAAGTCCGCGTGGATTTCCTCGGACGCGGCGGCGACGTGACGCTGCTGCGCCGCGGCATCGGCCAATTGCCCGACGCCGAACGCCCCACCGCCGGAAAGACGATCAACGAACGGGTCGAACGCATGGAATCCGCCCTGCGCGCGGCGGAAGAGTCGCTGCAAGGCCGCCGCCTGGAGGCCGACCTCGCGCTGACCGCCGACGTGACGTTTCCGGCGATCGTCCCGCAGACCGGCTCGATCCACCCCATCCGCCGGATCACGCAAGACGCCTGCGCCTACTTCGAACGCCTGGGGTTTGCGGTGGTGCTCGGCCCCGAGATCGAACCGGACTACTACAACTTCGACGCGCTCAACATCCCGGCGGATCATCCCGCTCGCGAAGGGTTCGACTCGTTTTGGGTAACGCCGACGCACCTGCTCCGGCCGCACACCTCACCGATGCAGATCCGCACGATGCAGCGCCACCGCCCGCCGGTCGCGGTCGTCGCTCCGGGAACGTGTTACCGTCGCGACGCCGTCGACGCGCGGCATCTCTTCCAATTCAACCAGATCGAAGGACTGCTCGTTGCCGAGAACGTGCACTTCGGTCATCTCAAAGGCGCCCTGACCGGTCTATGCCGCGAACTGTTCGGCCCGGACCAAGACGTCCGCTTCCGGCCTTCATTTTTTCCCTTCACCGAGCCCAGCGCCGAAGTGGACACCACGTGTCCGAAGTGCAAGGGCCACGGCGGGGAATGCAACATGTGCGGCGGCACGGCATGGATCGAGCTCGGCGGGGCCGGCATGGTGCACCCGAACGTGCTGCGCGAAGTCGGGTACGATCCGGACGNNATCAGCTGGCTTCGCGAATTCGTCGACTTGCCGGCCGGCTCGGACGAGATCGCCGAACGTCTCGCTTCGCTGGGATTTCCCGTCGAAGAAATCGTGCGCCGCCCGCGTCTCTCCGGCATCGTCGCCGGCAAGATCGTCGCACTCGAGAAGCACCCCAACGCCGACCGTCTGGCGGTCGGCCGCATCGACGTCGGCGGCGACCGGCCGCTCGCGATCGCGACGGCCGCGACCAACGTTGCCGTGGGACAAGTGATCCCCGTCGCAACCGTCGGCGCACAGCTCCCCGGACTTCGAATCGAACGCCGGAAGATGCGCGGTGTCGAGTCCGAGGGCATGATGTGCTCGGCGGACGAGCTGGCTCTTCCGCCGGAATGGTTCGAAGACGGGATCATGCAACTCGACGACGCGATCGCACCGGGCACGGACGTCGTCGCGGCATTCGGTCTGAACGACGACGTCCTCGAGATCGAGATCACGAGCAATCGCGTGGACGTCATGTCGATTGCGGGCGTTGCTCGCGAACTCGCGGCATCCTACCGCAAGACGCTCCGCATGCCGTCGCTTGAAAACCCCGGCGACGCGGCTGACGTCCCCGGACTCGAGCCACGCGTGACGATCGAATCGCAAGCCTGCAATCGCTTCGTGGCACAGCGCTTCGACGAAATCCGCATCGCGCCGGCTCCGGCCGCCATGCGCGTTCGCTTGGCGCTGGCAGGTCAGCGGCCGATCAACAACGTCGTCGACGTCTCCAACTACGTGATGCTGGAAACCGGGCAGCCGCTGCACTTCTACGACGACGCGAAGATCGCAGACCGCCGTCTGATCGTGCGAGAGGCGCGTCCGGGCGAACGCCTCACGACGCTCGACGACGTCGAGCAGACGCTCGCGCCGGAGACGCTCGTCATCGCGGATGCGACCGGCCCGCTCGGCTTGGCCGGTCTCAAAGGCGGCAAGTCGTCCGAAGTGGACGCGTCCACCAGCGCCATCGTCCTGGAGAGCGCGAACTTCTCCGGTGCGCCGATTCGCAGAACGAGCATGCGCCTGGGTTTCCGGACCGAAGCCTCGGCGCGCCACGAAAAGACGCTTCCCCCCGCGCTCGCCGACGCGGGCGCCGCGCGTGCGGCGCAACTTCTCGTCTCGCTCGGCGCGCGCGCCTATCGTCCGCACGATTTCGGCGCGACCGTGCGAACGCCGGCGCCGATCGTGCTCCCCTTCGCGTACGTCAAGCGCATTCTCGGCCTGGCGCTGCCGCCGGCGCGCATCGAAGAGCATCTCGAGGCGCTCGGGTGCCTAGTGGAATCGGTCGCCGACGTCGCCCACGTCACGCCGCCGCCGTGGCGAAGCGATATCGCGATCGCCGCCGATCTCGTGGAAGAGGTCGCGCGGCTCGAAGGCTACGACGCGATCGTCGCCGAGCTCCCGGCGATTGCCGCGCACGCGATCGAGAGCGGAGATTACCAGCTCGAGCGACGCGTCGCCGCGCAGCTCGCCGCGCTCGGTTATCGCGAAATCGTCAGCTACGCGCTGCACGGTCCCAAGCTGTTCGAGCGCATGGAACGCAGCGGCGTCGCGCCCAGCGGTCGGCCGGTCGAGGTGAAAAACCCGCTCTCGGAAGATCAGCGCTTCCTGCGCTACGCGCTTGGGCCGGGACTGGTAGAATATTGCGCGCGCGTCGCTTCGCCGGTTCGCATCTTCGAGATCGGGCACACGTTCGCGCCGGGCGACGACGGCGGCGCACCGAGGGAATCCGCCATGCTCGCTTTCGGATTCAGCGTCGAACCCGGCGACGATCCGTTCTGGCACGACGCGGCATTCTTGCGCCTCAAGGGAGACTGCGAGACGCTGCTCGCGTCCATCACGGGCGGCGTTCCGGGCGTGCGCGCCGTCGCGCAGCCGGCGATGCATCCCGGAAAATCCGCGGCATTGACGGTGGACGGAGCGGACGTCGGGGGATTCGGGATGATCGATCCGCGCGTCGCCGCCGCATTCGACGCACCGCTGCCGATCTACGCCGCCAACGTCGCGCTCGACCGGCTGCCCGCGTATCGCGCGCCGCGCTACCGGGCTCCTTCGCGTTTTCCGTCCACCTACCGCGACCTCGCGCTGGTCGTAAACTTGGCCGTCGCCGCGGCAGACGTCGAGCGAACCGCCGCCGGCGCGATCGGAGACCTGTGCACGAACGCGCGCGTCTTCGACGAATACCGTGGACCGCAAGTGGGCGAGGATAGAAAGAGTTTGGCGCTGCGCGTCACGATGCAGCGATTCGACGCCACCATCACCGACGCCGAAGCCGACGCCGCCGTAGCGCGCGCGCTGGCTGCGCTCGGCGAGGATCTCGGGGCCGCCATCCGGACGTGAGCCCTCCGTTCGGCTGGCCGGATATCATCGTCGTCGCAATTCTCGGCATCGCCACGTTCAAAGGCTACCGCAACGGATTCGTCTCCGAACTTTCGGGCGCGATCGCGCTCGCGGCGGCCTTGATCGTCCCGTGGTATTACTCGGGTTTTGCGGACACGTTCTTGCAAGTAACGTTCAAACTCGGCCCGGGATCGGCGCACGTCATCGGCCTGTTCCTCACCGGCCTGGCGGCGTACGTCGCCGTCATCGCGCTCGCGTGGTTTCTCAACGGCGTCGTCAAGCTGCCGCTGCTCGGCATCGGCAACGCGCTCGGCGGAGCGTTCGTCGGATTTTTGAAAGGCGCGCTGCTCGTCTGGTTCGTGCTGTTCGTCGCGCTGTATTTTCCGCTATCGCCCGATATTCGCGAAGACCTCCACGCGGCGACGCTTCCGGTCTATTTCACGAAAGCGAACGCGGGCATCGACGCCGCGATTCAAGGCGCCCTGCCCTGGTTTGCAAAACCCGTCCTCAATCCGTATTTCAGCCGCCATCACGTATAGCTGCAGCCTTAGAGAACCCCGAAGAGGCGCGCGAACCCGAGACTGGCCAGCGAGATCGTGACCCACAACACGCCACCCAGAACGAGCGGCCGGAATCCCGCCGCCTTGATCTTATTCACGTCCGCCGACGCGCCGACGCCGGCGAGCGCGATTGCGATCGTGAAGAGCGCCGTGCGCTGCAGCGGCGCGTGCGCGATCGCGGGAACGAAACCCGCCGAATTGAGCGCCGCGGCGATCAGAAACCACAGGACGAACCACGGAACGATCGCAACCCAGTCGACGTCCCGCGTTCCCGCGGTCGCTCCGAGGATTCGCCGGATCGCGTAGTAGCCCACCGTCGGGACGATCAGCAGCGTCCGCGTCAATTTCACGATCACGGCGCCGTTGCCGGCGACGCGCCCGTACGAAAACCCCGCCGCGACGACCGAGGACGTGTCGTTGATCGCGGTCCCGGCCCACACGCCGAAGGCGTGCTGGGCCAGGTGCATCAGGTGCCCGAGCGGAGGGAACGCGAGCACCGCGACGATGTTGAAAAAGAAGATCGTCCCGAGCGCGTAGGCGACGTCCGAGGCGTCCACTTCCACCACGCTCGAAAGCGCCGCGATCGCCGAGCCTCCGCAAATCGCCGTTCCAATGCCGATTAGGCGCCGCACGTCGCGATCCAGTCCGAGCGCGCGGCCCAAGACGAACGCGGCTGCCAGCACGACCGCGAACGTTCCGAGCATCACCGGAAGCGACGCAAGTCCGCCGGAAACGATCTCGCCCAGGCTCAGCTGCGCGCCCAGCAAGACGATCGAAAATTGCAGCAGCGCCTTACCGGCGAAGGAACATCCCGGCACGCAGGACGCGGGCACCCAGCGAGCGGCCGCGAGCGCGAAGCCCGCGAGGATGGCAAAGACGGGCGCTCCCGCAGCCGGAAGGTACGTCCCGAACAGCACGGCGACGCACGCGACGCCCGCGCAGAAGAGAAGGCCCGGGAGAACCTTGGCGATGGCGGAGCGCTTACACGCTCGCCGCGGTAAGTCCGGCGAACGACTCCTCGGCGGCCGCTACGCCCGCGCCGCGCGACGACGCCGCTCCGACGTCCGCGAGCGCCCGCTCGATGGACGCGATCGCGCCGAGCACATCGTTCTCACCAACGTCGCCCATGGTTCCGAATCGCACGATCTTCCCGGCCAAGTCGCCTTGCCCGCCGGAGAGTACGACTCCGTAGCGTTCTCGCAGCGCCGCCAGCAAGTTCGCGGCTTCAACCCCGCCGGGGGGAACCGCCGCGACGACCGTGACCGAATGCGCGCCGGGCGCCGAGAAGATGCGGAAATTAAGGGCTTCGAACGCGGCACGAATCGCCGCGGCATACCGGGCGTGGCGTTCCCACGACCCCGGCATGCCTTCGGCATGGTAGCGCTCCAGCGCGACGGCCAATGCGTAGAAGATCGAAATCGGAGGCGTCCACGGAGTTTGCCCCTTGCGGGCGAACTCGCGCGCCTTGAGCAGATCGAAATAGAAGCGCGACGAATCGTTTCCTTCGATGCGCTCCCAGGCGCGCCGGCTTATCGCAACGGCGCTGATGCCGGGCGGCGCCGCAAGGGCTTTCTGCGACGCGGTGACGACGACGTCGTAGCCCCATTCGTCCATGCGAAAGTCCGACGCGCCTAGGCCGCTCACCGAATCCACGATCGTGAGGGCGCCGTGCGCGCGCAGCGCGGGCGCGTACGCCGCCATGTCGTTCTGGACACCGGTCGAGGTCTCGTTGTGCGTCAGCAAGACGCCCTTATACCGGCGCTCGGTATCGGATTTTAGCTTATGCGCGAGCGCGGCGGCATCGAGACCGCTCCCCGGTTCGGTCTCCAGCACGTCGACCGTGCATCCGAACGCCTTCGCGATCGCGATCAGGCGCTTTCCGAAGACGCCGACGGGGCAGGCCAGTAGCGCGTCGCCGGGCGCGAAGCAATTCGCGATCGCCGCTTCGAGACCACCGGTTCCGGACGAGCCCAGGAAGATGACGTCCGCCTTTTCCGTTCCGAAAAGCGGCCGCATCCCGCGTTCGAGGCGCGCCAGCAGCTCGGCGAATTCGGGCCCGCGATGGTTGATCATCGGCCACGCCATCGCCTCGAGCACCGGCGCGGACACGGGCACGGGACCGGGAATCAGTAAGAGCGTCTTGTTCATGACCCTAATCTACGTTCTACCGCGGACCGGGCGCTCCATCCGTGAAGCGGCGATTACCGGCGAACGCGCGGCCGCTTTCTCTCGGGGACCCTTTTTACGGCGGCGTTCCGGCGGATCGGCACGACGTTGCTCGCGCGGCGGCTCTCGTTTCCGAGCGGGACGGGCGAGATGATGCGCTTGCCGAGGGCTTGATGGAAGACTTCGGAGAGCTCTTCGACCGGAACGAATTCCATCGTGTCGCGAACTTCCTTGGGAATGTCCTCGAGGTCCATCTCGTTACGTTTGGGCAACAGGATCTTCGAGATGCCGGCCCGCTTGGCGCCGAGCACCTTCTCTTTTAAACCGCCGATCGGCAGAACTTGGCCGGTCAGAGTAATCTCGCCGGTCATGGCCAGGTTGGGATCCACTTTGATTCCGGTGAGCATCGACACGATCGAGGTCGCCATCGTAATGCCCGCGGACGGGCCGTCTTTCGGCGTGGCGCCGGCGGGGACGTGGATGTGCAGGTCGTGCTTGGAAAAGTAGTCGTCGGGAATGCCGAGTTCGCTCGTGCGCGAACGCAAGAACGATACGGCCGCCTGCGCGCTCTCTTTCATGACGTCGCCGAGCTGACCGGTCAGAATCAACTTACCCGTGCCGGGCATCGACTGCGTCTCGATGAACACGATGTCGCCGCCGACCGACGTCCAGACCATGCCGGTGGCCACGCCGACGGACGCCACCCGCTTCTTGGCCTCGTTGAAAAATCGCGGCTTTCCGAGATACTCCACCAGGTTTTCGGGCTTGATCCGCGCCTTGAAGCGCGGATTCTCGGCGATCTTGCGCGCGACTTTGCGGAACACCGTGGAGATCTCGCGTTCGACGTTTCGAACGCCGGCCTCGCGCGTGTAGTCGCCGACGATGGTGCGAATCGCGGGATCGGAAATCTGCGCCTGCGTCTCCTTGAGACCGTTGGCGAGCCGCTGCTTCTTGACGAGGTAGCGCTTGGCGATCTGCAGCTTCTCGAGTTCGGTGTATCCCGAAAGCTGGATGATCTCCATCCGGTCGCGCAGCGGGGGCGAGATCGAGTCCAAGCTGTTCGCCGTGCAGACGAACAACACTTGAGAGAGGTCGAACGGGAGGTCGAGATAGTGGTCGCGGAACGCGACGTTTTGTTCCGGGTCGAGAACTTCCAGCAACGCGGACTGCGGGTCGCCGCGGAAATCCGCGCCGACTTTGTCGATTTCGTCGATCATCATGACGGGATTTTTCGTCCCGGCATCGCGCATCGCGCGAATGATCGTGCCGGGCATCGCGCCGATGTACGTGCGGCGGTGGCCCCGAATCTCGGCCTCGTCGCGCACGCCTCCGACCGAGAGACGGACGAACTTGCGACCCATCGCACGAGCGATCGAATGACCGAGCGAGGTTTTGCCCACGCCCGGCGGCCCGACGAAGCAAAGGATCGGACCGGTGAGCTTGTTCTTGAGCTTGCCGACGGCCAGATACTCGATGATGCGCTCTTTGATCTTTTCAAGATCGTAGTGGTCTTCGTCGAGGATCTGCCGCGCGCGTTTGAGCTCGATGAGATCGGTCGTCTCGACGGTCCACGGCAGTTGAACGAGCCAGTCGAGATACGAACGGATGACGCTGTACTCGGGACTGGCCTGCGGAACTTTCGAGAGCCGGTCGAGTTCGCGGTCCGCAGCCTTCTTGGCTTCCTCGGACATCTTGGCTTCGTCGATCTTGGCCCGCAGCTCGTTCGTTTCGGCTTGCTGGGGATCCACTTCGCCGAGTTCTTCCTGAATGGCGCGCAGTTGCTGGCGCAGGTAGAACTCGCGCTGGTTCTTCTCCATCTCGCGCTGGATGTCGCCTTGAATCTTGGCGCCTAGCTCGACGACTTCCATCTCCTTCGTGAGGAGCATCGTGAGCTTTCGCATCCGCTTGGCGGTATCGCGCTCCTCGAGTACGGCTTGCCGGTCGGCGGTGTCCAGGCGCATCGTCGATGCGACGAAGTACGTCAGAACGTTGGGGTCCGTGATGTTCTGGACCTCCATCTCCATCTCGCGCGGGGCTTGCGGAAGATACGACAGCAACTTCTGAAAGAGTCCGGCAAGGTTGCGCTGCATGGCGACGAGTTCTTCGTTCTCGCGCGTCACGTCCGGCAGCTCGGTGTAGGCCGCGACCATGTACGGATCGGTCTGCGTGAATCGTTCGATTTTGAAAACTTGCTGGCCGGCGACGATGCAGCGCAACGTGCCGTCGGGAACCTTCAGCATCTTTTGGATGACGCCGATGGTGCCGACGCGGTGGACGTCGTCGGGACCGGGGTTCTCGACGTCCTTGTCCTTGAGAACGGCCAGCCCGATCGGTTTGCCTTCGCGTAGCGCCTCTTCGACGAGCTGGATTCCCGGCTTCTTCACGACCGCGAGCGGAATGACGGTATTGGGAAACAGAACCGCCTCTTGCAGCGGAAGAATGCCGATGGTGCCGGCGGTAACGATCTTCGGGGTCTTGGTAGCGGCCACTAAACCTGGGTCCTTCTCACGATCATGTGAATTACCGCACGGTTGGTCGGCACGTAGGCCGTCGCAGCGAGCGGTAGCGCGACGACGAGAATGCCGTCCGCGTACGTCGCCGTCGCGCGTTCGTACTCGACGGCGATCGGCAGATAGATTTTTTTGCAGAACTCGCCGTACGCGATCTCTTTTTGCAGAAACGAGCCGCGCCGCGAGCGCACGCGCTCCGAACGGACGCCGGAGATGACCAGTTGCCGGTCGTCCAATTCCGCGCGCAGCGTCTCGGGGTCGGCCCCCGCGATCTCGATCGTGACGACCGCTTGCCCGAGCTCCTCGTCGACGAAAACGTCGGCGTTCGGTTCAAAACTGCGCAGTCGCGTCCTCACAACGAAGTCCATGCCTCTCCCCCAAACACACTATCTTGGCACTCGGATGCGCCGTCTGCCAGCGTGCCGGAGGCCTACATCGCTGGGTCCGGGAGACTCACGCCGACCGGCCACGCCACGCACGGGTCGAGCCGGATCTGAAGCGAGGTCATGGCCGTGGCCGGGATCTGGACCCGGAAATACTCCTCGTATTTCGTCGCGACGCCGTATTTCATGGCCGGCGGGAAAGCCGAGATCGGCTGGTCGGGCATGTGGGTCGCCGCCAAGACGCGGTTGATCGCCGAGGCGCTCGCGGCCGACATGTAGTCGCTCGACCGCTGGCCGAGCCAAGTCGAGCCGTCGCCNNTGCCCGTAGAGCATCGTCGCCGTCGAGGTCACCTTGTCGATGCGCGTGATTTGCGTCGACCGGACGATCGGAGGCTGCAACACCTCCGGGACCGGACGCGGCGAGTCCATGCACGCGCCGTTGTTGAGAACGACGGGAACGCCGCCGGACTGCCCGGACATCGAAGCCGGCTGCATCTGGGCGACTAAGAGGCTTCCGACGAGCGCGGGTAACGCTGCTAATACCATCATGCCGACAACTTTCGCAGGGAGCCGCNNCATTTCCGCCAAGCCGGCGGCCGGGCGCGAAGGCGCCGCGCGCTTCACGCGCGCATCAAGGCCTCCCAGTCTTTGCGCGAGATACGGAGCTCGTCTTCGTTCATGCGGGCGAGCGGCCGGGCGGGCAGGCGCTCGCGCTCGCAGAGATCCGGGACCTGCGGGTCCACGTACAGCAAGCCGG
>PMFP01000078.1:63384-63508 GCA_003155175.1 Vulcanimicrobiota bacterium
GTACCGGGTTCGTAGTCGACCTCGATGTCTCTGGCGTCGCGGATGAAGTCCGGCGTATGGAGAAGCAGATCGTGCTCCTTCACGTAAGCGTAACTCTTGGTGGATCCCTCGTGGTCGTTGAACG
>PMFP01000091.1:0-5367 GCA_003155175.1 Vulcanimicrobiota bacterium
GGCGGAGACGATCGAGCAGATGAGCCGCAAGGACGTGAACTCATATCTCGCCGCGACCGAGGCGACCTGGACCGGAGACTATCGAGAGACGCTGGGGTCGATTTCCGTTCCGGTTCTCGTCACGTGCGGAGAGCGCGACGCGGTCGCGCCGCCCGAACTCTCGCGCGAGATCGCGGCCGCGATTCCCGGCGCGCGTCTCGCGTTCGTCCCCGGCGCCGGCCACGTGGCCAACGCCGACAATCCCAAAGCCTTCGACGCGCTCCTGCGCGAGTTTTTGGAGAGCGCCGGAGCGCCGCCTACGCCGTAATGCGTTCGGGCGCGCTATAGACGTTGGCCCGTCCGGCCCGGACGAACCCGCAGAGCGTGACGTCGAACTCTCGCGCCAACTCGACGGCCAAGCTGCTCGGCGCGGAGACGGCGCAGAGGATCGGGATTCGCGCGACGACGCTTTTCTGGAGAATTTCGTAGCTCGCGCGACCGCTGACGGCGAGGATCCGGCTCGCCAGCGGTAGGCGCCCGGCGAGGAACGCGGAGCCGACGATTTTATCGATCGCGTTGTGCCGGCCGACGTCCTCGCGCACCTCGATCGCATCGCCGCCGGCGTCGAAGAGCGCCGCGGCGTGCAGTCCGCCGGTTGCGCTGAAGACGCGCTGCGCCTCTCGCATGCGCTCGGGCAGCGCGTACAGCAGCGAGGCCGGGATCGAAAGCGCGTCTTGGACCGGCGCGATGCCGCGGTCTCGCAACGCGTCGAGCTGCGCGCGACCGCAGACGCCGCACGAGCTGGTCATCGTGAAGTGCCGCTCGAATCGCTCGAGATCGGGCGCTCGATCGCCGCGCAGCACGACGTTGACGATGTTGTACCGCTGGCGCGTCTCCACGTCCGGGTCGACGCAGTACGTAATGCCCTCGATCTCGTCGCGCGATCGAACGACTCCTTCGCCGTACAGAAAGCCGGCGGCGAGTTCGAAATCGTTGCCCGGCGTGCGCATCGTGACCGCGACCGTTTGGGTGGCGCCGCGCGCGACGATGCGAATCTCGAGCGGCTCTTCGGTCACGACGGAGTCGTCGCGCGTCGCTCGATGCGAGCCCTCGTGGGTGACGACGCGCGTTTCGACGGTTCGTCCGGGTCGGGCGTCTGCCTCGCGAGGAATCACTGCGGCTGCCGGAACGCGGCATGAGGATTCGCTGCGGATTCCTTTCCGGCTTCGATAAGCGTCTCGCGCAGCACGTACCCCCCGGCCAGCGTCAACAGCGACGACACGATCGTGCGCCACTTTTGCGCTCGCGGCGGAAGATCGAACAGTCCGCCCAGGATCGAGAGCGCGCCGGGAATCAGGATCCCTCCGTACAGCGTCACGTTCCGAAAGCGGCGTCCGCGCGGTCCGTCGTACATCGGAGCACCGTATGCGCCGGAGATGCGGCGGAAATCGCCGAGCACGGCCATCTCGACGACGCTCGCGACGGCTTCGAGCCGCTCGAGCCGTCCGATCACGGCCATGTTGCCTTCCAGCGCGGAGTAGAGCGACGCGATCGCGCACGCGCCCGCGACGCTCGAACACACCGACGCGGCCGGAATGTGCCGTTTCCCCGCACCCCACAAAGGAATCGCGGTCGCGCTGAGCAGCACGCCGGTATAGCCGGACATGAAGCATCCGAGCAACGCTTGCAGCAGAACGCCGGACGGCGGAACGAACCGGTCGAGCCGTCGCGACAGCGTGCCGTCGTCGATGAGCTCGCGCGCGACGCTCCCCGCGGCGGTTCCCGAATAGAGCAGAAGGCCCCAGACGCCCATGGACATCGGCGACTTGAACTTGACGATCCGCAGCATGTTGAGGAAGCGTTCCGGACGCCCGAGATGCGAGATCAACAAGATCGGACTCGCGCTGGCGAGTGCGAGCCCGGCAAAGCGCGCCGCGCGGCGCAGGCGCAGATCCTCGGCGCGGTCGCCGCGCGCGACGGCCGCCACGATGCCCAAGCCCCCGGTAATGCCGCCGACGAAGAGATAGGCGACGACGTTCCATCCCCAGTGCGGTGCTTTGAGCAGCGGCCGGTCGAAATACGTCGGCGCTTCGGGAAATCCGGCCTGCGGCGAGGCTCCCGCGAACGCGTCGTCGGGCTGCGGAACGCGCGGCGGCGCGTCGCTACGATGCACGGAAGATCGCCCAGCCGGCCAGCGCCAGCCCGAACGCGGCGAGCGCGGCCGCGGTGTAGCCGGCGCGTTGCCGCGTGGACGGCAACACCGGTTCGGCCGGCAGGTTGTAGCTCTCGGGGCGACCGGTCAGCAAGAAAAACGCGCCGAGCGGACCGATGCCGCCGCCCACGTCGTCCGCGCCGTACAGCGCCGCTGCGACGCCGCGCTCTTGCAGGTTTGCGACGCGTTCGCGCGCCTCGTCGCGCAACTCGTCGAGGTCGCCGAACCGTATGGATTCGGTCGGGCACGCTTTGGCGCACGCCGGGACGAAGCCGAGCTTCTGCCGGTCGTAACAGAGCGTGCACTTGCCGGCGACGCCGCCCGAACCCGCGAGCGCAGTGCGGTTCTCCTCGCGCCGATTTTCGTTCAGCGTCGCGAGATTGTACTGACGCCCCAGCGGATCGAAACGTTCGACGAGATCGATGACGCCGAACGGGCACGAGACCACGCAGTACCCGCAACCGTTGCAGACGTCGGGCTGGACGAAGACGTTTCCGAACTCGTTCCGGATGATGGCGCCGGTCGGACAGGCTTCGTGGCAACCCGCTGCCGTGCAGTGCTTGCAGACGTCGCTGAGCATGGACCAGCGGTCCGTCACGCCGGCGTCGCCAAGTTCCGTGGTCTCGACGAACGCGACGTGACGCCAGCTCGTTCCCGAGAGCTGTGACGTGTTGTCGTAGGAGTCGCCGGTGAATTCGAAGCCGTCGGCCGGCAACTCGTTCCATTGCTTGCAGGCGACTTCGCAGGCCTTGCAGCCGATGCAGAGCGTCGCGTCGGTGAAGAATCCGGTGGCCATGCTAACCGGCGTTCCCATCGTCGTCGCCGGTTCCCATCTGACGCAGCCCGTGATGCACGTCGGCGCCGCCCGGACCGAGCGGAGCGTCCATGCGCTTTGCGAGCGCCGGGTCGTCGATGCCGTGGCCTACGGCTTGGCCGTCGGGCGCGGCGTTGCGAGGCGCCGGCGACTCCGCCGCGGCATTGGTCCGCCTCGGGCGCCGGCCCGCGCGGATCGCGCACGTGAGCGACTTACTTTCGTGGATCGAGACGTTGGGGTCCATGACGAGCGCAATCAGATCGCCGGGCGAGTCGCCGTGCGCGAACCCGAAGCGCCCGTAGTTGTACGGGATGCCGATCTGATGAATGCGCCGGCCGCGCCCGATCCGAAGCGGGCGCAAGCGCCCGGTCACGAGCGCGCGCGCTTCCATCTCGCCAAGCGCGGTCGAGATCGTCACCCAATCGCCGCTCGCAATGCCTCTCTCGACGGCGAGCTGCGGATCGAGCTCGCAGAAGGCGGCCGGCTGCAGTTCGGCCAGCCACGGAACGTACCGCGTCCACACGCCGGACATCTCGGTCACGCGATACGTCGTGAGCACGTGCGGATATTTCGCGTCCACGGGCTCGTTGTAGGCGTTGTCGGGGCGGACCCATTCCTGCAACACGGGATTGTTCTGCTGCGCGTAGAGCTGGTTTTCGATCACCGATTGGAGTGGTTCGTAGTGCGTGGGGACCGGCGCGTCTTTGAGCCCCGCGTTCACGAAGAGCGCGCCTTTACCGTCGAGCATCATGATGAACGGATCCGCGCCCGAGTGCGCGTCCATGCCGGTTCCGTCGGGGTTGGCGGGCGTGCCCGGCGCCTTCGTCAGCGGGAAGTCGGGAACGTCAATTCCCGTCCATTTACCTGCGCCGGCGTCCCACCAGACGTATTTCTTGCGCTCGCTCCACGGCTTGCCGTCCGGATCTGCCGACGCACGATTGTAGAGCGTGCGTCGGTTGGCCGGCCACGACCATCCCCATCCCAGCGACGTCGAATCGTCGCCCCGCCGGTTTCGCGCGCGATTGGTAACGCGATCCGGACAGACGCCGGTGTAGATCCAGGCGCCCGCCGCGGTCGAGCCGTCGTCTTTTAAGTCGGCGAATGCGGCGATCTGCTCGCCCGTGCGCGTGTCGAAGCCGTTGATCTCTTGCAGCACCTTGAACGCCGACGGCTCGCCGGCCGCCCGTTCGCGTTCGTCGTCGCTGTCGTAGTTCCACGTCATGTCCAGGATTGGCCGGTCCTTGCGATCGCTCGAGTCCGCATAGAGCGCCTTGAGACGATTGCCGAGCCCGTAAAAGTACGCGAGATCGCTGCGCGCGTCGCCGGCCGGCTCGACCGCTTTGTCATGCCATTGGAGCAGACGGCTCGTCTGCACCATCGTCCCGCATTTTTCGAGCACCGTCGCGGCGGGCAAGAAGAAGCATTCGGTCGCGATGGCTGAGGGATCGGCGCCTTCGCGTTTCCAGAACGACGTGGTTTCGTTTTCGTAGCTGTCGATGTTGACGAACCAATCCAGGCGTTCCATCGCCGCCGCGACCAGCGCGGCGTTCTGGCCCGAAGCCGCCGGGTTCTGACCGATCACAAAGTAGCCTTTGACGACGCCGTCTTTCATCGCAAACGTCGTCGGCAACGTCGAGTGATCGCCGGTGAGCTGCGGCAGATAGTCGAAGCAGTAGCCGTTGTCCGCCGTCGCGGCGTCGCCGTAAAACGCTTTGAGCTGGGAGACGACGTACTTGGGCGTGTTGGCCCACCAGCCGGTCTTCTTCGTATTGGTTTCCAAGTAGGCCGCGAGCGTTTGCTCGTCGCGCAGCGCGGACGGCATCGGCAGGTAACCGGGCAGCAAGTCGTAGAGCGTGGCGACGTCGGTCGCGCCTTGGATGTCGGCGTGTCCGCGCAGCGCCATGATCCCTCCGCCGGGGCGTCCCATGTTTCCGAGGAGCAGCTGCAGGATCGCCGCGGTGCGTATGAACTGCACCCCGACCGTATGCTGCGTCCAGCCGACGGCGTAGGCGAACGCGGTGGTCCGTTCGCGCCCGCTGTTGCGCACGATCGCCTCGGCGATCTTCAGCCACGTCTCCTTCGGCGTCCCGCACACGCGCTCGACCATCTCCGGCGTGTAGCGAGCGAAGTGCCGGCGCAGGACGTTGAGGACGCAGCGCGGGTGCTGCAGCGCCGGATCCGACACGACGCGTCCGTCGCCGTCTCTTTCGAAGGCCCAAGCCGACACGTCGTAGCTGCGCTTCTCCGAGTCGTATCCGGAAAAAAGACCGTCGAGGTCCTCTGCGCCACGATACGATTCGTTGACGACGTGCGCTGCGTTGGTATAGACGGCGACGTACTCCTTAAAGTACAGGTCGTTCGA
>PMFP01000091.1:5386-5618 GCA_003155175.1 Vulcanimicrobiota bacterium
CATGACGAAGCGGAACGCCACGGGATGGGCCTCGGCAAAGTTCGAGCCCTGGATCAGAATGCAGTCGGCGTTCTCAAGATCGGGTACCCACATCGTCGCGCCGCCCCGTCCCATCGAGGTGCCCAGACCGGGCACCGTCGAGGAGTGTCATATTCGAGCTTGATTTTCGATCGAGACCACGCCGAGCGAATGCATCAGTTTGCCAAGCAAGTAGTTCTCTTCGATGCCGAAC
>PMFP01000146.1 GCA_003155175.1 Vulcanimicrobiota bacterium
CCGGATCGGCGGACACGTCGGCTACTCCACGCATCCCGCATATCGCCGACGCGGCGTCGCCACGTTTGCCTTAAAGAGCGCCCTTGCGATCCTGGAGGATTTGGGCGTTGCGGAAGCGCTCGTTACGTGCCGTGCCGACAACGCCGCATCGATCGCCGTCATCGAGAAGTGCGCCGGCAGGCGGATTGAAGACGCTGAAATCCCGGAATACCCGGACCGCACGCGGCGACGGTATCTCGTTCCAACGAAAAGCGCGGACGCGAGCTGAAGGTGTATACCTCTGTGGTTGCTCTAATCCCACTGCGTCAAGGGTGAGAGCGCCGGCGCGCGAGAAGCAGCGGGCGTGGAAGCGTTGACGCCTGCTCAGGCGGCGGTCGAAGAGAACATGTTGGAGTTCTTCCGCGAATGCGCGCGCGTGACGCCGGGGGTGAAACTCCATGACGGCGGCGATCTCTTTTGGTCTCTCACCGAGGTTCCATTTCCGGTCTTCAATAGTTTGCACCGCACGCGCGCCACGTCCGCCGATTTGCCGGCGATGATCGAGGCGGCAAAAACACGCGCGCGGACTAACTCGGTGCCGATCGCGTGGTTTGTCGGTCCCGGTTCGATGCCCGTCGATCTCGGCGCGACGCTCGAACGACACGGCTTCAAGAATGAAGGCTCCACGCCGGGGATGATCGCGGATCTGCGCGCGCTGACGGAGGCAAACACCCTTCCGCCGGAGCTGAAGATCGAGCGTATTTCCGACGATGATTCGGCGCGAATCTGGTGCGACGTGCTGTGCGAGGGGTTCGATCTGCCGCCGTTTATCGGCGACGCGCATTTCGCGCTTGCAACGCGCGTCGGATTGGAACCTGATGCCGGCTTTCACCACTATCTCGCGTTCTGGGAAGGCGAACCGGTCGCCACGGCGATGCTTTTCCCGGCGTCGGGAATCGCCGGCATCTACAACGTCACGACGGTCGCCGCGGCGCGCCGCCGGGGCGTCGGAGCGGCCGTAACGCGCCGGGCGCTTCTCGACGCGAAGGCGGCCGGTCTGTCGACGGCGGTGCTTCAGGCAACCGAGGCGGGTTTCGGTGTGTACGAGACGCTCGGTTTCGTCGAATGCTTGCGCTACGCGATGTATCTTTGGGATCCGGCGCAGGTTACACCACCCGGATGATGCCCATCATGCCGCGGTCTTCGTGGAAGAGCATGTGGCAATGGAAAACGAACGTGCCGCGCGGGACGTTCCGGAAGTCGATGAGCACACGCGTCAGCGAAGGCTTGACGAGCGGATAGTCGGGATCCTTGGAGTTGGGCAGCAGCGATCCGAACGGCAGAAAGACCGTGTCGGCAAACATGGGGGCTCCCGCGCCGTCCTCGACAACGAACGGGGCCTGGTGCAAATGAAAACTATGCACTTCCAGCGTCGTATTGTACAGGTACCACTCCTCGATCGTGCCGCGTTTGACGACGATGTCGGGCGGCGGCGCTTGCGCGCCCTTGGCGAAGTGCGGCCAGTACGGATGTTCGTTGAAATTCGGGTTGCTCGTCTCGGTCACGAAGTACGCGCCGTAGTAGCCGTGGCCGCTCGGACGAGGCAAGGCATATTCGGTGTAGGTCAACGCGCGGCGCCGTACGAGAGCAGGATGTGACGCGGCGTAACGGACGAGTTGCGTCGCCGGCGCTCTGTCGACCTGAAGCGGACTGGACGCGACCACGTTGGGGTGCTCCGCCGGCGCCCCCGCACGAACGACCAGCAAATTCGCCGGGATTTTGAATTCGTCGGCCGGCCCCGTGCAGTGCGGTGCCGCGTAGAGCGTCACGGCTTGGCCGGGCTGCAGTGTGAGAAGGACGTCGATGCGATCGGCCGGGACGAGCGGGTATTCGTTCAACGAGAGAAACTGGGCGAGCGGGTGTGCGTCGTCGCCGCCGACCGGAATGCCGTCCCGGCCGACGATCCGGAGCGGAATCGTGTTGCCGGCCGCATCGCGCATGCGCAAATACACGATCGAGTCGGCGTTCGCGTTGAGCACGCGAAGCAATTGCGTTTGACCCGACGGCACCGTGAGTTCGGCCGGCGGATCCACGCCGTCGACGCTAAACTCGACGCTTGGGCGGCTTCCGCACGCGTTGAGCCGTTCTTGCGCGCCGCGAACGGGAACCGTGGTGGGCCACGGCGGAGGATCGAACGGATCGAACGGCACCGGCGCGCTTGCCGCACGCGTTGCTTCTTTCTTTCCGCCGGCGCGCGCCAGGGCTCCGGCTTCGGGCAGAAAGCCGTTGTCGAGGACGAAAGGAACGCGATACCGCAGAACGATCGCGTGATCGTCGCTTGACGCAATTTGCGGCGTGCTCGGCTCGACGATCCAGATGCCGGCGAGCCCGCCCGAGACTTCGTCGTCGGCCATGCCGTGCGCGTGGGGATGATAAAAGTACGTCCCGGGCGGTTGCGTGACCGGCACGGTCAGCTCGTATTCGCACGCATGCTCCGGCGTGCTGAGTGCCGATACGAACACGTCGTCTTGTGACGACGGTCCCTCGAAGCCGTGAAAATGGATGTTCGCGTCGATGTCGCGCATCGGCATTGTCCGGGCGTCGATCGTGTGGTTCATGTAGCCGGTATACGTTCGAACGGGGACGTCGGGCATGGACATCGGCTTGCAGGCCGGTAACGCGCTTGCGGCCATCGTCGCACCCGAAGCCGGACCGTCCAGCTCGTCGACGATGCGGACCGCGAAGCGTTCGCCGGGACGCACGCGTATCACCGGCGCCACGTTTTGCTCGTTGCCGTCCAGCGCGTACGTGTAGCAGAATCGGTCGCCCGACCGGTTCACGCGCAAGATCAGTTCGTTCCAGCCGAGGTCGTTGAGCGGCTGGGAAGACATGTCGATCTGCGGCGGTTCGACGATGGGTCCCGGCGGCAGCGGCGTGCCGCAGACGTGCGTGGGCGCTTGCGTCTGGGGCGCGGCCCCTGCGGGGCGCCCGGTGCCTACGATAAGGCACGCAGAAATAACCGCGAGACAGAACGCGGCCGAAAGAGCCGCTCGAAACGACCCGGTCGCCATGGAAAACATTTTTTTTACATCGCCTGCCGGGTCCCTTGCCGGGCAAGCGGGCCCGCAACCCAGCCCGGAATCCGTCCGTCCTCTTGACTATAGGAATTCGAGGTAACCGATCTTGCGAATGCTCATGACCGTTTCCATCCCCACCGACTTGGCGAACGAACGCATCCGGAACGGGACGTTCGGCTCGACGATCTCGGCAATACTGGCCGAAGCCAAACCCGAAGCCGTGTATTTTACGGCGAGCCCCGGCGGCGAGCGCAGCGCGCTGCTCGTCGTGGACATGAAAGACAACGCGGAGATGGTCAAGTACGCGGAGCCGTGGTTTCTGGCATTCGGATCTGCCGTGAATGTTGAGCCGGTTATGTCGGCCGCGGATCTGCAAAGCGCGGGGCCGCACTTCGAGGCCGCGCTGAAGTACTAGCCACGCTCGATCCGGCGCGAGACGCGCGAGCGCCGATAAGAAGGTCCGCGAGAATCCGGCGAGCCGACTGCCGCCGGATTTTTTGCGGCCTTACCGGTACGCCGCTTATGGCGCGCCGCCCCTTCGAGCACGGGGTTGCGCCGGCCGTGCGCTTTGTGGTACAAAGTACTTACTTTGCGTTGCAAAGTAGGGGAGTCCGATGGAACTCGAGCGCGCGCTTTCCGACCTAGAAGAAGTCCGCGATCGCTTAGCACGCGTTCAGCGCTTTGAAGGCTATTCGGCACCCGCCGCTGCCGTCAGCGGCCTTTGCGCGTTCGTTGCCGGCATCGCGCAGTTGCGNNAAGCGTCGCGGTTCCGCGCAAAGCCAGTTTCGCTCGGCGGCGCGCTCGATCGCGCCGAGCGTTGCGCTCGGCGGCGCGCTCAGCATAGCGCTCGTCGCGCATTCCGCCTTCGACCTGCTTCCCGGCACGTGGTTCGCGCTCTACGCGATCGGCCTGTTCGCATCGCGCGGCGCGATTCCGCAACCCGCGCTCGGCGTGGCGTTTGCCTTTGCGGCGCTCGCCTTACTTTTTCTCATCACTCCGTTTGCGCCGCTCGCGCTTTCGTGGTGGGTGATGCCGCTCGGTTTCGGCTTCGGGCAAATCGCTATCGGCTATCTTATCTGGAAGGATGCAACTTCGTGACTGATTCCCTCGACGCACCGTTCGCCTATCCCGGGCTGGAACGGATCTTTCACGAGCGCGGACGGCTCGCGATCTGCACGTGCTTGATCGCGCATCCGGGCGGCTTGAGTTTTACGGAATTGCAAGCGGCGTGCGATCTTACCGACGGCAATCTGAATCGGCACGTGCAGGCGCTCGCCGATCTCGGAATCGTCACGACGGAGAAGCAGCGCGGCCCCGGGCGACCCTCGACGATTTACCGCATCACCAATCGCGGTCGCGAGCGCTTTCTCGCCTACGTTGACGAACTCGAATCGGTCGTTCGCGACGTTCACGAGCGCGCCAAAGCCGCCGCATCGCAAGGAAAGTTGGCGACGACGTGATTCCCAAGCACGTGGCAATCATCATGGACGGAAACCGGCGCTGGGCTGCCGAGCGCGGTCTGCCGATCGCGTACGGCTATCAGCGCGGCGTGACGGCGCTCCGCCGGACGTTGCGCGCGGCGCAACGCGCCGGTATCGGAGTCGTGACGGCGTACGCGTTCTCCGAGGAGAACTGGAGCCGGCCGGCCGCGCAGGTGGATCTGCTGATGAGTCTGTGCGCGCGCGCGGCGCGCAGCGAACTTCGCGCGCTGGCCAAAGAAGGCGTCCGGATTCGCCTTTGCGGCCGAAACGAGCGCCTGCCGCTCGCGACGCGCGCGGCTCTCGAAGATCTCGTCGCGCAGACCGCCGCGAACGACGGTCTGACGCTCAATCTCGCGATCGACTACGGCGGTCGACGCGAGATCGGCGATGCGGTGCGAGCCTTAGCCTGCGAGGTGAGCGCCGGGTTACGCAAGGCCGAGACGATCGACGAGCGCGACATTCAAAGCCGCCTCTATACGGCCGGACTTCCCGATCCCGATCTCGTGATCCGAACCGGCGGCGAAACGCGCATCTCGAACTTTCTGCTCTTTCAGTCGGCGTACGCGGAATTTTGGGCGACGGATACGCACTGGCCGGACTTTGGCGAATCGCACTTACGCGCGGCCCTGGACGCGTACGCGCTGAGACAGCGCCGCTACGGGACCTGATCCGACGACGAAAAACGGGCGCTTCGAAAAGTTAAATGCCGAGGGCCGCCCATTGGGCGGCCCCGGTGACGCGCAGTCCGATACCGCACCAGCAGATCATCTTTTTCGAAGGCGTCAACGCGGTTTCGAAAAGGCCCTCAGCGTTTGCCTTGGAGCATTTCGTCGAGGCTGTCGAGCAAGCTTCGGGTGCCCCCTTCGCGCAGGTCGGGGCTGTCGAGGCCGTCGAGGAATGCGATTTGCTCGGTGAGCACGAGCCGCGTTCCGGACGCGGCCGGTTCGAATTCGACGGTCGCGAGCGTTACCGACGCGACCGCATCGCCGCACTCCATGACGTAGCTATAGACGATGCGGCGATCCGGCACGATGTCGTGAATCGCGGCAGTGTAGGTCCACGCGGGGCCGTCCGGCGGCGTCGTGCGGTTCCATTCCGTTCCGCCCACGCGAAAGTCCAGCGTGTGCTCGTTCTCCCAGTCGTCCGGGCCGCCGAACCACCGCGGCTTCGCGGCCGGGTCGGCCCACGCCGCAAACACGCGCGCCGGCGTTGCATCGTAGGTGTGTTCGAGAACGAACGTTCCGTGCTTCGTCGTACGCTCCGACACGCCGTTGGCGGCAGTTTTCTCAGACATTGGCTTCCCCCCTAATCGTTGTTCCCCGTTTCGGCAAGATAGTCGGCGAGGCGATCGAGCCTGCGCTGCCACAGAGCCCGCCGCGCGGCAATCCAGTTCTCGGCGTCGAGCAGCGCAGATGCCTCGAGCCGGCACGTGCGGACGCGCCCCGTTTTTTTCGTGCGGACGAGCCCGCTGGCTTCGAGGATCCGGAGGTGCTGCACGACGGCCGGAAGCGACATGCGCAGCGGCGAGGCCAACTCGGTGACCGAGGCGTGGCCCCGAGAGAGGCGCTCCACCATCGCGCGTCGCGTCGAATCGGCGAGGGCTTGGAAGACGAGGTCGATCGAAGCGCTCATAGTTAAGTAGTTACTTAACTATCATAGACCGGGCGCTCTGTCAACGCCCACCTCGCACATCCGTTTTTGCCATACCGCTCCCGTCCCGCTCGCAGTACCATTGAGATGTGGCGCGGCTTCCGGAGACGGCAAACCGATGGATCGCCATAAAAATTAGAGGAGTACGACGTGACCGAAGATCGCAAAGCGCCCGTTCCGTCCGGGGACGAACTCGATGACGCGTTCACCGAAGACGTAACCGAAGAGATCAAGTCCGCGCACGACCCGGGAATCGAATCCGACGAGGAGATCGACGGCGAGATCGACGCCGAGGGTGGAGAAGCGCTGCATCTTCGCCGCGACTGATGTGCATCGCGTTCCCCGGCAGGGCGCGTGCCGTTCCCTCGTGGTAGCATGACCGGGTGAAGCCGAGCTACGCCAGCGGCGCCAGTGACGTTCCCTTCCTCGGCGAGACGATCGGGGCGTGCCTGGACCGCATCGCTGCCGCCCATCCCGACGGCGATGCGGTGGTCTCCGTCCATCAAGGCCTGCGTCTGACGTATCGCGAGTTAAGTGCGGCGACGGACGAGCTTGCGCGCGGCCTGACGGCGATCGGCGTGCGGCGCGGCGACCGCGTCGGCATTTGGGCGACGAATTGTATGGAATGGGTCGTCGCGCAGTTCGCCACGCCGAAGATCGGCGCGATCCTGGTCAACGTCAATCCCGCATATCGAACGACCGAACTCTCCTACGCCTTGCGTCAGAGCGGCGTCTCGGTACTTCTCTCGCAGTTTCGCTACAAGAGCAGCGAATTCGCGCGAATGCTCGTCGAGGTGCGCGACGAATTGCCGCAGCTGCGAACCATCGTGCAGATCGGCGACGACGAGGTCGACGGCAAACCCGCGGGATCGATCCGTTGGGATGACGTTCTCGATGCCGCGCGAGCCGTCACGGCTGAAGATCTTGCCGCCATCTCGGCCGAAGTTCAGTTCGACGAGCCGGTGAACGTCCAGTACACGTCGGGGACGACGGGCTTTCCCAAGGGCGCGACGCTCACCCACCACAACATTCTCAACAACGGGTTTTTTATCGGCGAGGGATGCCGGTATACCCCTTCGGATCGCGTCTGCATTCCCGTCCCGTTCTACCATTGCTTCGGGATGGTGTTGGGCAACCTCGCGGCGGTCACGCACGCTTCGACCATCGTGATCCCCAGTTACACGTTCGACGCGGCGCTCGCGATGGAAGCCGTCGAGCGCGAGCGATGCACGTCGCTCTACGGCGTGCCGACCATGTTCATTGCCGAACTCGCGCTTCCCGACGTCGGTAAGTACGATTGCAGCACGCTTCGCACGGGCATCATGGCGGGGGCGCCGTGCCCGCTCGAAATCATGAAGCGCGTGCAGGCCGAATTGCACATGCCCGAGGTCACGATCTGTTACGGCATGACCGAAACGTCGCCGGTGTCGACGCAGACGTCGGTTGACGACCCG
The DNA here is from genome assembly GCA_003155175.1 of Vulcanimicrobiota bacterium. Taxonomy (GTDB): domain Bacteria; phylum Vulcanimicrobiota; class Vulcanimicrobiia; order Vulcanimicrobiales; family Vulcanimicrobiaceae; genus Hemerobacter; species Hemerobacter limicola. Next base: position 7,642 of record PMFP01000146.1, read on the forward strand.
CTCGACAAGCGAACGGGAACCGTGGGGCGCGTGCATCCGCATCTCGAACTCAAGATCGTCGACGAGAATGGTTACGTCGTCCCGCGCGGAACGCCGGGCGAACTCTGCACGCGCGGTTATAGCGTCATGCTGGGGTACTGGGACGATCCGGAGCACACCGCGCTCGCCATCGACGCGGGCCGGTACATGCACACCGGCGACATCGCGATCATGGACGACGAGGGCTACGTCAACATCGCGGGGCGCATCAAGGACATGGTGATTCGCGGCGGCGAGAATCTCTATCCGCGCGAGATCGAGGAGTTTCTCTACACGCATCCGTCCGTAAAGGATGTCGCCGTCTTCGGCGTTCCCGACGAGCGCTACGGCGAGGAGCTCTGCGCGTGGATCATCGTGCACGAAAGCGCGGAGCTCGAAGAGGCGGAACTCAAAGCGTTCTGCGACGGCAAGATCGCCCGGCACAAGGTACCGCGCTACGTTGCCTTCGTCGCCGAGTTCCCGATGACGGTCACCGGCAAGATTCAAAAGTTCAAAATGCGTGAGGCGGCGACGTCGCAACTCGGCCTGCAGGCCGCATCGGAGATCGCGACCGCATAGCGCCGGTGCAGAATCGGCTGTCCGTGCATCATGGAGCCCCTAGGGGCACTTTGCACCGTAGATGTGAAACGCACACCAGTCAGTTTGGGGAACGCCGTACTCGCGCATCCCCTCGATTCCCATGGCACCACCCCCGCCCGCGATGCGATGCCAACTGCCGACGGTAAAATGGAACAGCGTTTGGCCGCCCCCCGCGCCGTACCACTCGCCTAGCGCGTAATCTCCGGCAACGACGACCGATGGGATGAGCGCGTGGCTCATTTGCAGCCGGATTGCGTCGACCTGCGCTTGCGGGCCGGCGTCCTTCCAGATACCTTTGCACGGCCGGTCGTCTTTAGGTGCTGGCATACCTTGCATCAAGAGTGCCTCGGCACGGCTTCCGAGATCGTATGCCGCGATCTCGCAGCGAGAATTGACGAGGGCCAAGGTTTGCCAACCAAACGAGAAGTGCTTGAGCAGAATGGGCGCGGCGATGGGGGCGCCCTCCATGCTCGCGCCGTGCAGCAATACCATCGCGTAAGGGCCGTCGACGTTCGTGCGTAGGACGACGACTTGCGAGCGAGGCGGGTTTACGACTTCAATCGCTGCCTCTTGAGGTGTGGGCGCGTAGTTGAGAAATCCGGGCAGAGCGGCTAACACCAGCATAGCGATCATGGCTCGTGACTCCTTCGTCGCTTACGAAACGGACGCCGGCGGAGGCACCGGCGGTGAAATGACGGTCGCGGAAAAGATGAAGAACACCTGGCGCTCTTCGCCGATGATGTCTTT
>PMFP01000085.1 GCA_003155175.1 Vulcanimicrobiota bacterium
GCGGTCGCGCTGACCGGCGCGCTGGTCGTCGTGGGCCTCATGAGCTCGCCGCTTGCGATGGAGGAGATCGAACGGTTCCGCGGCGTGAAACTGGTGTTGGCGCTGCCGCCGCTGATCGCGCTCGCGCTCTATATCTTCGACTCGCGCTACGATTCGGGGTCGGAGAGTCCAGGCGACGTCTTTTTAACGCCGGTGCGGTTCTATCAACTCCTGGCGGGAATCGCGGTCATCGCCGGCGGCGCGCTGCTGGTCATGCGCAGCGGCAACCAGAGCGAAATCGAGCCGTCCAAAATCGAGCTGATGCTCCGGCACGGGCTGACCTCGGTGCTCAGCGTCAGGCCCCGCTTCAAATCCTTCTTGGTCGGCTTCCCCGTGATGATGCTCGTCCCGGCGCTGCTCCGGGCTCACCGCCGCGCCGTGGGATGGATTCTCGCGATCTGCACCGGCGTTGGAATTGGCGACATCATCGACACGTTTTCGCACCTGCACACGCCGCTCGCCATCTCGCTGTGGCGGGTCTTTAACGGTCTCTGGGTCGGAGCGCTCATCGGCATCGCCGCCATCGCGATCTACCGCGCGTTCGTGCGGCGGCGAACCGACTCCCAGGCCGTCTAGAGGCCACGGTCGTGCGCGCCGTCATCTCGGGCTACTACGGCTTCGGCAACCTCGGCGACGAAGCGCTGCTCGACATCATCGTCGCTCGCCTGCGGGCGCGCTTTCCGTCGCTGGAACTCGACGTGCTCTCCGCTACGCCCGTTCAGACCGCCGAGCGCCTGGGCGTGACCGCGACTCCGCGCTGGGATTCTGGCGCGGTTCGCGCCGCTATCGATCGCAGCGACGTCGTGATCTCGGGCGGCGGCGGCCTGCTGCAGAACGCCACCAGCATCCGAAGCTTGCTCTACTATGCGTCGATCGTCCGCTCCGGCGTTCGCGCGAAGAAGAAGACGATGATCTTCGCGCAGTCGATCGGCCCCCTCGATACCTTAGGACAACTGGCCGTGCGCTATCTGTGTAAAGGCGTGAACCGGGCGACGGTTCGCGACGCCCGCTCGTACGACTTGCTGCGGGCGCTCTTGCCCGATACGCCGGTCGAGCGCGTCGCCGACCCCGTGTTTCTCTACGATCTTGCCGAAGAGGCCGTTGATCTCTCGCACGACGGCCTGGGGCAAGAGAGCGGCCCCTATGCGGTGGTGAGCGTGCGCAAGATCGGAGGGCTCTCCGACGGCGTGCCGACCATAGCGCGCGCCATCGACCGGCTGGCCAACGTTCACGGGATCCGCAGCGCGCTCGTCACGCTGGGCGGCGCGCCGGATGCGGAAGCGTCCACGCTCGTCATCCGCTCGTGCTCGACGGCGCCGATGCTGCTGCCCAGTTCCGATTTAGCCAAGACGGCGGCGGTGATTCGCAGCGCTCGCGTCGCGATCGGCATGCGATTGCACGCGCTAATTCTCGCCGCGCGTTTCGCGGTTCCGTTTCTGGCCATTCCGTACGATCCCAAAGTGGCGGCGCTCTGCGAGGATCTCCAATACCCGCTCGGTCCGCTTTGGACTCCCGGCGCGCGGCTGCCGGCGCCCGATGCCGTCGACGCGTTGGTGGATCGACTTGTGTCGCAGCGGGACGAACTCTCGTCCGAACTTTCCGGCCGGATGGCGGCGATTCGTGCCGCGGCGGAACGAAATTTTGACGTCCTCGGCGAACTCGTCAACGAACCATGAGCGAAACCGCCGAACGCAACTATCGCGATACGTTAAACTTGCCCAAGACCGGCTTTCCGATGAAGGCCGAATTGCCCAAGCGCGAGCCCGAGCGGGTGCGGTGGTGGGACGAGCGCGGCACGTACGCGAGCCGGCTCGAAACCAGCGCGTCGAAGCCGCCGTGGATCCTCCACGACGGACCGCCGTACGCGAACGGCGAGCTGCACATGGGGCACTTTCTCAACATGGTGCTCAAGGACACGTTCGTGAAGATCGCGCTGCTCGACGGGAAGTGGGCGAATTTCATCCCTGGTTGGGACATGCACGGACTTCCGATCGAGATCGAGACGCTCAAACATCTGGGTATCGAAGATTTTCATGCGATCGATCCGCTCGAACTGCGGGCCCGATGCAAGGAGCGCGCGCTCTTCTGGCTCGACCGCCAGCGCGACGTTCGCAAGCGTATGGGCTGCTTTGGACGTTTCGACCGTCCGTACCGCACGATCGACCCGGCGTACGAAGCGACCGTCGTTTCGACGCTCGCGGACCTTGCGGAAAAGAACCAGATCTATAAAGGCTTGCGAACGACGATCTGGTGCGTTCACGACGAAACCGCCCTGGCCGAAGCCGAAATCGAGTACGAGCAGAAGACGTCGCCGGCAATCTTCGTGCGCTTCGCAGCTTCGCCGCAGCAGGCGGCCGGATTCGCCGAGCGGTTCGGCACGAGCGTAACGGAGTCGCCGGTATCCGTGCTGGTGTGGACGACGACGCCCTGGACGCTGCCGGCGAACGTCGCGATCGCGCTGCGCCCGGATGCCGTCTACGGTCTCTACGAACTTGGCAACGAGCGCATCGTCGTCGCGACGGCGCTGGCCGAGTCGTCGTTGGGCGAACGCTTCGCCGATGCCAAGCTCGTCGCGACGGCGCGCGGCGACGCGCTCGACGGACTCGCGGTGCGCCACCCGTTCATGGACCGCGATTCCGTCGTGGTTCTCGCGGACTACGTGGATCTCGAAACCGGAACCGGCGCCGTGCATACCGCGCCCGGCCATGGCGCCGACGACTTCGACACCGGTATGAAATACGGGCTTCCGATCCTCAATCCGGTGGACGCCGGCGGGCACTTTACGGTCGATGCCGGTCCGTACGCCGGCCTCCAAGTCTTTGCTGCAAACGCCAAGATTATCGACGATCTGCGCGCGTCGGGTGCGTTGCTGCGCGAGGAGAAGTACGAGCACTCCTATCCGCACTGTTGGCGCTGCCACAATCCGGTCATCTTCCGGGCCACGGCGCAATGGTTCATCGCCATGGATCAAAACCGTCTCCGGGCGCATATCCTCGACGCCATCGACGATGTCGGCTACGTCCCCGAGTGGGGCCGCAACCGGCAGCGGCAGATGATCGAGAACCATCCCGAGTGGTGCATCTCGCGCCAGCGGACGTGGGGTACGCCGATTCCCGCCGTGGTCTGCAGCAATTGCGACGTTTCCACGCTCGATCCGCGCGTCGCGCGGACGACTGCCGCGATCTTCGCGGAGCGCGGCGCCGACGCGTGGTGGAGCGATCCCGTCGAGACGTTTCTTCCCGAGGGATTTGCGTGCCCGAACTGCGGCGGCAGGCGCTTCAAAAAAGAGTTCAACATCGTGGACATCTGGTTCGAGTCGGGCGTCTCGCATCTCGCGGTGCTCGGCCGCGACGGCATGCCGTGGCCGAGCAACGCCGTGCTCGAAGGCGGCGATCAATATCGCGGATGGTTCCGCAGTTCGCTGGTCACCGGCGTCGCCGTCAAGGGCGCCGCGCCGTACGAACGCGTCGTCAAGAACGGCTGGGTGAACGACGAGCAAGGCCGCCCCATGAGCAAGTCGCGCGGAACCGGGTTCGACGCACGCGATGCGATGGACAAATGGGGAGCCGACGTCCTGCGCCTGTGGTCGGCGTCGGTCGAATTCGTGGACGACGTTCGCTTCGGGCCGGCCGTGGTCGAGCAGGTCGGCCGCGTCTACCGCAACATCCGCAACCGGATCCGCTTCATGCTCTCCAATCTGGAAGATCTCGGGGTCGCCGGCGTCGTCCCGCGCGACAAGATGCAGCCCTTCGACCGGCTGTCGTGCGCGATCGTCGATCGTTTCGTGCTCGACGTGAAAGCGTTCTACGACGTCTTCGAGATCCACGACGCCTACTTGCGCATCGTCGAACTCGAGAGCTCGCTCTCGAGCCTTTACTTCGACGCGATCAAGGATCCGCTCTATTCGCTGGCCCGCAACGACCCGCGCCGTCGCAGCGCGCAATCCGCCCTGCTCTACGCGCTCGAACGCATCCTCACCGCCGTCGCTCCCATTCTCTCGTTCACCGCCGAGGAAGCCTGGCAAGAGCTGCCCGAAGCGCTGCGACGCGGCCGCGCGAGCGTCTTCGACACGTCGTTCTTAAGTCCCGACGACGCCTCGCCCGCGCTCGACGAAGCCGCCGCTTTGTGGAACGTCCTTCGCAATCTGCGCGCCACCGTTGCCGCGTCGGCCAGCCCGCGCGATTACGAGGCCGGCCTCACCGTCTCGGCGTCGCCCGACCTCTACGGCGCGCTGCACGCCCTCGGCGACAACCTGCGCGAAGCCATGGTCGTCTCGCAGCTCACGCTTGAGAAAACCGAAGGCGCCGAGAACGTCTCCGCCGTCATCGGTCCCGCCGCCGGCAAGAAATGCAAACGCTGCTGGAAATACCGCGACCTCGGAACCGATCCAAAACATCCTGACATTTGCGCCGACTGCGCGAACGTGGTCAACGAGCTAAAAGGCTAAGTCTCGTCCGAAGGCTCGCCGCGCAATCCGGTCAAGACCGCGTCGCGGAAGCCGGCCCAAGCGCCCGCTTCGATCGCGGCGCGAGCGTCTCGCATCAAGGCGTTGAGCAGGTAGACGTTGTGGTACGAGAGCAAACGCGGGCCCAGCATTTCGTTCGAGCGGAAGAGATGCGCGAGATACGCGCGCGTGAACGTCGTGCAAACGTAGCAGTCGCACGTTGCGTCGACCGGTTCGAGGTCCGTCGTATAGGCCGCGTTTCGGATGGCGAATTCGCCCGAGCGGGTCATCGCGCGGCCGTTGCGGCCGCAGCGCGTCGGATAGACGCAGTCGAACATGTCGATGCCGCAGTCGATCGCGGTCAACAGATCGCGAACGGTCCCGACGCCCATGAGATAACGTGGTTTCTCCGCCGGCAGCAGCGCCGCGGTGCGGCGCGCGGTGCGTTCCATCTCCTCACGCGACTCGCCGACGGAGAGCCCGCCGATCGCGTAGCCGGGGAAGTTCATATCCACGAGTTCGCGCGCGCTGCGCTCGCGCAGTTCGTCGTCGAGCCCGCCTTGCACGATCGCGAAGACGGCCGTCGAGCTCGCGGACCACGCATCGAGAGAGCGCCGTGCCCACGCAGTGGTGAGGCGCACGGATTCGGCGACCTCAGGCCGAGATGCGGGAAGTTTGACGCAGACGTCCAGCACCATCGCGACGTCCACGCCGAGCGCCTCCTGAAACGCGATCACGTTCTCGGGCGTGAAGCGGTGCGTGCTCCCGTCGAGGTGCGAGCGGAAGGTGACGCCGTCGTCGTCTAGCGTACGGCGCTCTTGCAAGCTGAAGACTTGGAAGCCGCCCGAGTCGGTGAGGATCGGCCCGTCCCAGTGCATGAAGCGGTGCAAGCCGCCGGCCTTGGCGATGAGCTCGCCGCCCGGACGCAGCCACAGATGATACGTGTTGGCCAGGACGATTTGCGTGTGCGCTTCGACGAGGTCGCGTGGCGTGAGGCCCTTCACGGTGGCGGCGGTGCCGACCGGCATGAAGGCGGGCGTTTGCACGGGGCCGTGGTCGAGGTGCAAGGAGCCGCGGCGCGCGCCGCCCGACTTCGCGTCGAGCGTAAATCGTGCGTGCGTCACGCCTCGTCACCGCGCAGCATGGCTTTCGCCCGCACGTATTCCGGCGGCGGATCCACTTCGAAATCCATCTCGACGCCGGTGCGCGGATGGACGAACGCCAGGCGCCACGCGTGCAGCGCTTGGCCGGTCAAGCCGAGGCGCGGCTCTTCGCGGCCGTAGATGGGGTCGTTCACGATCGCGTGTTTCATCGCGGCCAGGTGAACGCGGATCTGGTGCGTTCGGCCGGTTTCGAGCCGGAAGATCAGTTCGGCGTTGCGGCCGAGCTTCTCCCTGAGCTCGTAGTGCGTGACGGCCGGCTTTCCGTCGGCGACGACGGCGAATTTCAGGCGGTTGTGCGGATCGCGCCCGATCGCGCCTTCGATCGTTCCGCGCGCATGTTCGGGCACGCCGTGGACCAGGCCCAGATACTCGCGCTTGATGCGGCGCGCTTTCATCGCGATGCCGAGCTTCGAGAGCGCCTCGTCGGTTTTCGCGACGACCAGCAGCCCGGACGTGTCGCGATCGAGCCGGTGCACGAGTCCCGGGCGAAGCGAATCGCCGGGCAAGTTGACGTGCGCCAGCAGCGCGTTGACGAGCGTGCCGCTCGTGGAGCCGTGGGCGGGATGCGTGACCATGCCGGCGGGTTTGTCCACGACCATGAGGTCGTCGTCCTCGTAGACGATGGCGAGCGGAATGTCCTCCGGCTCGGCCGTGAGCGGCCTGCGCTCTTCGACGGCGTACTCGATCGCGTCGCCTTCCTCGAGCGCGCGTCCCGCTTTGGCCGGCTCGCCGTTGACGAGCACGGCGCCGCGTTTGATCGCGTCCGCGACGAGCGCCCGCGACGCGCGAGACAAGCGCGCTACCGTGACGTCGACGCGTTTGCCGACTTCCTCAGGCGTGACGTCGTGTCGCAAAACTCGAAATCAGAAGCAGCGCGACGCCGACGGTGACGCACGCGTCGGCGACGTTGAAGACGTTCGGCCAAATGCGATAGAAGTCGATGAAGTCGATGACGTAGCCGTGACGGAGGCGATCAACGATGTTTCCGATGGCGCCGCCCACGATCAGCCCGAAGGCGATCCGAACCAGCAACGAGTGTTTGGCCGCCGTGCGAAAATTCAGCCAGAAGACGACCAGCACGATCAGGGCCATCCCGATGAGCAGGACACTGTTGCTGCCGAACATGCCGAACGCGCCGTGGTAGTTCTGCGTGAGGTTCCAGCGCAAGAGGTGCGGCACGACCATCACGACGTACGAGCCGTCGTGCGCGTTCGCGACCACCAAGCCTTTGGTGAACTGATCGAGCCAGAGCGCCGCGATGGCGACCAGCGCGACGAAGAGTTCGTTAAATCGTGGGTTGCGGAACAAACTGATAGAACCATCCTGCGACTGAGAGGAACGCATCGTTGACCAGAATGAGGCCGACGACGACGAGAAACGCGCCCGCGGCGAACTCGATCTTGGGAAGCCAGGGGCGGATACGCGCGAGTGCCGGAAGCATCGCTTCGAGCGCGACCGCGACGAGAAGGAACGGAACCGCGAGTCCTAGGGAGTAGCATAGCAGGAAAAAGGCGGCTTCGGTGTTGCGCTCTTGCGATGCAATGGCGAGGATCGCGGCCAGGATCGGCCCGATGCACGGGGACCAGCCCGCGGCGAACGCGATTCCGACCAGCGCCGACGTCCAATAGGTGCGGCGCTCGTGGACCACGTGCGCGCGCGCGTCCCGCATCAAGATCGGAAGCCGGATCAGCCCCATCATGTGCAGGCCCAGGACGACGACGACCAGGCCGCCGATCTGGGCGATCAGCACGCGGTGCGCGTGCAGCACGCCGCCGAGCACGCTGGCGCTCACGCCCAGCGTCACGAAGACGATCGTGAATCCGGAGACGAACGCGAGGGCATGCCAAAGCGTGCTCGCGCGCGCGGCCGCCGTGGCTTCGCCGGCCTGCAATTCCTCGAGGCTGGATCCGGTCAGCAAAGAGAGATATGCCGGAACGAGCGGAAGTACGCAAGGCGAAACGAAGGAAACGAGGCCCGCCAAGAACGCGATGCCGACGGTTACGTGAGGCGTCGTGGTCACAGTTGAGAAATCCTTAGACGAAGCGAGTTAAGAGCCTGTAGTTCATGCAGCATTGGTTTACATATCCGACAAATGTCGACCCGGTCGCGATACACCTGGGTCCAATCAACATCCACTGGTACGGCATCTCGTACCTGATCGGGTTCGTATGCGTCTTCCTATGGATGAACCGGCCGGCCGGACGCCGCCGGCTCGGCTTGACGACCGAGCAGATCCAGGACTTCCTGTTTTACGCGCTGGTCGGCGTTCTCGTCGGCGGACGCACGTTCTTCGTCATCAACGACATCATCAGCAAGCACGACGCATCGTTTTATTTTCAGCAGCCGATCAATTTCATCGCCGTCTGGAACGGCGGCATGGCGTTTCACGGCGGCCTGGTCGGCGTCATCGTCGCGACGTGGCTGTTCGTTCGCAAGCATCCCGGCCTGAAGTTCAGCGTGCTGGGCGACGAGGTCGTCGTCCTCCTGCCGATCGGCATCACCCTCACGCGCATCGTGAACTTCATCAACGACGAGCTCTGGGGCGACGTCTGCTCGCCCGACCACCCGTGGTGCCTGATCCCGGGCAACGTCGCGACGTGGGGCTCGTCGTACCGGCATCCCGCGCAGCTCTACGAAGCGGCGCTGGATCTGCTCACGCTGCCCGTTCTCCTCTGGCTTTACGGGCGCAAACCCAAAGACGGCGTCGTCGCATGGACCTGGTTTACGATCTACGGCATCACGCGCTCCCCATGATCGCGATCGGCATCGCGATGATCGTTTGGTGCAATCGCCATAACGCGCACACCGACGTCGCGCCGGGCGTGCCCGAACCCAGCCCCGCCGCGTGAAGGCGGACATCGCAGAACGGCTCGCCCGGCTTCGCGAGGATCTCGAGGCCGAGCTGCGGGCCTGCGGCCGGGCGCCGGGCGCTGTCACGATCGTGGGCGTGACCAAGAAGCAGCCGGTCGAAGCGATGGTCGCGGCCGTCGAGGCCGGCCTCGCCGATCTCGGCGAGAATTACGTTCAAGAGGCGCGGGCCAAGTTCGAGGTGCTGGACCGGTTGGTCGCCCGGCCGCCCGTCGCGCACTTCATCGGCCACGTCCAGACGAACAAGGCCAATACGATCGCGCGCGTCTTCGACGTCGTGCAGAGCGTGGACCGCGTCGAGGCGGCCCGCGCGCTCGGCCGGGGGGCCGAAAACGCGGGCAAGCGGCTGCGCGTCTTGCTGCAGGTCAATATCTCGCCGTCGGAGCGCTTCGGCTGCCCTCCGGACGGCGCCGAGGCGCTCGCGGAGTCCATCCGGAGCGAGCCGGGACTGCTGCTCGAAGGCGTCATGGCGATCGGCCCCATCGGCGCCCCGGCCCCGGTCCCCGACGCTCTTGACGAGGCGTTTGGCCTGGCAGCCATGACGTTGGGCCGTGTAGGTGGAAGTACGCTCTCAATCGGGATGTCGGGCGATTGGCGCGAAGCGGTTCGCGCCGGTTCGACGATGATCCGAATCGGGACAGCCCTCTTCGGCGAGCGGCGCCGCGACTAGGCGAACGGGGGACTAAAGCGTATGGGTATGTTTAGTAAAATCGGATCGTTCTTTTCGTTGCAAGAAGAAGAAGACGACGACGAACTGTACGAAGAGGCGCCATCCGGCTCTCCTTCGCGCGTCGTTCCATTCTCTCAGAACTCGTCCAAGCGCGCGGGAACCGAAGTGAGCGTGTACTCGCCGCGCGGCTTTCAAGACGTCGTCGAGATCGCCGACGCGTTGCGCCGCCGTCAGGTCGTCATCGTCAACTTGCAAACGGCCGACCGCGCTACGCTTCAACGCGTCGTCGATTTCACGTCCGGCGTCGCGTACACGCTCGACGGGAAGATTCAAAAACTCGCCGACGCGATCTACTTGGTCGTGCCGGCCGGCATCGTGGTCAACGCCGCAGGCCTGCGCGATTCCATGACGGCCGACGGTTCGCTCGATTTCATGACGAATAGGGGATAGTCCATGCAGAGAATTACGCCGGTAGACATCCAGCATCGCGAGTTCAAGCGAGCGCTGCAGGGCTACGACCGGGCGGACGTCGATCAATTTCTCGACGAGGTGATCGAGACGCTGGAGGACGACGCGCAGCAGCACGCCGCACTCGAAGCGGAGATCTCCGATCTCAAAGAGCGCATCAGTCATTTCAAAGCTATGGAAGAGTCTTTGCAAAACACGCTGGTCCTGGCCCAGCGCACGGCCGACGAAGTCAAAGCGTCGGCGCACAAGGAAGCCGACTTGATTCGCGAACACGCGCGCCTCGCCGCCGAACGCGAAGTTGCGTCCTACAACGACGCCATCGCGGAAGTCAGGCGCGAACACCAGTCGGCGTACGAAGCTGCCGAGCGCGCCAAGGGCGAGCTTCGCCATCTCCTCACCACGCAGCTCGCGCTGCTCGACAAGGCCTCGCTCGAGCGTCCCCGCGAAACGGCGCCGGCCTCGGTTGCGAGCCCTGCACCGCCGGCTGCGGTCCCCGCCGCAGCGGCTCCCGACGAAGGCGCGCACAAGGCGAAGAACGGACATCAGTCTTCGCCCCGCGCTCGTAAGGACGACCAGCCACCGACCGAAGACACGACGCACATCGTCGTCCAATGATCGTCGCCGCGCTCCCGGGCGACGGCATCGGACCGGAGATCACGCGCGCGGGCATTGCCGTGTTGCGCGAGGTCCGTCCCGACGTCGAGTGCGTTGAAGCGCCGGTCGGCGGCGACGCGCTCGCGCGCGGCCTACCCGCGCTTCCCGACGAGACGCGCGCGCTCTGCGATCGCGCCGCCGCGATTCTGTTCGGTAGCGTCGGGCTGCCCGCGTACGACGGCAAGCCGCTGCAAGAGCGTCCCGAATACGCCTTGTTTCTGCTGCGCCGCGACTACGAGTTGTTCGCCAACGTCCGTCCGGTGCGCGTGTTTCCGGGCCTGGAAGACGCCTCGACGCTAAAGCCCGAGCTGGTGCGAGGGCTCGACCTCGTCGTCGTGCGGGAGCTGACCGGCGGAATCTATTTCGGCAAGCCCAAGGAGCAGCGCGTCGTGGACGGGATCGAGGAAGCCGTGGACACGATGATCTATCGCGCGCCCGAGATCGAGCGCATCGCGCGCGTCGCCTTCGAGATCGCGCGCGGCCGGCGCCGCCGCGTAACCTCGGTGGACAAGCAGAACATCTTGGAGACCTCGCGCCTGTGGCGCCGCGTGGTCACGCGCGTTGCCGCCGAGTATCCCGACGTGGAGCTGGATCACTTGCTGGTGGACAACGCGGCCATGCAATTGGTGCGGCGGCCGCGCGATTTTTGCGTGATCGTGACCGAGAACATGTTCGGCGACATTCTCTCCGACGAGGCGGCGATTCTGACCGGATCGATCGGGACGCTGCCGAGCGCGAGCCTGGGGACGCGCCGGGACGGCAAGTTCGGTCTCTTCGAACCGATCGGGGGCAGTGCGCCCGACATCGCCGGCCGCGGCGTGGCCAACCCGACGGCCTCGATCCTCTCGGCGGCGCTCTTGCTGCGTCACGCCCTCGACGACGAGGAGAACGCCGCGCGCGTCGAGCGTGCGGTCGAGCGCGTCTACGCCGGCGGAACGCGGACGGCGGAACTGGTGGCCCGCGGCGAGAAGGCCGTCACGACGGCCGCGTTCACCGACGCGGTGCTTTCTCAACTGGAGTAATCGTGCAACCGATCGTATCCGCCCCCGCGCACATCGCCGCCATCGGCATGTACGCGCCGCAGCGCATTCTCGCGAACGCCGATTTCGAGAAGATGATGGAGACGAGCGACGAGTGGATCGTGAAGCGGACGGGAATCCGCAGGCGCCACATCGTCGCCGACGATCAGCACGCCAGCGATCTTGCGTTCGCGGCGGTCGACGATTTGCTCGCCCATTATCCGGACGTCCGGCTCGCGGACGTGCAGTTCATCATCGTGGCCTCGAGCACGTCGGACTACTTCTACCCGAGTCTCTCGGCCATGCTGCAAGCGCACTACGACCTGCCCAAGACGGTCGGCGCCATGGATATCAGCACCGCGTGCGCCGGATTTGCGTACGGCATCAACCTCGCGAGTGCGCTCATCGCGTCGCGCCAAGCCGAGCGCGTGTTGGTCGTCGCGGCCGACGCGTTGACGCGCTCGGTCGACTATACCGATCGCTCGACCGCCGTGCTCTTCGGCGACGGCGGCGGCGCCGCGATCGTCGCGTACAGCGAGCAGCCCAAGATCTTCGGCATGGATGCCGGCAGCGACGGGACGGGCGGAAGGTTCCTCTACCGCGTCAACATGCGAAAGGAGATCAACGGCAAGGAGGCCGACTCGCGGTTTCTGCACCAGGACGGACGCGACGTCTACCGATGGGTCATGGAGAATATCCCCGCGATGGTGGCCCGCATTCTCGAACGCGCCGGCATGACGCTCGACGACATCGACTGGTTCGCACCGCATAGCGCGAACTTGCGCATGATCGAAGCGCTGGACAAGCGTCTTGGGTTTCCGCTCGAGCGGACGCTGCTCAGCGTCGAGGAGTACGGCAATACGTCGGCCGTCAGCATCCCGCTCGCCCTCGTGACCGCGGTGCGCGACGGACGCGTGAAGCCCGGCGACAAGATCCTGGTGATGGGCTTTGGCGGGGGACTCGTGACGGCGGGCAGCGTCGTCGTCTGGGGATAGGCGTTGGCCGCGCCGGCCTGGCGCATCCGCAACGCGCTGCGCGAGTATGCGTTCGCGTTTCCCGGGGCTCGCGAAGACACGCCGTGGGGAGAATCCGTCGCGAAGGTCGGCAAGAAGATCTTCGCGTTCTTTACGCCCGACGCGTCGCGGGCGCAACGCCTGACCGTGAAACTGCCGATGTCGCGGGATGCCGCGCTCGGCGTTCCGGGTTCCGAGCCTACCGGTTATGGCCTCGGCAGATCGGGCTGGGTGACCATTCCGCTCGATCGGGGCGTGCCGCCTATCGAGGTTCTGCGCGAGTGGCTCGAAGAGAGCTATCGAGCCGTCGCGCCGAAGAAGCTCGCAGCGCAACTGGACGCCCGGTTAGACGTGCGTTCCCGTTGAACCCGAGACCCATTTTGAGAATATGAGGAACCGCATGAAGACTCGAATCTCCCTGGCTGCGATGGCCTGGCTGCTGCCGCTTGCAGCCGTCCCCGCGATCGCAACGGCTCAGACGACGGCGCCGATGGCGTCGATGGCCCCCGCTTCGTCGGCCGCGCCCATGATGATGACCAACCCAACGCAGACGATCACTCACCCCCTGCACGTCACGACCTGCCATCCCCAACAGGGCCAGGTTTACGCTCCGATGTACGTTGGATACACGCCCGGGTTTTATCCGGCGTATCCGTATTACTGGGGCGACGCGTACGGCGCGCGATTCTACCAGCCGCCGGTGACGACCAATCCGACGCTGAGCATCGACTACAGCAACGCAACGGAGAAGGTTATGTCGTCGATCGAATTCGGACTGGTCGCACGCGGCCAACTCGTCGCCGAAGTGCGCGACGTCGGCACGTTCTCACCCGGAGCCGAGATCAAGCATCGCTTCGGCCTGAGCAACAACGTGTTTCCGCTGCAAACCTCGATCGTCCAGTGCGTTCCGCTGCGCATTCACTTCGCGGACGGAACCAAGTGGGTGAACCCGGCGCTCCATCAGGTTCACCGCCACATCACTCAGTAACCGCGCACGATCCTGAAGTCGTAACACGTGTAGGACACGTGACGCGCGTGGACTTGCGCGACGCGCTCGTCCTCGAGAAACTTCGATGCGACGGCCGGAGCCGACCCCGGCTCCGCGACCGTCGCATCGAAAATCGCTCCCGCGCGATCGTACGCGCGTAACACCAGCGGCCGATCCGCGAAGTCCGGCGGGAACGCTTCGACGTTGTCGTAGCGGTCGCACGCGGCGGCGTGGATGAAGATCGGCCCGACTTCAGCGTACGGCCCGGCGTCTTCGAGCGGCCGGTACGAAAGCAGGATGAGATCCTCCGGTTCGCGCGAGATCCGCAGGCAGTTCCGGCACGGCGCTTGCGTCGAGACGACCGAGAGCGCGTGGCCGAACCGGTCTCGCAACGTCTCGCGAGCCTCCCGGGCGATCTCCGATGGAATGGCTTCGTAGCGCAGCGTAACCCCGCGCACCGTGGCTTTCATGTTCCTAGCGTAACGCCCGAACGCGGCGCACGCTATCGGAATCTTGCGGCGGCAGCCTCGCGCGCGNNTTGTTGCGGCGCTCTCCCAGAATTCGGGGATCGTTGACCAAGACGAGCAAGAACCCGAGCACGATCGGCAAGACGAATCCGTTGAACGCTTCGACGTAGATGGTCATCTTGATGAGCGGCAGCCCAGGTATGAGGACCACGGCCGCCGCCACCACGACGCATCCTAAGTATAGCGCGACGAATCGCGGCGCGCGCAGACCGTCATTGAGCGAGCAGCGCCAGCCGAACGCTTCGCCGAAGGCCCACGCGGTTGCGAGCGCGACCACGAACGCGCCGAGCATGGACGCGCCGATCAGCCCCGCGCCGAAGGCCACGCCGGCGAAATGGCCGGCAAGCGGCTGCAAGGCAAGGGCCGCCTCCGCGGCGCTGTTGACCTGGATGTGGTGCACGTAGAGCGTTGCGCCGGTGGTGATGATGATCGCGATCATGATGGCCTGCGTCATCACCGAGCCGATCGCGGTGTCGACGCGCGCGTAGCCGATGTCCTTCTCGGTCAGACCCTTGTCCACGACCGCGCTCTGCTGATAGAAGATCATCCACGGCATGATGACCGCGCCGATGTTCGAGGCGATGAGCAGCAGGTAGGCCTGATTCCCGAGCGGCTGGTTTCCGAAGATCCCCTGGCTGATCACGCCCTGCATGGACGGGTGCGCCGCGAAGGCCGCCGGGATGAACAACAGCACCAGCAGGCAGAGTCCGAGCGCAAACCGCTCGGCGCGCTTGTACGAGGCCGTTAAGATCACCAGGCCGAGAAGTGCGGCGGCCGCGACGACCAGCGGCACCGGAGGAAGCCCGAAGATCTGTGCGGCGCCCGAGACGCCGGCGAACTCGGTCACGAGCGCGGCGATGTTGGTGACGAGCATGGTGCCGAGCGAGACCCACGCCCACCCCATGCCGTAATTCTCGCGAATGAGCCGGGCGTGCCCCTTGCCCGTGACCGTCCCCAGGCGCACCGTCATCTCTTGCACGACGAAGAGCGGCACGATCAGGAGCAACTGGAGCAGCACCAGCTTGAAGCCGAACTGCGCCCCCGACGTGGACGCCGTCGTGATGCTGCCCGCCTCGGTGTCGGCGAACATGACGACCAGACCTGGTCCGAGCACGGCGAGGAAGCGGATCAGGCGTCGTCGCAGGGCATCCGTCCGCGGCGCGGCCGCTTCGGGGGTGGTCGTGGGACGCTCGAGGAGGGACATGAGAACCTTAGGCTATCCTAAATAGTGGGTTAGCTCCTCCTAGGAAAGCCGGATCTGGGGGTCCGGCCTCGCCTGCAGGCGCGCAGGCAGGCAGTCATTCCCGACATCTGCTCCAAATCCGCCGGACACGCCCCGGCCACGCGCACCGGATAGCGTGACCTGCATGGATGGAATCGCATGGGCGTCGAGCGCGATGGTTGCCGCGCGAACGCGCTTGGAAATCGCAACCGCCAACCTCGCCAACGTCTCCACCGACGGCTTTCGCAAGCACGTCGCTCGCGGCCGCCTGACGGCTTCCGGCGTCGAGGTCGATCCGCTCGTGGCGACCGCGCAGGGCGCGCTGCGCCGCACCGGACGGGACTTCGACTTTGCCATCGCCGGCGACGGCTGGTTTCGCGTGCGCGACGGCTCTTCGATCCGCCCGACGCGGGACGGCGCGTTCGTGCGCGACCGGGACGGCCGTCTGCGCGACGACGCGGGGCGCGCGCTCCAAGGCCGGCATGGCGATCTGATCGTTCCCGCCGGCGCGAGCGTGGACGAACGCGGTGCCGTCGTGGTAGCGGGACGCGTCGTCGATTCCATCGCGTTGCCGTCCGCAAGCGCCTTGCGCACCGGCTTCCTGGAGACCGCGAACACCGATGCGGTCACCGAGATGGTCGACGTGATGGCCGCGCAGCGCAGCTTTGAGTCGGCCGAAAAAGTCGTTGCGACGATCGACGCGGCATCGCGCAAGGCCGCCGGCGACGTCGCCGCACTGAAGTAACGGAAGAGAGGAGCGATCGTGAATCGCGCACTGTATGCTGCCGCGACGGGCATGGCCGCCGCGCAAACCAACTTGGACGTCATCTCCGACAACCTGGCAAACGCGGACGTCGCCGGTTTCAAGGGCGCGACTGCAACGTTTGCCGAGATCGGCGGTGCCGGCGGTCCGGGACTGGGAACCGTCTCGCTCGGCGAGCATATCGTGTTCACGCAGGGCAAGTTGATGAAGAGCGGTGGGCCGTTCGACGTAGCGATCGACGGCCCCGGATTCTTTTCGCTCGACGACGGACGAGGGGGCCGCGCGTATTCGCGCGACGGCTCCTTCTCGCGCTGCGCCGACGGAACGCTGCGCAACGCGCAAGGGTGGCGCCTTTCGGGGGTGCGCTTAAGCGCCGACGCGCTCTCGGCGAGCGTCTCTGGCGACGGAAGCGTTTCGGTCACGTCTCCGGGCGGCACGCGCGTCGTCGCGCACCTGCGCCTGGCGGAATTTCCCGCCCCGGAACGGTTGCGAGCGATCGGCAACACGCTTTTCGCGCAGACGCCGCAGTCGGGGCCGGCCCGGCTCGTCGCGCCCAACGAGGAGAATGGTCCGCGCGTTCGTTTCGGCCAGCTCGAACAGTCCAACGTCTCCATCGTCGAGGCGATGATGCAGATTCTCACCGCGCAACGCGCGTACGAAGCGAACGCGAAGGGCGTGCAGGCCGCCGACGAGATGCTGCGCATCGCGGACAACCTGAGCCGTGGTTAGCGCGCAGTTCGAGGCGTTGTTGCTCGCGCCGATGCTCGCGCCCGCGTTCGGCGGCGATGCCTCGCCGCTGGGCGGCTACGGCGCCTGGATTCTGGCGGAGCGGGTCGCCGCCGCCGACGATGGCTTCGCGCGGCTGCTTGCCGGCCGATTCGAGGTGTCGCATGACGGCGGCCGTTGACCCGAACGGCGAGCGCGAAGCGGTCGTGCGGCGACTTCTGCCGCTCGTCAAGAAGATCGCCCGGCGCGTGAAGCGCGTGGTTCCCAATGCCGATTTCGACGACTTGGTCGGCGACGGCAGCGTCGGCCTCATTCGTGCCGTGGATTCGTTCGATCCGGCGCGGGGCCCGACCATCGAAACGTACGCGCGCCACGTGATTGCGGGCGCGATCCTCAACGGCATGCGGCGAATGGACCCGGTTCCCGAACGCGCGCGTCGCGCGGTCCGCGAGGTGCAGAACCGCCGCTACGCCGCCGCGATGGAAACGGGCGAAACGCCGAGTCTCGGGCAGATGCTCCGGAACAATCCGTCGGCGGCGCGCGCCGCCGTCGCGGTTTATCGCGGACAGCCGCTTTCGCTCGACGCCGCGCTTCCGCCGGGCGAGAGCGTCGTGGCGGATTGGAGCGGCGATCCGTGCGCGATCGTCGCGGAGACCGGCGAGCGCGACGGATTGCGTGCCGAGATCGGCAACCTTCCGGAGCGCCAACGCCACCTCGTCTATCTGCACTACTATGCGGAGCGCCCTTTGCGCGAAATCGGCGAGCGCATGATGGTGTCGCCGCAGCGTGCATCGCAGCTTCACCTCGCCGCGCTGAAGCGTCTGAGAAAGAACGTCGTTGCTGCGACGCCTTGAGCCCGTCGAAGAGCGGCGCGACGCGTGGGTCCCGACGCCGGGCGAGAACCGCGCCGATCCGATCGCCGTGCCGGCCGTTCCGGAAGCCGGATTCGACGCCCCGGCACTGCCGCACGGCCATCCGGAGTGGGTGCGCGACGCGCTTTCGGTTTCGCAGCGCGCGCGGTCGCTGATCGCGCGGCTCCGGCCGGTCGTCATCCGCGCCCTCACGTTCTGGGATCACCGGTTGCGTTCGATCTTGGTCGGATCGCGGCGCGTCGGGATCGACGCCAGCGGCAGCTATCGCGTCGAGTGAAACGCCCGGCCGTCAGCCGGCGTGCTGCGTTCCGTAGAGGCGGAACGGCCCGGATTCGCGCGGCGGCGTGGGCGCGAATTGCGGCGTGAACGCGGCGTCGACGGCGGACGAAATGTCCGTCACGCCGACGTCCTTACGAATGCAGCGATAGTCGATATCGAGGACGCATCGGAAGTCGCGCATACCCTCGTCGTGACATGGCGGGCACGTCGACGGCCGTAGCGCGAACGACGGCCCGATCGGATTGATGCGCGCCGGATCGGTCATGCCGAAGATGGTAATCGTCTTTACGCCGAGCGCCGCCCCAAGGTGCGCGAAACCGCTGTCGTTTGCGACGAAGACTTCGCATTCGGAAAGCGCCCGCGCGGCCTGCGCGAGCGGCGCCCGGACGACGTCCACGCTTGCCAAGTCCACCACGGCGCGGATGTGCGTGAGGTCTTCGTCTTCATACGGTCCGGCGAAAAGACGAATGCGGCGACCTTTCCGCATCTCGTTTTTCAGCGCTTCGATGAAGCGATCGAGCGGCAGGCGCTTCGCGTCGTTGCCTTTGTATTTCATCGTGCCGGGATGCATGCCGAGAAGACCGGGGACGTGCTCGCCGCTCCAGCTCTTCGGTACGAGATACGAGACGGGCGATTCGGCCAGGCCGGCCGCGCTTGCCAGGCGTCGATTTTCGAAGATGCGGTGTCCGCCGCCAAATGGCACGATTGTGGCGTTCGCGAGCTTCGCAATCGCGCCGGCGGAATGTCCGTAGTCGTGGGTAAAAAGCCGCTTGGCCCCGGCGGCCGCGGCGACCGCGCTGTACTGCCAGCGCGTTGCCGGAAACGGAAGAAATGCGGCGGCGTATCCGGCGCGCCGCAGTTCCAATAGACCGGGCAGCGCGGAAACGGGCCGCTCGAGAAGTGGAAGCTCGATCACGCGATCGATTTCATCCAGCGCGCGAGCGTATTCGGTGACGGGGCCGAGCATCGTCAGCACGTCGATCGTGAGTCCGGCCTGGGCGGCCGCGCGCACGATCGGGCTGGCACAGAGCGCGTCCCCGAGGCCGGGCAGCAGCATCAGCAGCACGCGCGATCCGCGCGACGGATTCTCCGTCTGCATTGCGTCTAGGTCCCCATTGGAACGTCGTTGAACTGATGCGCATGCTGAAGGTGTCCTTCTTGATCGGCGTCCTCAACGAGATCGACCGGCTTCCGAGAGCGGTCGATAGCATTCGCAAGCAAGACTATCCTGGGGAATCGATTGAGATCGTCGTTGCGGACGGCGGCTCGACCGACGGGACCATCGAATACGCCGAATCGGCCGGCTGCCGCGTCGTTCACAATCCGCTCCGTCGATGCGAGCCCGGTCTCGCGCTGGGATACGCTCAAGCGTCCGGCGACGTTGCGGTGTTTATGGCGGCGGATAACGTGTTGCACGACGAACGGTTCGTCCGCCAAATCGTCGCGCCGTTCGAGGACGCCAACGTGGCCGCCGCGATGCCTCGCGTCATCAATACGGGCGAGGACTGCATCACGACCCGATACCTCAACGACTTCACCGACCCGTTCAGTCACTTCGTTTACGGCGCTTCAGCGAATCCGAGCACGTTCGCGCGCGCCTATCCGGTTAAGCGCAGCACCGGCGAATACGTGATCTACGATTTTAAAGACCGTCCGCGTCCGCTCGTGGCGCTCGCTCAAGCCATGGCGCTGCGAACGGGGCTTCCTCGCCGGGCCGGTACCGAAGAAGACGACATCGCTCCGATCTTGGATATCGTCGAACGTGGAGGCGATATCGCCTACGTGCCCGCAGCCCAGGTCGAACACCATAGCGTCGCCGGCTTGAGCGATTACTTGTCGAAGATGGGTCCCCGCATTGCCGAGCGTCTTCGATCCAGCGATCACATCACGTGGAAGCGCATCGACAGACGAAGGGACGAACGCCAAGTTCGCGCGTACGTTTGGCCGTTTTACGCCGTTTCGGTAATATTCCCGGCGATGGTTGCGGCTTACGGCCTCGCGCGCGATCGGAAGCTTACCTGGGCGTATCACCCAATCATTAGCTTTGCATTGGCTTCTACGCTGCTCCGTCAAATGGCCTTGCACGCCTTGGCTAGCCCGTCGCGTCGGCGCTCGCCGACCTGACGGTTGAAGCGACCTCGCCCCGGCTTACGCCCTCGGGAACGAAGACCTCGTGGTCGCCGTCCGTCGTAGCCGGGAAGACGGATACGTCCCGATCGTAGTAATGGAGAATGTGCATTCGATAATAGATCGCCAGGGTGTCCTTGAAGACTTCGAATACGGCGCCCCAGCCCACTCGATTCAATTGGCGCTGCGGCGTCATCTCGATCGGAGCCTCGACGATCGTGTAGCCGAGGCGATGAGCGTTGGCTAGAACTTCGACGTCGAACGCGAAGCGCTTTGCCAAGATACGCGGGAAGACCCGATGCAGCACTTCGGCTCGAAAGATTTTCATGCCGGTCTGCGTATCGCGAACCGGTAAATCGAAGAGCGCTCGAACCATCGCATAGTATCCGACGCTGAAGGTTCGGCGCAACGGCGTGTACGTGATGACCGAATCGGGATGCCACTTCGACCCGATGACGACGTCGGCGTCGCGCTCCACCATCTCGCGGATCAGTCTCGGAAGCTGTCGCGGATGGAGATCCATATCCGCGTCGATGAACGCGACGTACTCGCCGCGAGCGTAGCGGCTGCCGCATATGACGGCGTTGCCCTTGCCTTTATTACGATCGTAGCGCACGACCCTTACGACATCCGGGAAATCGAACTTCGCGCGCATCGCGCTTGCGAACGTCGAATCCGGGCTGCCGTCGTCTACGACGATGAGTTCGTAGTCTATGCCGAAGCCGTCGATCGTCGCCACCATTTCGCGAAGGCTGCCCTCGATGCGTTCGGCTTCGTTAAAGGCCGGAATTACGATCGATAGTTTGCCGCCAAGAGACGCGCAGGCGCGATCCGATGGACGGTCGGCGGCGGGTTGGGACTTCGCGGAATCCATCGCTGGTCCTGAATCCCTTTTTTCAGAAGGCACGGGGCGCCTTTCGTAGCGGCTGGATGCGGGCCCTCCGGCCCGAGATAGGGGCTTACGAAGCCGCGCGTGCGAGAGCTTCGGGCTCGATCGTAACGGCTTCTCCGGCAGCCGCGAGCGAGCGGCTCGCAGCTTCGAGGACCTTCACGATCCTCAGTCCACTTTCTCCGTCGCTTTTCGGCTCGGCGTTCGTCAAAATCGCCGCGTTGAAATCCGCGAGTTCTGCAAAAAGCGGTTCGGTGCCGTCCAATTTAGGAATCACGGCGCCGTTGCTCCGAAACCGCACCTGCCGTTCGCCGTTAAGGCCTGCGGGCGTCGCCTCGCCGCCCTTGTCGTAAATGCGAATCTTCTCGGTCGCTTCGTTGTCGTCGTAAACGACCATTTTCTTATCGCCGACTACGAGCATCTCGCGCGTTTTGACGGGGGCGAACCAGTTAACGTGGATGTGCGCCGGGAGGCCGCCGGGGTAACGGAGCGACACGTACGCGAAGTCCTCGACGTCGCCGAGGACCGCCTTGCCGGTCGCGGAAACCGATGTCGGCAGGGCGCCGTTCGTGAGGTAGTCGAAAATCGCGATGTCGTGAGTCGCAAGATCCCAGAGCGCGTTCACGTCGCCGCGGTACGGGCCTAGATTCGTGCGCACGCTGTCGAGGTNNAGGTAGAGCGGACGGCCGACGACGCCTTCGTCCAGGAGATCCTTGAGTTTACGCACCGCGCCGGAATAGATGAAGGTGTGGCCCACGGCGAGCTTGCGGCCTTTCGCTCGGGCGAGCTCGATGATCTCGCGGCACTCCCGTTCGGTTCGCGCCAGCGGCTTTTCAACGAAGACGTGCTTGCCGGCTTCGAGCGCGGCTACCGCCACCGCGTGATGCGCTCGGACCGGCGTACAAACGACGATTGCATCCACGTCCGGATCCGATAGGACGCTCTGCAAATCGGACGTGGCCTTCACGGTCGGGAAGGCCTTCTCGACCGCAGCGTGGCGGCCGCTATCGAGATCGCAGACCCACTTTACGGTCGCATCGGGAATGGCGTGTAGGTTTCGAACGATGTTCGGGCCCCAGTATCCGTACCCGACGACGGCGAAGGTGTTCGCGGGCTTCGTCACGCCACAACCGCCCCCGCCACGCTCTGCAGCACGGCGTCCGCGACGAAGCGAACTTCGTCTTCGGTAATTTCACCGAACATCGGGAGCGAGACGATCGCGCCGGCGGCTTCTTCCGTGACCGGCAGCGTCCCCGAAAGGTGGGCCAGTTCGGCGTACGCGGGCTGCTTGTGGATTGGAATGGGATAGTGAATTCCAAACCCGATGTCGCTCTTGCGCATCGCATCCATCGTCGCTTCCCGATTGGGAACCTGGACGACGTAGAGATGATAGACGGGCGTCTGATGCGCGGGATACGACAGCGTTTTTACCGGCGTCCCGGCGAAGATCCGGTCGTAGAGCGCCGCGGCCTCGCGACGCCCCGAGTTCCAGTCGTCCAGATGACCGAGTTTGACGCGCAAAACGGCTGCTTGAATCGTGTCGAGGCGGCTGTTCGTGCCCTTGAAGAGGTGCTCGTACTTCTTGACCTGGCCGAAGTCGCGCATCTGGACCAGGCGTTCGTAGACGGACCTGTCGTTCGTGGTGATCGCGCCGCCGTCGCCGTAAGCGCCCAGGTTCTTTCCGGGGTAGAAACTAAACGCCGCGACGCGGCCCAAGCTCCCGGCGCGCCGTCCCTTGTACTCCGCGCCGTGCGCCTGGCAGGCGTCCTCGATTACGAGCAACCCGTGTCTGTCGGCGATTTCGGAAATCTCGTCCATCTCGGCCATGCATCCGTAGAGATGCACGGGCATGATGGCTTTGGTGGAAGGAGTGATCGCGGCCTCGATCTTCGAGACGTCGATGTTCGCGGTCTTCGGATCGACGTCAACGAGCGCCGGTCGCGCCCCGGCCTGCGAGATTCCCAGCGCGCTTGCGATGAACGTGTTGGCCGGAATGATGACTTCGTCGCCGGCGCCGATACCGAGCGCCCGAAGGCCCATCTCGATGGCCGCCGTGCCGGATCCGACCCCGACGCAGAACTGCGATCCGGAGTACGCTGCAAACTCGGATTCGAACGCTTTGACGTCCTGACCGAGAATATAGTCCCCGCGCGAAAGAACCCGGTCGATCGCTTCGCGTACGTCCGGTTCTATGGTGGCAAGCTGCCTGTGCAGGTCGACGAAGTTAACTTTCATGAAACCTCAGCGTAAGCGTACGTCTATGGTGTGGTGACGGTAAGGCGCGCGGAAAAATCCAATAACGTTGCTCGAAGTCCCGTGCGAATGTCCACTTTGGGCGACCACCCGAGCAATGCTTTCGCGCGCGAGATGTCGGGACAGCGGCGGCCCGGATCGTCCACCGGCATGGGCGTAGCATCGTCGACGTCGAGCGGCACCCCGGCGATTTCGCACACGATCTCGGCAAACTGACGGATCGTGCGTTCCTCGGGGTTCCCGAGATTGACGATACGGCCTCGGGTTTCGTCCGAAGCGGCGCAGGCGCGAATGCCGTCGACTAAGTCGCTAACGTAGCAAAAAGAGCGGGTTTGCATTCCGCCGCCGTAGACGGTCAAAGGTTCGCCCCGCAGTGCTTGTCCGACGAAGTTCGGCACGACGCGTCCGTCGTCGACCCTCATCCGAGGGCCGTAGGTGTTAAAGATGCGAATGATGCGCGAGTCTATCCCGTGAACGTTGGTGAACGTCGTCACGAAGGCTTCGGCATATCGTTTGGACTCGTCGTAACACGAGCGTGGACCCACGGGGTTCACGTTTCCCCAATACGACTCGGGCTGCGGATGCACGAGTGGGTCGCCGTAGCACTCGGAGGTCGAGGCGAGGAGAAGTCGCGCCCCCCACGCCAACGCCGCCTGACAGCAGTTCTCCGTCCCCAGGCTATTGACTCGCATCGTCTCGAGTGGGCGCTGAGCGTAGTCAATTGGGCTCGCCGGCGAGGCGAAATGCAGGATGAGATCGGGCGTCCCGAACGACTCCGCGATATCCGCCAGCGAGCGCTCGTCCATTTTCGTGACGTCGAGCTCGCGGAACGCGAAGCGCGGGTTCTCTCTCGCATCCCGGAGGTTCGAGATGTCTCCGGTAATAAAATTGTCGATCCCGAGAACGTCGCAGCCGTCGGACAAATACGCGTCTACCAGATGGGAGCCGACGAAGCCGGCGGCTCCCGTGATGAGAACCTTCATCTATTATTCGTTTGCGACTTTAGAAAACGTGCCGGCCGCCAGACGCCCGACGCCGATGTATGCAAAGCCCGCCGCCAGCGCCTTATGCGGATCGTAGACGTTCCGGCCGTCGAAGAGTACGCGGCCCTTCATGAGTAGGCGAAGGTGTCCCAGATCGAGCTGCTTGTATTCGTTCCAATCGGTTGCCAGGACTAGGGCATCCGCACCTCGCGCGACGTCCTCGGTCGTGGCGCCGTAGGTGATGCGTTCGCCCAGGATCTTTTGTGCCGACTGCGCGGCGACGGGATCGTGCGCGGAGACCGTCGCGCCTTCGTCCAGAAGCCTTTCGATTAAGGCGATCGCGGGCGATTCCCGAACGTCGTCCGTATCCGGCTTGAATGCGAGTCCCAAGACGCCCACGCGAGCGCCCTTCAGGTTCCCCAGCCCTTCCTTAATCCTGTCGAGCGACCACTCGATCTGCGTTTCGTTGACGTCGAGGATCGCGCCGAGCAGAGCGGGTTCCAGCCCATGTTTTTCGGAAACGCGGCGAAGCGCCATGACGTCTTTTGGGAAACACGAACCGCCAAATCCGAGGCCGGCATTTAAGAACTCCGGCCCGATTCTCGTATCGGAGCCGACGCCGACGATCACGTCCTTGAACTCCGCGCCGACTTCGTGGCAGATCCTGGCGATCTCGTTGGCAAAGGAAATCTTCATGGCGAGAAACGCGTTGGCGGCATACTTGATCATTTCGGCCGTCTTGACGTCGGTTACCAGAAGCGGAGCGCTGATCGGCGAGTACAGGTCTCGCATGACCTCCGCGGAGTCTTTGTCCGAAACGCCGATGATGATGCGCTCGGGATGCATGAAGTCTGCAATGGCAGAACCTTCGCGGAAGAATTCCGGATTCGAAACGACCGAGACCTCGTAAGGCTCGGCGCGATGTTCGCGAATGATCGAGGCGATCAGATCCCCCGTCTCAACGGGAGACGTGGATTTATTGACGACGACCTTGGGACCGTTGAGGGCGCGGGCGATATTCATCGCGGCCGCGCGCACTTGGGTTAAGTCCGCATGCCCGTCCTCGCCTTGAGGCGTTCCAACGGCGATGAAGACGACGGTGCTCTTCCGTACGGCGTCTTCGGTCCGCGACGTAAAATGTAAGCGACCACCGGTCACGTTGCGCGAAATCATCTCGCTGAGGCCTGGCTCGTAGAAGGGCACGGCTCCCGCCTTGAGCTGCAAGAGCTTCGTCTCGTCGATGTCGACGCAGGCAACGTCGTTCCCGAACTCGGCCAGACAAGCTGCAGTAGCGAGACCGACGTAACCGGCGCCTATTATGCAAATTTCGCTCATGCTGAGGCAGGCTCCCGAAGAAGGCTATGATTGCAAAATGTGATGATGGGGTATGTGTGGGGGCGAAAAATCTGGTCTCCAAGACTTCCCATCGCCCCCGGTCGGGTCCTGTTTATCCACGGCGCGATGCGACCTATGTCGCGCCGGTCCGGCGACGCGCTAAGCGATCCCCGCCGATCGAGCGCGGGCAAATGGCTTCGCGGGGGCTTACGCATAGAGATTCCGGCCGGTCATCGCCTCCGGCACGCGCAGGCCCATGATGCGCAGCAACGTCGGTGCGACGTCGCCGAGCTTGCCGCCGCCGGCGAGCGTGCCCGTCAGTCCGTTCGCGATCAGAATCAACGGCACCGGATTGGTCGTGTGCGCGGTGAGCGCGCTGCCGTCCTTGTCGAGTTTTTCTTCGGCGTTGCCGTGATCGGCGGTAATCGCCAACAATCCGCCCGCCGCTAGAACGGCATCGGCGAGCCGTTGCAGGCAGGCGTCGAGAACTTCGACGCTCTCGATCGTCGGCTCCCATTTCCCGGTATGCCCGACCATGTCGGCGTTGGCGTAGTTCATGACGATGACGTCGTAGCGCTCTCCGGCGATGGCCTGCACGGCGACGTCGGTGATTTCGCGCGCTCGCATTTGCGGCGCGAGATCGTACGTGGCGACGCTGCGATCCGAGGGGATCAACTCGCGGTCCTCGCCGGCGAAGACGTCTTCGCGTCCGCCGTTGAAGAAATACGTGACGTGCGCGTACTTCTCGGTTTCGGCCAGACGCAGTTGCCGCATTCCGGCGAGCGAAACGACCTCGCCGAACGTGTCGGATTGCGGCCGCGGTCCGAAGAGAACTGCGTTGGGATAGGTTTCGTCGTACTTCGTCATCGTGGCAAAGATACCGTCGCGCCACGGCGTGACGGAAAACCCAACCGACTCGGCCGTTGCATCGCCGCGCGCGACGTTGAACGCGCTGGTCAGTTGCCGCGCGCGGTCGGGACGGAAGTTAAAGAAGATGCACGCATCGCCGTCGCTCACGGGCCGCGCCTCACCGACGATCGTGGGCAGCACGAATTCGTCGTTCTCGCCGCGCTCGTATGCGGAGCGGACGGCCGCTTGGGCGTCCGCCGCGCGATGTGGCGATTCGCCGAGCGCGAGCATCCGGTAGGCCGACTCGGTCCGTTCCCAACGCTTGTCCCGATCCATCGCGTAGAAGCGGCCGCTTACCGAGGAGATGGCTCCCGGGCGTCCGGACTCGGCGAGTTTGGCTTCGAGCGCCGCGACGTACGCGTGCGCCGAGCGCGGCGGCGTGTCGCGTCCGTCGAGGAAACAATCGACGGCGAACGGCACGTGGGCGCGGACCGCGGCGTCCACGAGCGCGAAAAGATGCTCCAGCGAGCTGTGGACTTGCCCGTCGGAGAGCAAGCCCATGAAGTGCAGCGTGCCTCCCGTCTCGCGGACGTGGTCCACGCACAGCGCGAGTGCCGGATTCTCGGCAAAGGCGCCCGCAGCGATGTCGGCGTCGATGACGACCACGCCTTGCTGAACGACGCGGCCGCTTCCCAAGTTCGTGTGGCCGACTTCGCTGTTCCCCATGATGCCTTTGGGCAGGCCGACGTCCTCTCCCGAGGCCGACAGCGTGGTCCACGGGTATGCGGAGAAGAAGCCGTTCCAGTGCGGAAGTTTTGCCGCGGCGATCGCGTTGCCGTAATCGCTGTCGCTGCATCCCCATCCGTCGAGCACCGCGAGGACGACGGGCCGGTAGGTCATCCGGATGCGGCGGCTGCGGCCAGACGAACGAGCTCGACGAAGGCGTTCGCGTCGAGCGACGCGCCGCCGATGAGTCCGCCGTCGACGTTCGGCTGCGCGAGATATGCCGCGAAATTATCCGGCTTCACGCTGCCGCCGTAGAGAATCGGCACGTCGCGCAAAGCGCCGTGACAAGCGCGAATCCCGGCCATGACGCCGTCCGCCTCGGCAGCGTCGCAGTTCTTGCCCGTGCCGATCGCCCAAATGGGTTCGTAGGCGAGAATCAAACGCGCGATCTCGTCCTCGTTCAATCCGTCGAGCGCGGCGCGCGTCTGCGTGACGACGCGGTCGCGCGTGCGCCCGTCCTCGCGCTCGCCGAGCGTCTCTCCGACGGCCACGATCGGATGCAATCCTTGCGCGAGCGCGGTCTTGACTTTGCGATTGACCGCCTCGTCCGTCTCGCCGAAGTACTGGCGACGCTCGGAGTGTCCGAGGATCACGTACGTGACGCCGAGATCGAGCAGCATCGGCGCGGAGATCTCTCCGGTGAACGCCCCGGACAGGTCCCAATGCATGTTCTGCGCGCCGAGCGCCACGCGGCCGGTCCGCGCGAGCGCGGGCGCGACCGCGGCCAGGGCCGTAAACGGCGGCGCGACGACGACGTCGATGCCGCCGTTGGCGCCGGCTAAGACCTCGCCCACTCGCGGGGCGAACGCCGCGACCAGTTCGGACGCCTGTCCGGCCGTTTCGTTCATCTTCCAGTTGCCCGCGACGACGGTTCGCATCACGGGTCGCGGCTGAGCGCGGCGACTCCGGGCAGCACTTTCCCCTCCAGGAACTCCAGCGTCGCGCCGCCTCCGGTCGAAACGTGCGTCATGCGGTCGGCAAATCCGAGCGCGTGCGCGGCCGCCGCTGCGTCTCCACCGCCGACGACGCTGACGGCGCCGCGTGAGGTCGCCTCGGCGATGGCCTCCCCGACGACGCGCGTGCCTCGCTGGTAGGCCGGCTTTTCGTACACGCCCATGGGTCCGTTGAAGACGATCGTCTTCGCGCCCTCGATCGCGCCGGCGTACGCCGCCGCGGTCTTGGGGCCGATGTCCAGAATCATTTCCGACCCGACGGCGTCGATCGGGACCGTGTGCGCCTCGCCGTCGGCGTTGAACGAAATCGAGACGACCGCGTCTACCGGCAAGTGGAGCGCGACCCCGCGCGCCCGAGCCAGTCCGACGATCGCCTTGGCCGGATCGAGATCGTCGTCGCGCAACGAGTTTCCCACGTTGACGCCTTTGGCGGCTAAGAACGTGTTGGCCATGCCGCCGCCGATGCAAAACGCGTCGACGCGATCGAGGAGATGCGTGAAGACTCCGACCTTGTCTTTGACTTTGGCGCCGCCGATCGCGCAGACGAACGGCTTAGCCGGGTTGTCGGTCAGGCTCGCGAGCGAAGCCAGCTCGTCTTCCATCAGATATCCCGCGGCGTTCGGCAGCAGGTGCGCGACGCCGACGGTGGAGGCGTGCGCGCGGTGCGCCGTTCCGAACGCGTCGTTGACGTAGAGATCGGCAAGCGACGCGAGCTGCGCGGCAAAGGCCGGATCGTTGGTCTCTTCGCCGGGATGGAAGCGAACGTTCTCGAGCAGCAGCACGTCGCCGTCGCGCAGCGATGCGACCGCGGCTTCGGCGGCGGGGCCGACCGTCTCGTCCGAAAACGCCACGCCGATGCCGAGACGCTCGGCGAGCGCGGCGGCGACCGGGCGCAACGAGTACTTCGCGTTGCGAACGCCGTCGGGGCGCCCCAGATGGGATACCACGATAGTCCGCGCGCCGCGCTCGTGCAAGTCGGCGATCGTCTTGATCGCGGCATCCACGCGGGTAAAGTCCGCGACGGCGCCGTCTTTCATCGGGACGTTGAGGTCCTCGCGAACCAGGACGCGCTTGCCGCGCACGTCGAGGTCGCCGATCTTACGAAAACTCACGCCGCGCGCGACTTAGGAAGCGGGAAGGGTCTTGAGAACCATCGCCGTCAGGTCGGCGAGGCGGCACGAGTAGCCCCACTCGTTGTCGTACCACACGCCGATTTGAATCAGATCGCCGTTAGCGTTGGTGAGCTTGCCGTCGACGATCGAACTGTGCGGATCCCGCTTGAAGTCGCTCGACACGAGTTCTTCGTCGGTGAAGCGCACGTACTCGCGCATCGGTCCGTCGGCGGCCGCGCGCAAGATGGCGTTGAGTTCCTCTTTGGTCGTCGCCTTCTTGACTTGGGCGACGAGGTAGACCATCGATACCGTCGGCGTCGGAACGCGCAGCGCGAAGCCGTCGAACGTGCCTTCGATCTCGGGGATCGTCAGGTAGAGCGCTTTGGCCGCGCCCGTGGACGTCGGAATGATGTTCGTCGCGGCGTTGCGTCCGCGACGGAGATCCTTGTGCGGGGCGTCGAGCACGACTTGGTCGTTGGTGTAGGAGTGAATCGTGCACATGAAGCCCTTGACCCAGCCGAGCTTCTCGACGATCGGGCTGACGGCCGTCGCCAAGCAGTTCGTCGTGCACGACGCGTTCGAAATCACGTGATGCTTGGCGGGATCGTAGCTGCCTTCGTTCACGCCGAGCACGAGCGTCACGTCCTCGCCCTTAGCCGGCGCCGAGATCAGGACTTTCTTCGCTCCCCCGCCGTCGATGTGCGCGCGCGCTTTCTCGGCGTCGGTGAAGAGTCCGGTGGACTCGATGACCACGTCCACGCCGAGCGCCTTCCACGGCAGCTTGGCGGGGTCGCGTTCGGCCAGAACCTTGATCTCGCGACCGTCCACGGTCAGCGTGTCGCCGCTGGCCGAAACGTGGCCCTCGTAGGGACCGTAGTTGCTGTCGTACTTGAACATGTGCGCGCACTGCGACGCGCTCGTCAGATCGTTGACCGCGGCGATGCGGATGTCCGGATGGCGCTCGGCGAGCGCCTTTGCGAAGTTTCGTCCTATGCGGCCGAAGCCGTTAATCCCGATGAGCATGCCGAGGTGTTACCGGGTGCGCTTGCCTTGCCCCTGCCGTAGTTTGCTCGCCAGACGCCCGAGGGCCGCAAGGCGGCTCCCGACCGTCGGCTTGGCGATCGCGGGATTGCAGCGCCGTCCCAGTTCCGCGAGCGATTCGTCGGGATGCGCGAGGCGCAGCTCCGCGATCTCGCGCAGCGCCGGCGAGAGCTGCGCGAGTCCGTACGCGCTCGAGACGTACTCGATGAGCCGGCACTGGACGGCGGCAGCTTGCGCGGCGCGTTCGAGGTTTGCCGCCTCGGTGTTGACGAGCCGGTGAATGCGGTTCTTGGTTTCGCGCAGGGCGCGCACGTCTTCGAGGTGCAGCACGGCGCCGAACGCCCCGATCATGGTGAGCACGTCCACGATGGCGTCGAAATCTTTGTAGTACAAGAGCCGGCGCATCTTTCGCGTCGTCGTCTTTGCCGTGCGGCCGGTGCTGCGCAGCATCCACGCCAGACGCTCGGCCGTCTCGCCGCCGGGAAGCACGAATTCGAGGTGGTATCCGTGCGTACCGGCCGCGACGGAACCGCACGCGAGAAACGCGGCGCGGATCTCGATCAAGCGGTCGCACTTCCGAACGGGTTTTCTCGGCGCCGTTCGCAGCGGCTCGGGCAGTTCGATCGCAAACGTCGGAAGACGCCGGAGGCGAGTCGCCGCTCGCTGCTCGATCGGATGGGTCTTGCGGTCGTCGAGCAGGCTCCAGAAGAGCCGGGCGACGGTGTTGCGATGCGTGATGAAATGCGTGCTTCGGGGGTTTGCGCCGTAGAGCGCGAGGCCCGCGCGCAGCGCGTTCCGACAGTGCTCGCCTTCCGGAACGTCGCGGGCGAGCGCGTCTTTCGTGTCGGCCGAGATGGAAGCGGCGCTCACGTTAGATCCAATCGGACGGCTCGTCGCGGCGCCGGTTGAGAATTTCGTAGAGGCCGGCGGGTTTCACCGACGGAGTCACGCGGAGCGGCACGTCGAGCACGCGGAGCACGACGAACGTCGTCGCGTAGTGAATCTCGAGCACGTCACCCTGCTTGACCTGGTAGCCCGGCTTGAGGGGCTTACCGTCCTTGGTCACGCGTCCGTGCTCGAGAGCTTCGTGAGCTTCGGAACGGCGCTTCGAAAGCCGCGCTACCTTCATGAATTTATCGAGGCGCACGCATCCTCCAGTACCACGCCGGTGCCTCACACTCCCCGCGGGAGATGGCCGTTTGGGCGGCGCACGATACGACGCATGGCCGAGGAGTCACCGTCTCCCGCCGCCGCTCCGCGGGGCTTCGACATCTTCACGACGTCACGTCCGCTCTGGCAGACGATGCTGGTGTTTCTCGTCCCGCTCATGCTCAGCAACCTGCTGCAGTCGGCGTCGGGTACGTTCAACAGCATCTTCCTTGGGCGCTTCATCGGCGTCCACGCCTTGGCGGCGGTATCGTCGATCTTTCCGGTCGTCTTCTTTCTGGTTTCGTTTATGATCGGCATCTCGAGCGGGAGCACCGTGCTGATCGGGCAGGCCTACGGTGCGAGAGACGAACACAAACTCAAGCGTATCGCGGGAACGACGATCGGCGTGGGTTTCTACTTCAGCATCCTCACGTGCGTTCTCGGCGTCGTGTTCGCTCGCGACCTCCTCGAGATCATCCGAACGCCGTCCGACATCCTGACCGACGCGACCGCCTACTCGCGAATCGTCTGGCTCTCGCTGCCCATTCTGTTTCCGTATCTGATCTACACGACGGTCATCCGCGGTACGGGCGACTCGCGGACGCCGTTTTACTTTCTGATCGTCAGCACGGCGCTTTCGGCAGTCCTGACGCCCGCGCTCATCTTCGGCTGGCTGTGGCTGCCGAAAATCGGCGTTCTCTCGGCCGCAGTCGCCAATTTTGCCGCGAGCTTCATCGCGTTCGCCGGGCTGCTCGTCTACCTTCAGGTGCTGCGCAGCCCGCTCCGCGTGGACCGCGAGCTTATCGCGGACATGGTGAACGTGGATTGGGGCATCTTTCTCAAGGTCGTGCGCATCGGCATTCCGACCGGCATTCAGGTCGTGATGGTCTCGCTTTCCGAGATCGCGGTCATCACGTTCGTCAATCGCTTCGGCTCGCACGCGACGGCCGCGTACGGCGCCGTGAACCAGATCGTCTCGTACGTCCAGTTCCCGGCCATTTCCATCGGCATTACGGCCTCCATTTTCGGAGCGCAGTCCATCGGCGCCCGGCGCGAGGACATGCTGGGCGCCGTCGTTCGGTCGGCCGTCACTTTGAACTACGTCATCGGCTCGGTGCTTATCGGTCTCGTGTACGTGTTCTCCAACGACGTGCTCGGGTGGTTCATCACCGACGCTCCGACGCTTGCAGTGGCACACGAACTCGTGATGATTACGATGTGGTCGTACCTGCTGTTCGGAAACAGCGCCGTGCTTAGCGGCATCATGCGTGCCAGCGGCGACGTGATCGTTCCAACGCTCAACGGCATCGGCGCGATCTGGCTCGTCGAAGTCCCGGCCGCGTACATCCTCATGCAACACTTCGGCCTCGCGGGCGTCTGGATGGGCTATCCGATCGCGTTCGCCGCCGCCCTGACCGCGCAGTTCACGTACTACACGCTGGTGTGGAAAAAGAAAACCCACGAGCGTTTGGTGTAGCGCGGTCGCGGGCCGAGGTTAGAGCCGCTTTTTCTCTTTTGGCGTCACGCACGTGCCGCTCGCCCGGCAAACGACGAGCGGAGACGCGAGTACGTCGGCGGCGCTGTCGCTGACGTCGGTCCGCACGGCGATCACTTTTCGCGCTTCGAACGTCATGCGGCGCGACGTGTTTCCGACGCTTTCGATCCGGCCTTCGGCTTCGATGTAGTCGCCGGCGTAGACCGGGGCGAGAAACTCGACCGAGTCGTAGGCGACGAACAGGCCTTCGTCTCCGTCCATGCGGATCAAGAGCTCCGTCGCCACGTCGCCGAAGAGCGCGAGCAGGCGGGCGCCGTCGACGAGGTTTCCTCCGTAGTGCGCGTCGTGCGCGCTCATGCGTAGCCGGATCAGGCTGCTTGCGTCTTCGCGAGTTGCCACAATACCTCGAGTTCCTCCAGCGAAAGATCGGCGAGCGCTTTGCCGTCCGCGGCGGCACGCTCCTCCATGAAATGAAAGCGGCGGTAGAATTTCTCGTTCGCCTCGCGCACGGCGGTTTCTGCGTCGATGCCGAGCGCGCGCGAGAGGTTTACCAGCGTGAAGAAAACGTCGCCGAGCTCTTCGCGTACGTGCGGGTCGTCTTGCTTCTGGCGGCGCGCCTGTGCGAGCTCGTCGAGTTCCTCGACGAGTTTCTCGAGAATGCCCTCGACGCCGGGCCAATCGAAACCCACGCGCGAGGCTTTCTCTTGCATGCGCTGCCCGCGTTGCAGCGCGCCGAGGTGCTTCGGGATTCCGTCCAGCCGGCTCTTACGTGCGATGCCGGTCTTTTCTTGGGCCTTTAGCGTCTCCCAGCTCTTCCACTGCGAATCCACGTCTTCGATGACGGCGTCGCTGAAGACGTGCGGATGGCGGCGAACCATCTTGTTGGCGAGTGCGTCCACCACGTCGGCGACCGTGAACCTCCCGACTTCGGTTGCGAGCTGCGCGTGGAACACGATCTGCAGCAACAGATCGCCGAGCTCCTCGCAGAGCGCATCGAGGTCGCGCGCTTCGATGGCCTCGACGACTTCGAACGTCTCTTCGATGAGGTACGGGACGAGCGTGCGATGGGTTTGTTCGCGATCCCAGGGACAGCCCAGCCGCAAGCGCGCCATGATTTCGATGAGGTCGGCCCACGAGTAATGGGACGATTGCGGCGGCAGCGGAACGAGCGGAACGGAAATCGGCGCCGAGAGTGCGGATCGCGGCATGCCGGGAACGATGCTCGTCTCGACGCCGCGCGCTTCCAGCGCTCGCAGCAGCATCGGCAGTCCGGGAAAATCGCCGAGCGGCGTCCCGAGGACGCCGAGCGCGAGTTCCGCGTCGTTCTCGCCCATGCGGTCCATAAAATAGTCGAGCTCGTCGGACCCGCCGCGAACGAACAAGCCGGCGTCCCGGACGAGATCGCGCCTGATCGTGACGCCTTGCTCCTCTAAATAGGTCGTGAGCTCGGGCGGCGCGAGCAGAGCGACCGCGCGCCCCGCCGAGCGGAGCGCGTCGAGGCTTCCCAGCGTCAGCAGCGACGGGTCACCGGGGCCCAGGCCAATGATCTTCACGAGCATCTTGCGCGCTGATTCTCTGGCAGCCGGGCAGACCCCGCGGGCGAATGGAAAGGGCCCCGGACGTCGTCCGAGGCCCTCGCGGTGCCCTGATGTGAGGCGGCCGTTACTGTTGCGGTGCGGCGCCCGGCTGGCCCGCCGCGAAGAGTCCCGCGAACTGCGGGTCGTTCGTTTGGATCTTGGCGCTTTGCATCAAGCTCTGCAAGAACGGCTGCACGAGCGGGCCTTCTTGTTGCTGGCGCAATTCGTCGGCGATCTTCGCGTGCGCGCTGGCAAGCGTGGCCTTCTGCGCCGGCGTGCGGCTCTCGACCTGGATCACGTGATAGCCGTACGGCGATCTCACCGGCGGGCTGATCTCGCCGGGCGTGAGCGCGAACGCCGCCTGATCGAACGCCGGCACCATCTGTCCGCGTCCGAAGCAACCGAGGTCGCCGCCTTTGGCTTTGGTTCCCGGATCGGTGGAGTACTGCGCGGCAACCGCTTCGAACTTCTGTCCGGATTTGAGCGCCGCCTCGACCTTTTGCGCGGTGGCGAGATCCGGAACCAGAATGTGGCGGGCGCAGACCTTCGCCGGCGTGTCGAATCCGGCGTGGTTCTTGTTGAAGAATTCGTCGATCTGCGCTTCGGTGACGTTCACGTTCTTTCCGACGGCGCGGTCGATGATGATCTGGGTGCGCAACGCCGACTGAACGTCGTTCTCGGTCAGGCCGCGCGCCTTGAGCATCTGGTCCCACGATCCGGCGGGGAAGTTCGCCTTGATCGTGTCTTCCTTCGCCGCGACGTCGGCACTGGTTACGACGATGTTGTTCTTGGCCGCGTACTGCTCGATGAGCTTCTCTTGCACCATCTGCTGCAGAACCTGGCGCGCCATCGGGCTGCTCTGGAGCTTGGCGTCGAAATCGGCTTGGCTGATCGGGTCGCCGTTGACGGTGGCTACGGCGCCGCCGCTGCCGGCGCCGCCGGAGCATGCGGCGAGCGACGCGCCGAGTACCAGGGTAAAGATGCCCGCGACGAGGCGGTGGGATTTGGACATGTGGGCTCCACTCGAGGATGGGGGTAAAAAAACGTGATAAAGCGGAGCCCAGGGCTCCGCATCGCCTGGCAGATTCGCGCCGGGACCGGCCCGCGCCCTTTAAAAACAGGCTCCTTCGAGGACGACCGGGGCGGGCAAGCCCGCGGCACCCCCCGGCCTTACATCGCTTCGAGCAGGTTGCGCAGGAGGGGCATCCAGGTGGTTTCGGCGGGTTCTTTTCCGCGTGCGGGCGGCAAATCCACGAGAATCTTGCCGTCGGAGAAGCGGAACCGGTTCTTGGTGAGCGCCTGGAACTTCGGCAGCATCGCCGGGTCCAGGGAAAATCCGCTGCCGACGCCGAGCGTAAGGCGGCTTTCGTCGACGACGACGCGCGTGATGCGCTTGCGTAAGGCGATGGCGCGCAGTTTGGTGAGCGCGACCAGATTCTCCAGCGGCGCCGGAAACGGCCCGAAGCGGTCGCGAACGCCGGCCGCTACGTCCTCGACGTCCTCCTCGGTGCGCGCTCGAGCCAGCTGCTGATAGACGGCGATCTTCTGCGAGACTTGCGGGATATAGTCGCTCGGGACGAAGGCGCTGATCTTCACGTCGATTACCGCTTCGGCGCGTTCCTCGAGCGTCGCACTGATGCCGCGGCGCTCCGCGATGGCTTCGGCCAGCAATTGACAATACGTATCGAAGCCGACCGACGCGATGAACCCGGACTGCGCGGCGCCGAGCAGGTTACCCGCGCCGCGAATCTCGAGATCGCGCATGGCGATCTGCAGACCCGAGCCCAGATGGGTGAACTCGCGTATCGCTTCCAGGCGCGCTTTCGCGTCCTCGCTGAGCGCCTTGTGGCCCTGGTAGAGCAGATAGCAGTAGGCTTGATGGTTCGAACGTCCGACGCGGCCCCGCAACTGGTAGAGTTGCGCCAAGCCGAATTTGTCGGCGTCGTTGACGATCATGGTATTGACGTTCGGGATGTCGATTCCGTTCTCGATGATCGTCGTGGCGACGAGAATGTCGGATTCGCCTTCGATGAAGCGCTGCATGATCGGTTCGATCTCCGATTCGCTCATCTGGCCGTGCCCGACTTCGATGCGCGCGTTCGGAACGAGCTTGGCGAGCGCGTTGCGAACGGCGAAGATCGATTCGATCCGGTTGTGGAGATAGTAGATCTGGCCGCCGCGGTCGAGTTCGGCGGCGATCGCGTGCTGCACGATGGCGTCGCTCATCGGAACGACCACGGTCTTGATCGACATCCGGTTCTTGGGCGCCGTCTGGATGAGCGAGAGATCGCGCACGCCCAGCAGCGACATGTGGAGGGTTCGCGGAATCGGCGTTGCCGATAGCGTCAGGACGTCGACGCTGGCACGGTATTCCTTGAGCCGTTCTTTGTGCATGACGCCGAAGCGCTGCTCCTCGTCCACGACGATGAGTCCGAGGTCGGCGAAGGCGACGTCTTTTTGCAAGAGGCGGTGCGTGCCGATGACGACGTCCACGCGCCCCTCGGCAAGATCTTTGAGGATCTTCCGCTGCTCCGCTTTCGTTTTGTAGCGCGAGAGCTGCTCGATGCGGACCGGAAAGCCGGCAAAACGTGCCTCGAAGGTGCGGCCGTGCTGAGCGGCGAGCAGCGTGGTCGGCACGAGAACCGCGACTTGTTTCTTGTCGGCGATGGCCTTGAACGCCGCGCGCATCGCGACCTCGGTCTTTCCGTAGCCGACGTCGCCGCAGACGAGGCGGTCCATCGGACGCGGACGTTCCATGTCGGCTTTCGTGGCGACGATGGCCGACTGCTGATCCACGGTGGGGTCGTACGGGAAGGCCTCTTCCATCTCGGCTTGCCACGTCGAGTCGGCCGAAAACGCAAAGCCCTTGGCCAGCTCGCGTTCGGCGTAGAGTTTGACGAGGCCGTCGGCGATTTTTGCCAGCGATTCGGAGACGCGCGATTTGGTGCGCGCCCAGTCGGCGCCGCCCATCTTGGAGAGCCGCGCCGATTGACCTTCGGCGGCGGAGTACTTGGTGACTTGATGCATCTGGGTCACGGGCACGAGCATGCGATCGTTCCCCGCGTACTGCAGATCCAAGTAGTCTTGCGTCGAGCCCAAGACGGTCTCGGTCCGCAATCCCAGGTATTGACCGATGCCGTGCACGGCGTGCACGATGAAGTCGCCGACTTTCAAATCCCCGAGCGTGACGGGGACGCCTTCTTTGATCGCGCGTAGTTTGACGCGCCTCGGCGGCTGACCGAAAATCTCGCCGTCGCCGAGCACGCGTAGCCGCAGCGAAGGCAGCGTAAAGCCGTATTCGACGTTGCCGTGATCGACCATCACGCGGCCGCGCTCGAGGTCCACCCCCGCCGCGCGCAGCAAGTCCGTCGTTCTGCCGACGGCGGAACTCACGATGCCGACGGTCTCGCCGGCGGCGACCCACTCGCGCACGCTCTGCGAGAAGAGCTCGACCTGGCGGTTGAAGCGCTCGGCCGGGCGGCAATCGAACGCGAACGACTCCCTCACGTTCGCGAGCCACGGGAGCCCGTCGCTATGCTCGATAGCGCCGGGCAGCACGATGCTGCGCCGTTCGCGCAGCGCGCGCCCGAGTTCGTCCAGCCTCGGACGCCGGGCGGCCACTTCGGCGAGCAGCGCCTCTTCGACGCCGTCGTCGCGCACCGCGAGCTCACCCGACGACGCGTCGGCCAGCAGCAACTCCGTTTCGCGAGCGCGCTCTTGGAAGAGGGCGTTCTCGACCGTCGCGATCATCGCCGGCTCGTCGAGCACGACGACCGCGCGGGCATCCAGATAGTCGAGCAGGGTGCTGCGTGCGTCGAACGCCAGGCCGATCCAGGAATCCGGAACGTCCCGGCCCGCGTCGAGATGCGCGGTCAGCGCCGCGCGCGCACCCGCTTCG
Source organism: Vulcanimicrobiota bacterium (assembly GCA_003155175.1). Taxonomy (GTDB): domain Bacteria; phylum Vulcanimicrobiota; class Vulcanimicrobiia; order Vulcanimicrobiales; family Vulcanimicrobiaceae; genus Hemerobacter; species Hemerobacter limicola. The sequence goes on from PMFP01000085.1 coordinate 38,163, forward strand.
CCGGTGAATTCCCGCGCAACGCGCTCGCGGATCTCCGCGTCGCGTGGAATTTCGGACCACGGAACGACGTCGAGCTCGGTCAGCGTTTCCACGCTGCGCTGCGACTCCAGCGCGAACGCGCGAACGCTCTCGATCGTATCGCCGAAGAACTCGATGCGAGCGGGCCGGTCCGCGCTTGCGGCAAAGAGATCGAGGATGCCGCCGCGCACCGCATATTCCCCCGCCGCGCTGACGACGTCGACCCGCCGGTATCCGAGACGGTGAAGCCGCGCGAGCGTGTCCTCCCAGCCGGCTTCCGCGCCGGGCCGTAGCATGAAGCGCAGCTCGCGCAGAACGGCGGGCGGCATCGCGTATTGCGCGACGGCGGACACGGAAGCCAGAACGATGCGCGCCCTGCCGTCGGCGATCTCGCTCAGCAGCGTCATGCGCGCGCTGCGCTCGGACGGGCTCTCCAACGCACCGATCGCTTCGTCGCGCGGACGCAAGAGTGCGACCGTGCGAGGTTCGGGCTCTCCCAGGTAGTAGAGCAGATCGCCGAAGATTCGCTCGGCGACGTCGGGCGTCGGCACGACCACCAGAATCTGGCCGCCCAAGGCGCGGTGCATCGCCGCGACGAGCGCCGGCCGCGCGGCCGCGACCGTTTCGTGAAGCGCGTACGCCGCGCCGGGGCCCGCCGCTCGAACGCGGTCGAGCAGCGTCGCGAACGAGCCGCCGGGCGCTTCCAGGCGTTCGAAGAGAAGGTCGCGCAGGCCGGACGTCGCGGTGCGCGTTGCGGTAACGGTCATGGGGCGCTGATTATAGCAGAGTCCGCGCTCGTCGCGCGCGGCCGGAACAGGCGGAGGAGCGGAAGGCTTGCCAGAACGGCCAGCGCCGCCGACGATACGGGCCCGAGCGTTGCCGCGACGTCGGGCAGATAGCGCAGCGGCGTGAGCAGGGCCAGGAGCATCAGCGTTTGCGAAAAGCGTCCGCGTGGGGCGAGTAGCGCCGCCGCGACGACCCACAGGCCGTACCAGGGGTACGGATTTGGAATCAAGAGCCACGCGCCCAGCGCCAGCGCGCACCAGCCGTCGGGCTCGCCCTTCCGGAGCATGAGCGCGCCGTAAGCGGCGCACGCTGCTGCGGCGAGCGCCGCCAGCGAGATTGCCAACTCGGGGCGGAAAGCAAAGATGCCCTGGAACGAGGCTTGCGGGTCGTAGTGGCCGCGGCCGGCGATCTGGTGCACGATGCCGTCGGCCCACGGACGCAGCATCACGGAAGCGAAGAACAGACCCGCGAGCGCGCCCAGCCACGCCGCGATCGCGCGCTTCCGCCCGCCGCCGCTCGCCGCGATCGCGATCCCGACCGCCGCGATCGCGCCCGGAATTTTGACGAGCGCGGCCAGGGCGGCGACGAACGCGGCGACGCCCGGACCGTAGCGGCGCAGCGCGACGAAGGATGCGAGGACGATCGCCATCATCACGGCGTCGTTGTGCCCTTCGGCGGCCGTCCAGATCAAGACGGGGTTCAAACCGATCGCGACGGCCGCGGCCACGCCGCGCGGGCGATCGCCGCCGGCCGCGAGATACGCCAACCCGGTGCATGCCAGCAGCGAGACGGAAGCCAGCAAACGGAACGCGTCGAGTTGCGCGCGCACGCCCAGCGGAGCGGCAATCTGCACCAGCACGCGCGCGATCTCCACGAACAGCGGACCGTACACGCAGACCGGCGGCGGATTTCCCCACTGCGGGAACGCGGCCTCGAAGACGGCGTTCCCGTGCGGCAGCACCTGGTGGGCGTACGGATTCGCGCCGAGGCGTGCGAGTTCGCCGTACGTTGCGTAGGCGTAGACGTCGCTCGAGAACCAGACCGGAAACAGCCATGCGGCGCATAGCGCCGCGGCGCCGGATGCGAGCACCGCGGCGATCGATAATCCCGGTGCGCCGCGCAGCGCGGCGACGTAGGTGCCGGCAGCGATCGCCAGCGTAACGGCAGCGACGCACCACAGCACGGCGCCGAACGCTCCCCAATCGGTCGCGACGGGGAGCGGCTGCGAGAGGATGCTCGCGTGAATCGCCGCCGGCGCCCAGCGCAGCGCGATGCGCGAGGCGATCGCGCCGGCCACGAACGCGAGCGGGATTACGGCGAGGGCGCGCAAGCGGTCGCGGTTTCTGCGCGCGGGGATAGCGTCGCGAGCGCGATTCCGACTAAGAGAAACCACGGGCCGGCGACTTTCGGATAGAAAAAGACGTAATCCACGATTTGATGCAGAGCGAGCGCCAGCGAAGCGGCCAGTGCGGCCAAGACCCACGGCGATCCGGCTCGCGCCGATTTCCAGAACGTAATGCAAACGGAAGCGACGAAGCCGATCGTTGCCGCCGCAAGCAGCGGGCCGCCTTCGACGAGAGCCTGCAAGTACCAATTGTTGGCGTGCGTGCGCACGCCTGGGAGCCCGGCGTCGCCCAGCTCGAGTTCGAAGTTGCCGGCACCCACGCCGAAGAGCGGGTGCCGTCGCCAGAGCGTCCAGGCGGCGCGCCAGAGCTCGTCTCGCGTTCCCACGCCGCCCGCGTAGTCGGTCCCGTCGAGCGTGAAGCGGAAGATTGCCAGCGAGTGCGCCATTCCGACGGCGGCCGCGGCTCCCGCAACGCCTCCCGCGATCATCGGCCCGATCGCGGCCAGCGCCGCGCGGCCGCGGAAAGCAAGCAACACGGCCGCGACGATCGCGAGCGCGGCGATTCCCGCGCGCGAGATCGTCAGCACCGTCGCGAACGTGCAGACCGCCAGGGCGAGCGCATTCCAACGGGACGGACGCGCGACGATCCACGAGCCGAGGATTGCGACGGCGCTTTCAAAATAGGCGGCCAGTTGGTTGGGACCCTCGAGCGCTCCCGCGATGCGCGGGACGACCGTTGCCCCCACGTGAAGTCCGGACGGCGAGCCCACGAAGATCTGTACGATAGCGCCGGCGGCGACGGCGCTCGCGGACAGCCCGGCCGCGCCGAGCAGCACGACGTCGTCCGGATCGAGGCGGAACGCGACGAACGCCGCCGCGAGCAGCACGGCGTACTCCGCGTACTTCAGCGTTTCGGTGAGGGTCGCGATGCGATGCTGCGCGGGCAGCGCGGATACGGCCGTCAACGCGACGAGTGCCACCGCAGCCGCCAAGACGACGCGCCAAGGTCCGGTTCGCGGGAAAAAGCTGCTGCCGCGGAACGCCGTCAGCCCGACGATGACCCCCAGAAGCGCGACTTTCGGCAAGGTGATCGCCGTCGAGAAAATCTCGCGACTGAGTGCGAACGGCTGGACGGCAAAGAGGAGCGCGAGGCCGATCGCCGGACGGCGCGCAGTCAACAGCGCGCACGCCGCGAAGAACGCGGTGAAGATCATCGCCGCAAGCGGATCGATCGGGATCGGCACGGGAAAGGCGTCTACGACCGGAAATCGCACTCCGTCGGGCTTCGCTTCCGGCAACTCGAAATCCAGGCGAGGATGCAAAAGATCGAGATGCGCCGCACGATGCGACGTCGTCGTCCGATGCGCCGGCCGCGCGCGGAGGACGCCCGGCTAAGCGGCTCTTGTCATCTCGAAGACGCTCCGGTCGAGAAGCGTCCGCCGGTTCTTGCGACGGTCTGAACGCCGGGCGAACGTTCGATCTCGCTCACGAGATAGAGCGGGCGCCCTTTGACTTCGTCGTAAATGCGACCGATGTACTCGCCTAAGATCCCTAGGCCGATGAGCTGAACTCCGCCGAGGAAGAGCACGGCGACGATCGTCGAGGCCCAGCCGCGCGTGTAGCCCGGCGGGTTGAGACTAAAAAGCTTGTAGCCGATTACGATCGCCGCGTAGACGAACGCGACCAAACTCGACGCGAAGCCGAGGTAGGAGACGAAGCGCAACGGCACGTCGGAAAACGACGTGATTCCGTCGATCGCAAACCGCATCATCTTGGTTAAAGGGTACTTCGTCTGTCCGCTCAGGCGCTCGTCGCGATCGTACTGGACGCCGGTCTGGTTGTAGCCGACCCAAGAAACCATGCCCCGCAAGAACCGATGGTGCTCGCGCGAACGCTTGAGCGCTTCGACGACGCGGCGGCTCATCAGGCGGAAGTCGCCGGTGTCCACCGGTATCGCAACTCGGGTCAAACGTTTGATCGCGCGATAGAAGAAACGCGCGGTAAGGACTTTGAACGCGCTCTCGCCCTTTCGCGAACGGCGGACGGCGTACACCACGTCGTAGCCTTCGCGCCACTTGGCAACGAACTGCACGATGAGCTCGGGAGGGTCTTGAAGGTCGCCGTCCATCAGGACGATCGCGTCGCCCTGCGCGATGTCCATGCCGGCCGTCGCGGCGAGTTGGTGTCCGAAGTTACGCGAGAGATTCACGAGGACGACGTTCGGCACCCGGTGCATCAACTCGCGGATCGCCGCCAAGGTCCCGTCGGTGCTGCCGTCGTTGACGAGGACGATCTCGTGCGTCATCGGTGCGAGCGAGCGGGCGACGGCTTCGATACGCTCGACGAGCGGCGCGACGCTGCCCTCCTCGTTGTAGAGGGGAACGACGATGCTCAGAACCGGCGCGGCTGTTTCGCTCACCGCACGCGGTTTCGACGCCGTGGGGTGTCGCGCTTCTTGCCGAGGGCAGAGAATTGCGCCGTCCGCAGCGAAATCTCCACGCCGATGACGTTCCGATCCCCATCCATCGTCCCCGCCCTTTTCACCGTCGCGTTGCTCGTCTCGAGCAGCGCCTGCTCGGCACCCTCGTCGTCCAGCACCGCCGCAAGCGCGTCGCCGTCGCCGTTCGGTTCGGCGGCGCAGGCGCCGGTCGCGTCCGCATCGCCCGCGGCAACGGCGTCCTCCGCATCGCCCGCGGCCACGGCGTCCTCCGCATCGCCCGCTGCCACGGCGTCCTCCGCATCGCAAATGGGCGCTCCGTCATCGGGAACGCCGAAGCCGCCACCCGCGAAGACCGCGCTTCCGACGTCGCCGCGCGTCGCTGCCGATGCGCCGCCCGCGATTATCTCGATGGACATCGCGCCCGGGACGGCGCTGAGCGGAGGCGAGTTGGCATCCGGTACGGTGCTGACGAGTTCGAACGTGGCGGCCGTGCAAGTTCGCGTCGCGAACTTCGGCCTTTCGATGCAGAAGACCGGCGTCGGCCGGTTCGAGACGTCGTATCGAGTTCCGTCGCTCCCCTTCATGTTCCGCGGATCCTACACGCTTCACGTCATCGCGATCAACTCGCGCGGCGATGCAACCGAGCGCGACATCGGCATCACGATTCGATAAAAATCTATCCCGCTACGGATGCGGCGTCGGGAAGCCGGGCGGAAGGTTCGGGAACGGAGCCGGATTGTAGGGCGTCGGCAGCGTGAAGGGTTGCGAGATGTTTCCGCCCGAGGCTTGATCCGTCCACAAGTAGACCGTGTCGCTGACCGAACGCGCATCCGCATCGGTGATGCTGATCTCGCGCGGGGGCCGGCTGAGTCCGTTCTCGCCGCGCTCGAGCGTCTGCGAGGATCCACGCGTATAGAGGTAGAGAAAGTCCGTCCCCGAGTTCAGGCGGCGCGTCACGCGAAAGTGCAAGGCGTCTATGCGATCCATCGCGATGGCCTGCGGGTTCCATCCGCTGGCGTCCGTCATGATGTAAACGTTCGCATTGGGCGGCGTTCCCGGCGGAACCTCGACGGTGAACTGCACGAGAACCGGCCGGCCGGTCACGCGGATCGGGATATGGTGCGTCGTCTCCGCCTGCTGGCCGAGTTCGGGATTGGGAATCGGACTCGAGAGCGCGACGGCGTACTTTCGCGCCAGCGCGTAGTCGTCTTCCGCGGGCAGGATCTTGCGCGAGAGGTCGAGTTCGGTGACGTCGCCCTGCGCGTCGAACACGGCGCGCGCCCAGAGCCGGGGCCGCGGCTGTAACGTCGTCGGGCCGCCGCTCGCATCGTGAATCGCCACGTTGGGCGATACGCGGAATCCGTCGCCGGTCGTGAAGAAGACGAAGCCGTCCTGATACGAGAGCAACTGCCCCGTGATGCGAACCTCGCCGGCGGCGCCGACCAGCGCCAGCGCGAGGGCGATGCCGAGCGCGGCGGCTGCGCGCGAAATCTTCCCCCTCATTGCGTCACTTGGAGAATGAAGTTCGGACTCCAGCGCAAGTTTCCGAAATTAAAGTAGTAGGTTCGCTGCAAGTCCACGACGATGTGGGGGGCGACGCGCGCCCGCACTTCTCCGGTGATGTTGTACGGCGGCATACCGAGGAACGGCGTGTAGGTGTACTGGCCCAGCACGTTGAGCGGTGGAAGCGGGAAGAGGCCCGGAACGGCGATCGGGAAGTCGCGGCGCTGCTGAGCCGTGACGATGAACAAGAGGTCGGGGTCCGGAATGTAGTTGAGTCCGAGCGTGTACGCGCGGTAGGTCGCGGTACCGCGGAACGAGCTGAAGCTGGAGAACGGCGAATTGGGCGTGGAGGGAACGTAGGGCGAGTACCCGCCGTGAATATAGAGGTCGGCGACGTTGGTGTTCGTGTAAGCGAAGTACGAGCTGAACTTGCGCGAGAACGTTCGGCTCAGGCTTCCGCCGACGGCGGTTACGTCCTGATAGTGAGGGACCGTAAACCACTCGCGCTGTTTGTCCAGCGACGCGTTGAAGTAGTACGTCTTGTTCGGGTCGTAGTGGTCGCCCAACTTGATTCCGGGCGTCGACACGTTGAAGCCGACCAAGTGGTTCCAAATCGTGCTGTAGACCGTTCCTCCGTATTCCTGCAGCCCGCCGGGGACCTGGCTTCCGACCGAGTCGTGGTTGAATCCATATCCGAGCCTAACCTGAAACGTCAGCGGCAGGTGTTTGATTTTGTGAGGAGAGGACACCCAGCTCAGTTCCAGCGACGTCGGATGGTTGAGCGACCCGGTGCCTTGCCCGGGCCCCAGCATGTTGTAGTCGGTGAAATTTCCCGTCGCGACGAGGTACGATTGAGGCAGCGCTTGAGTCGCCGTGACGAACGTCGACTGTGCGGAGGCCGTCGGCAGCGTCAGGCCGCTCTGGTAGGTGTAGAGCTGCGAGAACGTTTGGATTTGAAAGCGGGAGTTCGGCTGTTCGGACGCCACCAGGTTCCACCACTTGGCTTTGGTCGTGAACGGATTGACCGAAAAAACCGCATAGCCTTGATTCCACGCGACGTGCTGCTCGAACGAGAGATAGGCTTTGTTGATCGTGTCGTACCGTGCGTGCAGGGCCGAGATCGCGTTGTCGCTGCCGGCAAAGTTCCACGTGACGTCGACCGTGGCGCCCGTGAGAGAGTTGATTCCCAGATTCGGATTGGACGAAAAATTTAAGTAAAACGTCGGCAACGGGAGTTTGAAACCGAACGTGTCGACGATGGGCCCGGAAAACTTCACGAACGATTTAGTGCTGATCGTGGCGTTGTGGGCGACGATGTTGGGGCGCACGCCGCCCGTATCCGGAAAGAAAAAGACGTCCCCCGGCATCTCGCGTCCTTTGAGCGGATGCGCGAAGTCGGTTCCCAAATACGTCCATCGGTCCGGAGCGGTCGTGACCGGCACGACGTACTCGCGGTCGAAGTCGACGTAGTCGGAGAAGGCGGCGGCGGAGAGGGCGCCGGTCGGTCCCGTCACGTGCACGTGGCCCGCAATGAGAAAGCGATTGAGTTTGAGGTCCATCGAAAAGGCGTCGCCGTCGATGGTCAGCCCGTCGCTGGTCGTCACGTGCACGCCGCCGTCGGCTTCGAGAAGAAAGCGATCGAAATAGAACTCGACGCGGTCCGCGTGCAGGCGTATAAGCGTGCGAGCGTTTGCCGGCGCGGCGAGTAACGTGATGAGCAGAGTGATCGCAATCGTGAGTGCGGCTCTCGAAGCGCGCATAACGTGAAACGTTTAACGCCGGGTGAACCGCCTTTTCCTGCGTTGCCGTGCTGAAGGCGCGACTACGCGAGAGTGAGAAAAGCTCGGCGGTATCGACATGGCACGCTCTGTAACGATCGTACTGGACTCCGGAGGCGTTGGGGCGTTGCCCGATTTCGCGGCGTACGGCGATGCGCCCGGCGCGAATACGATCGGGAACGTCGCGCGCTCCGTCGGCGGTCTCGCTCTGCCGAATTTTGCCCGTCTCGGACTGGGCGTTTTGTCCGACATCGAGGGCGTTGAGCCGACCGCCCGGCCGCTTGCGCGTGTCGCGCGCTTGCGAGAGCGCAGCCGCGGAAAAGACACCATCACGGGGCACTGGGAGATGATGGACGTGATCACCGAGGTTCCGTTCCCGACCTTTCCGGACGGGTTCCCGCGGGAGGTTGTAGAGGCATTTACCGCGATCGCGGGACGTCCGCCGCTGGGAAATCGCCCGGCCTCGGGGACCGAGATCATTGCCGAACTGGGGCCCGAGCACGTGGCAACCGGGCGACCCATCCTCTATACGTCGGCCGATTCGGTTTTCCAAGTTGCCGCCCACGAGGAGGTAGTTCCTCTGGAGACCTTGTACGAATGGTGCGAGAGGTCCCGAGAGATGCTGGTCTCGCCGAACAACGTCAACCGAGTTATCGCGCGGCCCTTCGCAGGGCGGCCGGGGAGCTTCGTAAGGACGCCGAACCGTCGCGATTACGCAATACCTCCTCCGCCGTGCATACTTGACGAGTTGGCCGCCGCGAACGTACCGGTCCACGCGATCGGCAAGATTTGCGACATCTACTGCGGGCATGGGATCGCCTCGTCGGTTCGCGCGGCCGACAACGACGAGGCGATGGAGAGGACGTTCGATTTGCTGCAGCGGCTGGATGGCGGGTTCATCTTTACCAATTTGAACGACTTCGATTCGAAGTACGGTCATCGCCGAAACGTTCGCGGATACGCCGGTGCTCTCGAACGGCTCGACGCCTTGTTGCCTCGTCTTGAAGCCGCGCTTCGACCGGGCGACCAGCTGACGTTCACTGCGGACCACGGCTGCGATCCCACCGCTCCCGGCACCGATCACACGCGCGAGTACGTCCCCTTCCTCCATCTCCGCCCCGGTCAAAGCGGAGAGGATCTCGGAGTTCTTCAGGGGCTCGATATCGTGGGGCGTGTCGTTAAGGAGGCGTTCGCAGCCTGATGCAGCTGGCGATTTCTCCCGCCGCGGAGCGTGAAGTGCCGGCAGCGTGGAAGACGGCCAAGCGCGCGATCGACGTCGGACTCGGATCCTGCCTCCTGGTTCTAGCCTCGCCCATCGTGGCGATCGCGGCCATCGGGATCGTCTGCGTCACGGGGGGCTCGCCTTGGTTCGCGCAAGAGCGCGTCGGCATGGACGGCCGTCGCTTTAGAATGTACAAACTGCGCACCATGGTCCGTGGAGCGGAAGAGATGCGCGACGAGCTCTTGCACCTCAATGAAATCGCCGGCCCCGTCTTTAAGATTCGCAACGACCCGCGGCTTCATCCACTCGGGGGCTTGCTTCGCAGAACCAGTATCGACGAATTACCGAACCTGATTAACGTCGTAGCGGGGCACATGTCGCTGGTCGGGCCGCGGCCGGCCCTGCCCTGCGAAGTCGCGACCTACGATTCGCTGGCCATGCGGCGCCTGACCGTTCCTCAGGGCGTGACCTGCACCTGGCAGATCAGCGGGCGCAGCCGAGTTTCGTTTGACGAGTGGATGCGCCTGGATAACGAGTACGTCGACACGTGGAATCCGCTCGGCGATCTCGCCATCATTGCAAAAACCATTCCGGCGGTCATTCGCAGGCGCGGCGCTCATTAGGCCGCATCTGCGCGTCGTTCCGCTCGAGGGGGCGCCGCGACCACGACTCTCACTGGCCTCTTCGACGTTATTCGTCATGGCGGCGACGTTCGCGTCGGCTCTCCTGGGCTTCGCGCGCGAGGTCGTCAACGCGAAGTTTTACGGCACGCAATGGGAAATGGACACGTTTCTTGCGGCGGCGACGATCCCGACGATCTTGTTCGGGGTCTTTAACGGGGCGCTCGTGAGCGCGCTCGTTCCTACGTTCACCGACTACATCGCACGAGGGCGCGAAGACGACGCGTGGCTGCTCGGAAACACGATCGTCAACCTGCTTGCGCTCGTATTGACGGTCTGCGCGGTCGCGGGGTTCGTCACTGCGGGTTGGTACGTGCCGCTTATCGCCCACGGATTCCCCGCGCCGCAGATGGGCGTCGCGGTCCGGATGACGCGATGGCTCATGCCGACGATCGTGGCCGTCAGCCTGAGCGGAGTCTTTTCGGCGATGCTCAACGCGTACCATCGCTTTCGCGTGGCGTCCATGGTCGGCGTAGTCTTGAACGTCGTTACGATAACGACCGTCGTTCTGCTCAATCACAAGATCGGTATTTTCGCCCTCGTGCTCGGCACGACGTTGGGATTGATCGCCCAGATGGCGGTTCAGATTCCGTCGTTCTTGTCAATCGGCAAGTACCGCTTCGTCATGGACCTGCAGCATCCGGGCCTGCGAAAGATCTGGGAGCTTCTCGGCCCGATCATCGTCGCGTCGGCCGCCGGCCAGATCGCGCTGTTCTTCGATCGGTTTTTTGCGTCCACGCTGTCGCCCGGCTATATGGCCGGCATGAACTATGCGACGAAGCTCGTCTACTTTCCGCAGCAAGTCTTCGGCGCGGCCATTGCGACCGTGATATTTCCGTTGCTGGCCGCCCACTACGCACGCGACAATCGCCGCGGCGTAGCGGGCACCCTCGTCACCGGCTTGAGGTTGGTCAATTTCATTACGATTCCCGCGATGTGCGTGTTGATCGTATTGGCGCACCCGATGGTGGAGACGCTGTTCCAGCGCGGCAGTTTCCAAGCGAGCGCCACGGACTTGACCGCCGGTCTCATGCCCTATGCGGCGTTCGGGCTCGTCGCGCTCGCCGCCAATATCGTGTTGACCCGTTGCTGCTTCGCGTGTCACGAAACGGCGGCTCCCGTCGGCATCTCCGTGATCACGGTGCTGCTCAACGTCACGCTTTCGTTGGTATGGCTGCCGAGTTTGGGTGCGCGCGGCCTGCTGCTTGCGAATTCGGTAAGCCAGTCGTTACAGGCGCTTCTTTTGCTCGGCGTGGTTGCGAGGATCGTTTCGGGAATCAACTGGCGCGCTCTCTCGATTTCGACTCTGAAGATCGTCGTGGCCTCGACGGCGATGGTGCTTGCGCTCAACTGGATTAAGGCGCTGGGCGTGCATCCCGAACCGACGCTGGCCTCGCGAGCTTGGTTCCTCTTCGGGCAGATGACCATAGGAGGGCTGGTCTTCGTGGCCGTTGCGCGCGCGATTTCCGTTGACGAACTGACGCTGGCCTGGCAGACGATTATTGCCAAGTTCGAGCGCAACTTGATCGTGCCGCCCGAAAACCGCGATGCGCCGATCGCGTAACGTTCGTGCCTAGCGGGCCACGGTTCTCGATCGTCATCCCGGCTCACAACGAGGAATCGCGCATAGGGCCGACTCTGCGTGCGTATCTCGACGGGTTCGAAGACTCCGAGGTCATCGTCGTCCTCAACGGTTGCACCGACGCCACCCCCGCGCTCGTTCGCGCCGGTACGGCCGGTCGAAAGAATGCAAAGGTCGTTCAGCTCGATGACGCCGTGGGGAAGGGCGGCGCGGTCCGCGTGGGTTTTTTGGTCGCCGATGCGCCGATCGTTGCCTACGTGGATGCCGACGGCGCAACGTCGCCCGAAGAGATGCGCCGGTTGTGCGAACTCCTAGGGCCTGGTGACGACGCCATTATCGGCTCGCGTTGGAAGAGCGGTGCGGACGTGCACGTAAGGCAGGGTCTTCCGCGCCGGGTTGCCAGCCGGTGCTTCAACGTGTTGGTGCGCGCGCTCTTCGGCCTCCCGTACTCCGACACGCAGTGCGGAGCCAAAGTGTTTCGACGGGATAGCCTGTACGCCGCGATGATGACCGTCGAGACGGCGAACTTCGCCTTTGACGTGGATCTGCTCTTCGTTCTCGACAGGCGCGGCATGAACGTGCGGGAGGTGCCCACCGTCTGGAAGGACGTTGCCGGTTCGCACGTCCCGTTGGTGCCCGCCTCGCTCAAGATGCTCGCTTCGATCCTGCGCTTGCGCCTTCAGTATTCGTTCTTCCGCACGATAGTCCCGATGTTCGATCGGCTGTTCCCCACAAATCCGATCGCGCTGCACGACGGTTTCCGGATCCTGGTCCTGAACTGGCGCGATCCGAAGCACCCGCAAGCGGGGGGCGCGGAAGCGTACCTCTACGAGATCGCGAGACGATGGGTCGCGCAAGGCCACTCGGTCGAATGGTTGACGGCATCCTTTCCGGGAGCCGCCCGCACCGAGCTACTCGACGGGATCAAGATCACGCGCGTCGGCGACCGGTTCTCGGTGTACTTTCGCGTGCCTTTGGAATACTTGCGGTCCTGTCGCGATCGGTTCGACGTCATACTCGACGCGGAGAACGGCGTGCCGTTCTTCAGCCCGCTCTACTCGCTGAAACCGAAGCTGTGTTTGATCTTCCACGTGCACGTCGACGTTTTTCGAAAACATCTGCCGTGGCCCGTATCGGAAGTATTCGTTTGGCTCGAGACCTGGCTGGTTCCCCGCCTCTATCGGGGGGCTAAGTTCGTCGCGATATCGGAGGATACGAGACGCGCGATGCGCGAGGCGAGACTGACCGATCGGCCCGTTGGAATGGTATATAGCGGCGTCGACTCGGCTCTCGTTCCCGGTACGAAGGCCGAGATTCCGACGGTGCTCTATCTCGGGCGACTCATGCCGTATAAACGCGTCGACTTGCTGATCGCGGCGTTTGCGGAAGTGCGCGAGCGCGTCCCGGATGCCGTGCTCTGCATAGCGGGAAGCGGTCCGGCGGAAGCCGGCTTGAGAGAGCTCGTGCGCTCGCTTCGCCTCGACGAGGCGGTGACGTTTGAGGGTTTCGTCGACGAGCGGCGCAAGCGCGAGCTGCTGCAAAGTGCGTGGGCGTTTTGCAACCCGTCCGAGATGGAGGGTTGGGGAATCTCGATCATCGAGGCAAACGCGTGTGCGACGCCGGCCGTCGCCTTCGCGGTCCCGGGCCTGCGGGAAGCGATCCTGGACGGGGAAAGCGGAATGCTCGTGCCGGAAGGAGGCGAACTCGCGAAGCCAATCGTTCGACTCCTGACCGACGCTCCGTGGCGTCTGCGTTTGGAGGAGGGAGCAAAAAAGCGCGCATCGGCTTTTTCCTGGGATCGCACCGCCGACGCGATGCTCGAACAGGTCGTGCAGGTCGTGACCGGCGATTGGTTCGGCTTGGAACGCACGACGAAGCGCTGGTCGTTGATGAAGAAGCGCTCGGTAAACGGGCAGAGCGAACGGGGTTCGCCCGTTACGGAAAGCATTCCGATCGACGTCATTTACTAGGAGGAACCCAAGCGGCGACGACGCATTGTTGTAGGCCACCGCCGCATTTGAAGGGTCCTCTTTGCCGTGTCCTCCGACGAAATCTATCAGCAGCTGTCCAGCATCATGCGCGACGTGTTCGACGACGATTCGCTCGTCGCAACGCCCGAGCTCACCGCGGGGCAGGTTGACGGCTGGGACAGCTTCTCGCACCTGCGCTTGATGCTTTCGATCGAGCGGTCGTTCGGCGTTGACTTCGCGGCTTCGGAGATATCGTCCTTAAAGAACGTCGGCGAGCTGGCTGCGCTCATTGGGTCGAAGCTCCCGGCAGAACGTGCGGGTTCACCTAGCGAAGAATCGTGAACGTCCCGTCGCTCGCGTTTCTCGGCCTGGTCGCCGTCGTTGCCCTCCTTCTTGCGATTTCCAGAAGCCACGGTTGGCGCTCCGCGCTGCTGCTCGTCGCCAACGTCGGCTTCGTCTTAACGTTCTCTCACGATCTGCGTCAGCTCGCTCCGTTTGCCGCGCTCCTGGCCGGTGGCTTCGTCGCGATGCGATTGATGCACTCGCAAAAGAACCCCGCCGTTTTCGCGACGGCCATCGGCGCCCTGGTTCTTCTCTTTTGCTGGCTCAAGCGATACACGTTCTTTCCTCCCGGGGCTCTGCTGCCGTTCGTCTACCTTACGGTCGGGATGTCGTACGTGTTCTTTCGCGTGCTGAGCCTGGTCGTCGACGCCTACCAGGACAGCTTGCCCGAGCGCGTCGGCATCGTGCGTTTCCTCAACTATACGCTGAACTTCCCGGCTTTCGTCTCGGGCCCGATCCAGTTCTATCGCGACTATAGGCGCGACGAATCCGAAAGCCCCGCGGCGCTCGATCTCTCCATTGCGGGGAAGTCGATCGAGCGCATCGTCATCGGCTTTTTCAAAGTCACGGTCGTCTCGCCGGTCTTGGCGAGCTTCCAGGACCGCGCCGTAGCGGCGGCGTCCGCGAACCTCTCGCCCGGTCTGCGCACGCTCGACGCGGCGCTCCTTCTGGCTCTGTTCCCGATTCTGCTCTACGCGAATTTTTCCGGGTATACCGACGTCGTCATCGGCGCCGCGCGATTCATGCGCTTCGAGCTTCCGGAAAACTTCGACCGTCCGTTCTCCTCGAAGAGCTATCTCGAGTTTTGGAGCCGGTGGCACATGTCGCTCTCGAATTGGTTCAAGACTTACGTCTATTCGCCGCTGCTGCTCAACCTCATGAGGCGCTTCCCGTCGCGCAACGTCGAACCGTTTCTCGGCGTGATCGCGTTCTTCGCGACGTTCTTCCTGGTGGGACTTTGGCACGGCCAGACCGCGATGTTCGTGGTCCTCGGCTTGCTGATGGGTTTGGGCATCAGCGGGAACAAGCTCTATCAGATCGAGATGATTCGCCGCATGGGCCGGGCGCCGTACCGGGCCTTGTGCGCGAATCCGCTCTATGAGGCCGCATCGCGCGGACTCACGTTTCTGTGGCTTTCCTTTACGTTGGTCTTTTTCTGGGCGACGTGGCCGGAGCTTGAGGGCCTCGTCGCGCATCTGGGAGCGGTGCCGATCGCTTCCGCCATGCTGCTGACGTTCGCCGTTGGCGCGGTCGTGCTGACGGCGACGACGGCGCTGGTGGACCGCTATCGGGCCGTCTTCGAGGAGGGCTCGCTGGCGGGGCTCTCCGCGTTCGCGCGGCCGGCTTGGTATACCGCGATCGCCGTCGTCACCGCGTCCGTCGCGGTCATGCTCGACGCCCCCGCTCCGCACATCATCTACCGAGGTTTCTAACATGTCCGCCGATCTCAAACCGTTTACCGACGAAGTCGTCCTGCAGAACCCGTTGCACGAAAAATTTCTCACGTCGTCGCTTGAGGGAATGTCCGACGATCTGAAGCGCGAGCTCGGCGACTACCTCGAGTACTGCGGCGCCCGCGGCCTGAGCACCGAATATCTGGCCGACTGCTACAACACGATCGTAAACGACACGCGAACCGAGCAGATGTACTTTTGGAAGCACGGCAAGTACCGGTACGAACGGTTTAAAGACGTGGCCGACAAAGTATATCTCGACCGCAACTACATGAACAAATACATGTACGGACTGGCCTTGACGTCGTTCCTTTGGCCCAATCATGCGGAGCTCGGCGAGTTTTTTGAGCGAACTTTCCGGCGCGGCCAAAAGGGCGCGTATCTAGAGATCGGGCCCGGTCACGGTTACTACCTCAAACGGGCTGCCGAGCTGGGTGCGTTCGAAACGCTAACCGGCATCGACCTGAGTCCCACCAGCGTGGACATGACCCGCGAGATCCTCGCGCACGCCGGTTTCACGGACGCGAACGGCGTGCACGTGATGGAACGCGATTTTCTCGAATTCAGCGGCGACGACGCGACGTATTCGTGCATCGTGATGGGCGAGGTTCTCGAACACGTTGAGGACCCGGGACTCTTTCTCCGGAAGATTGCCGAACTGAGCGACCCCGACGCGCACATCTTCATTACGACCTGCTGCAACGCGCCGGCAGTCGATCACATTTTCCTCTTCCGCACGCCTGCCGAAGTCGAAGAACTGATACGAAGCAATGGATTGGAGATCGTCGATTCGGTCTACGTGCCGTATGCGGGTAAGACGCTAGAGCAATGCGAGCGCGACGCACTCTCCGTGAACGTCGCATACGTTCTTAGGAAGCGGTAGTGCTGGGGCTCGCTTTCCACCACATCGGTATTGCCTGCGCGGATATCGAAAAGACCGCGCGCTACGTGCGCGAAGCCTACGTCGTCGAGTCGGACTCGGGTACGGTTCACGATCCGCTGCAAGACGTTTACGTACGCCTCTTCAACGAAGGTACGCCCGGGGCGATCGAACTGGTGTCGGGGCCGGCCGTCGAAAAACTCGTAAAATCGCACGTGACCTACTACCACGTTTGCTACGCGACGGACGACCTCGAAGCGTCGATCGCCGCGGCGAAGGCCGCGGGGGCGATGCTGGTCTCGTCTCCCAAGCCGGCCGTGCTGTTCGGCGGGCGTCGCGTCGCGTTCGTGTTCACGGAGCTCGGACTCGTCGAGTTCGTCGAAAAGGCCTAACGCGATCGTGCCCGCCGACAAGGCCAAGCGCGGCCTCGCCGTATTCGCCGTTTCGATCGCCGTCGTCGTCGCGCTCGTGGCCCTCGAGAATCTCCTCATCGCGAGCTACTTCCCGCGGCTGGAGCGGCTGCCCGAAGACGTCTCGCCTGCCTATCTCAAGCGCGAGATCGCGCTCATCGCAGCGTCGCCGCCCGCCGTGATTTTTCTAGGCGATTCGGTGGTTTGGGGGTATCGCGTCGAGCCCGGTCAGACGGCGGTGTCGATCTTGACGCGCCGGGGTTGCAATTGCCGCAACCTTGCGCTGCGGGCCGGTAGCCCGCCGAACGACTACGCGATCGTGCGGCTTCTCCTGGCTGCCGGGGTTCGCCCCAAAGCCGTGGTTCTCGAGATCGATCAGAAATCGTTCAACGCATCCGACGCCGACTACGCTCGCCTCCTACCCGGCATCGCGGCGCTCGCCACGCCGCTCTTCGCCCCCGCCGATCGCAGGCTTCTCGCGCCGCCGGTAGAGTCCGACGGAATCGCGCGACGCTCCGATCGCGCGCTTTCGTCCCTTTGGCTGCTTTACGCAATGCGCGCCGACATCCGCGGAACGTACTTTCCGCCTCCCGAGGAGATTCCGGTAACGCATCCGACGGCGGACATGTACATGGGAACGTACGACCTGACTCCGCTTACGGACGCGAACCTGGGCGTGCACTTTCTAACCCAGACCGTCGACCTGCTGCGCGACGCAGGCGTTCCCGTCATCGCGTTCATGACGCCGACGAACCACACGCTGCTCCACGATTACATCGACAGCGACGCCTATCGAGCCAATGGCGAGTTTCTCAAAAATCTGCTCGAGAGACGGGGCGTGCGCGTCGTCGACCTCGACACGGCCTTTCCGTCCGATCTCTTCTTCGACAACGCGCATCTGCGGCCGGCCGGCCAAGAGCTGCTCGCCGCCAAACTCGAGCCTGCGTTGCCGGCTAAATGAGGATTGCTTCGTCGAATCCCGAGCGGACTACGCTCATCGGTGCCGCGGGAACGTCCGCGCCGGTGGATATCTCGTAGCGGCGCTCGCCGCTTTCGCTCTCGTCAACGAGACGAAATCCCAGTTTGTCGTAGTGTTCCCGCACCATGCCGTTCCGGTCGGTCGGACGATATACGCCTATCACGCGCTCCACGCCGCGCCCGCGGGCGTGCTGCAGAATCTCGCGCAGCACCATCTGCTCGACGCGGCGGCCAAGAACGCGGCAACTCATCAGCCACGTATCGATTTCCCACTCCGCAGCGGAGATCTCGCGGCAGACGTTGACGCCGATCATGCCGTTGTCGCCGAACGTGTCGACGAGGCGAACTTGCAGCGTGAAGCAGGCGGGATCGGACGCGATGGCGGCGATCTCGGCTTCGTTGTACCGTCTCGTGGTGAGATTAAACTGATTCGACTTGTTGACGAGCTGCGCGATCCGCGCGCGTCCCGGTGCGTCGAAGGGCCGGAAATCGATCTGCATCTCGAGCGAGGCGAGGTAGCCTTCGAGATCCCCGACCCGCTCGCGGAGCTCGACGCGGCGGGCGTTGGCTTGATAGGCGTCGCCACGGGCGGCGTCCTCGGTCGAGAATGCGATACCCTCGAAGTACCCGGCCGCCGAGAGCGTACGCGCGTAGTATGCGGGGTCGGGCGGAAGTTCCGGCACAGCGACTTCCGGCAGCGATTTGCGGATCAGCCCGCGCTCGACCGGATTGTCGTCGAGAAAGACCATGGCGTCCGTGCCGAGCGAGAGGGCGGAGGCAATCGCGGCGATGTTGGTCGCCTTGTCGTCCCAATTTGCTTGGAAAACCGCGATGTGATCTTCTTGAAGCAGCATCTCGGTATGGCCGCGGAAGGGCAAGCGCGCCGTTGCGTCGTCGTTTTTGGAGGACACCGCCAGCACGACGCCGCGATCGCGCAACGCCAGCGCCGTCCGCTGTACCTCGAGATAGGCCTCGCCGGTTGCGTTGCCCTGCCCGAGGACGATGCCCTCGATGCCGTCGTCGCCGATGATGCCGCCCCACACCGTATTGTCGAGATCGAGGATCAGGCATCGCCGGCTCTTGCCGCGGAGCGCGCCGACGAGCCTCGCGCAGTGCTCGGCGTAGAGCGGAAGATACTTGCTGTCGAACGCGAGTTTTCCGAGATTCCATTGCTTGGGCGAATGCCAATCGCCCAGTCCCACGGTTTCGGCCAAACCGGCGACGTCGAAGAGGACGTCTTGACTGCCGCGAACGCTTTGGACCAACGCGGCGTTGAATGCGTCCACGAGCGCACGCGGCGTTCCGGGTACGCAGCGGTCGTAACCTCCGAACAACGTCTCCGGCGGCGGCGGCAGCGTTTGTACGATGCTGAGCGCCTTCCCGTGCGCGCCGAAACCGTCCCGAAGGCTTCCAAGGAATCCGAGCGCCGCGTCCACGCTGCGGAGCGAAACGCCCTCGTCTCGCGGATCGGCGCGGAACGGAAGTCCGCGATAATCGAGCGCGAGGAGCACGGCATCCGGCTGCCAACGATTGATGCTCGAATCGGGGTCGAACGCTTCTTGCGCGGTCTGTCCGAAATCCGCCGCCATACACTCGAGCGCGATGCCGTGACGCGCCGCGCTCCCGACGAGCAGCGGTACGAGATAGTCGAGCGTCCCATTTCCCACGACGGCGAGCTTGAACGGCGACAAGGGCTCGAGCGTCCGCCCCGCCGCGGACGCCTCGCGGATCGCACGCGCCAGTTGCCGCAATTGGTTTTCGTCCAGCGCGTAACCGGCGAGTCGCGCGAGCGCGTTACCCGCCGCGTCGTTCGAACGGACCACGTTGCGGCATCGCTCGCGAAAATCGGCGGGAGGCTTGGGTAGCCAAGTGAGATGAGCGTAGAGATCTGCTGCCACGTGAAATCCGCTTAAGGAGAAGGGGTCGCCGCTCGCGCCGCGTTCAAGACGTCGACGAAATCCTGCCCGACGATCTGATTTCCGGACGTGCTCGGATGCGCCCAATTGCGCATGAGCGTGCTCGGGAACGGTCCGTCGTTGAATCTACGGTCGGCGGCAAGGTCCACGAGCAACAATTTGTTCTGTGACGCAAAGCCGCGAAGCCACTGGTTGTACGCATCGAGATCGGCGCGAACGCGCTCTTGTTGCGCGTTGTTGATGTAGGTGGCGATCACGATCGTGGCGTGCGGACACCGTTGCCGCACCGCCTGATAGACTTGCGCGAACTGCGATTGAACCGTCGAGATCGGCACTGCCTGCCGAATCAGATCGCCGCCGCCCGTTTCGAGCGTAACCAATTTGCAGGCCGGATTACCGGATGGAATCTTCGGAACTTCTACGTTGAGCGCGTAAGCCGCGCTCGAACCGCCCAGGGCCAGGTTCTCGAGCGTGAGGCCCGGGAACGCCTTAACGACGACCTGCGCGAACTGCTCGTCGTTGTAGCGGTCGTTCGATATCGAGTCGCCGATCGCGTAGTAGGTCCCGTTGGTCAGGTCTACTTTAGAGCCTTGCGCTTGCGCGATCGCGACGCCGCTACTTAGTAGCGGCGCGCACAGCGCGATGCCCATGACGTATGCGACGTATTTCATCAGCGTCCCGGTTCGATGCGGTGCCTCGGGCGCGCCTCTTTTGGAGCGCTAACGCTGCGAACTAGAGGAACGAGGTGGCCGTCGCCGGGAATCCGGCCGGGTGCGCTCCCTCATCCTTCTTTTTTTCTGCGTTCTCGGACTCTCGGCTCCGGCGCTACCCGCGACCTTCTCTACCATCGCCGGCAGCGGCGCCGCCGGCGTCTCGGACGGCCCGGCGAACGGCGCCACCTTCCTCATGCCCTACGGGGTCGCGGTCTTCCACGGAACGATCTACGTGACGGATTTTCTCGGCCAACGCGTGCGAGCGATCGATCCGAACGGAACCGTGCGCACGGTTGCAGGCGGGGGAGCGCTTGGTCCCGACGGATTGAGCGTTCGCGGCGGCTACCGTGACGGCGCCGCGCTGGACGCACGATTCGACGGTCCGGCGGGGATAGCGATCGACGCGTCCGGCCGAATTTTCGTCGCGGATTCACGCAACGACTGCATTCGCGTGATTGAGGGCGGGCGCGTTCGCACGTACGCCGGCGCGCCGTCGCGCTCGTACTCCGACGGTCCGCTCTCGAGTGCCGGCTTCGACGAGCCGGTCGCGCTCGCGATCGACCAAGACGGCACGATGTACGTCGGCGACTTTAATGCGGGCGTCCGGAAAATCACGAAGGACGGCGCGGTCGGCACGATCGCGCTCCCGCCTGGATTCGATACGACCGTCACGTCCATCGTTCCCAAGCCTTGGGGGCTGCTGATCGCAAACGGACGCTCGATGATCTGGCTTCGTCATCCCGGCGCGACGCCGCCCGACTACGACGCTACGATTCCCGAAGCTCCGTTTCCGTTCGAGCTTTCGAACAATCACAGACTCTTCGCTCAGGACGACGTGGCGACCGGCTATCCGTTCCAGGTGACGAACCTGACGGGCGAGGTTTATGCGTACACGGACCCGCGGCGCATGGCAGTGCGCCTGTTCGACAACTATTTCGCGTTTGCCGATTCGCTGAGCGAGAGTCCGGCCGAAAACTACTCTGCCTTCGGCGGCGGCTATCAAGACGGACCGATCGGCAAGGTTCAAGTTCCGCTGGGGATCGCTTCGCTCGGGGCATCCGCCGTCGTCTTTGCCGATGCCGGCAATCGCCGGATTCGTAAAATCTCGAACATCGAAACGCGTCAGTACGCGTCGCCGTCAACCCCGTTCGGCGACTATAGCGACGGTCAAAAGAACTATCGCATTCTGATCATTTCCGGTTGCTACGGTGCGTGGGGAGTCCCGTTTTCGGCGAGTCTTGCCGGGCGGCTCGAGGAGCGGCTCGAGGCGGATCGTTCGCGGCTCGGCATCCCCCGCCGGGTCCGGGTGGCGACGATATGGATCGGAACCGTCGGCGAAGTGCGGGATTATGCGCGGGACGTCCTCTCGAGCGGCGTGGCCGACCTGGTGGTTTGGGAGTTCAACGACGGCATGCCCAACGAAGAGTGGGTACCCGAGCGCGACAACCTCACGACGCCGCTCAAGGATATCGATTTCTGGCGGAACTCAATGCAACCCAAACTCGTTTCCATTGGGAAGTCGTTACGGGAAGCGGGCGTTCCGTTTTACGTCCTCGCCGTGCCCACGCCGCTGTATTTTCCCGCCTCCGAGTTGACATATCGGGATCTCACCCATCCGCCGTTGGAGCAGACTAGGGACTGGCCGCAGATGTCGTCAATCTATCAGACGATCTTTACTGGGAACGCCGATGGTTTCGTCGACGCGGGGACGGCCATGTTCGCCCAGGAGAAGCTGCCGGATCACCGGTTGATGTTCCTAACGACGGGCGCATACCAATTGTCCGCTGCGGGTCAAGCCGTCGTGACGGACGCTCTTTTCGACACTCTCGCTCACGATCGGCCGTGGGCGCCGAAGCACTAGCGGTCTTGGAGAATACGTTCTTGAGGTATTTTATTCGCGCGCTCACGTCCGCAACGTTCGCGTTCGCGCTGACCGGCGGCGCAGCGCTCGCTTCGGTTTCGGGCACGGTCGTTACCGCCAAGTCCGGCGAGCACGCGTTGATCTTGTGGGACGCGACGCCGGCAGTCGTCACCATCGTCGACAACAAGCAGCCCCGCGACGCGGCGATGGAATCGCTCGAATCGCAAGCCATGCAGATCGCCGGCGAGCGCGCCCCCGCGCTAACGGACGCAAAGACGATCACCGTTCGCGTCGTCTACCAGAAGATCGGCGCCGTGAATCCCGCCTACGGTACTCCGACGTTTGCCGGGGTCGAGCGCGTCTTCGACCTTACGGTCGACGCGCCGACCGCCAAAACGCAAAGCGGGGCGCTTGCAAAATCGCTCGCATCCGGAACCACGCCGAAGGGCGTTACCGTCCAGGTGACGGGCGTGCTACCGCCCCTGTAATCCTTTGTTCGGCGAAAGCAACTCGTAGGAGCGGCCGCAGCCGCACGCAAGCGATTCGGGAAGACGCTCGCCGCACGCGCAGATCCAGCCGATTTGCCGGGCGGGATTCCCAACGACGAGGGCGTGCGCCGGCACGTCGCGGATCACGACGGAACCGGCGCCCACGAAGCAGCGTTCGCCCAGGGTAACTCCGCAGACGATGGTCGCTTGAGCTCCGATGGACGCTCCGCGCTTCACCAGCGTCTTGCGGAACTGCAGCGGATCCGAGAAGCCGACGCGCGGCGTGAAGTCGTTGGTGAAAACCATTGCCGGCCCCAGGAACACCTCGTCCTCGACCGTCACTTTGTCCCAAATCAGAACTTGATTTTTCACCGTAACGCGGTTTCCCAGTACCGCTCCGGATTCCACAAAGGCGTGGTCGCAGATGTTGCAATTTTCGCCGATGCGCGCGCCGGACATGACGTGTGCGAAGGCCCAGACGCGTGTCCCGGCTCCGACGGAATCGCTCTCGCAGAGCCCCTTCTCGTGCACGAAGACCGGTTGCTTGCTTTCGGAAATCATTCGCGCATATTTGGCTGCGACGGGAGCTGAAGCCTCGCCTAACAGGGGCCTGCGCTACCTTAACGAAGGTCGGGTGAGAAAATCCATTGTTGTTGCGTTCGTCTATCGAAGAGCCGGCCATCGAAAACCTTTGCAGCGTGTCCCTTAGTCGGTCCACGGCGCCGCGATGCGCGTGCCGGCCGGTCTCGTCTTTGCGCCGGCTGCTTCCCCGCCGGGCGTTCTTGGGCTGCCTGGGCCCGGTTGTAGAGATTTGAACCCGGCGCCAGGGGGCGCGTTTTGGGTCTCCACCCTGCGTGGGCTGCGTCGCCACGCTCCGTTGCTTATCGCTTACGTTCCGTTATTCGTGCTCCTCGGCGCGTGGTTTCATCCGGGTCTGATCGCCGGCGAAGACTTCGGGAACACCGGTTGGAACGACGACGCCCTTCTCAGTCACTATTTCCCTCTTCCGGATCTTTGGGACCCGAGCTTCAATCTTGGGGTCCCCGTTGACTTCAATCTTGCCAACGTGCCGCTCTTCTGGATCGCGGGACTCCTCGCGAAAATCGGATTAGGCTGGACGGTCTCCGAGCGATTGCTGTGGCTCTTTCCGTTATTCGTGTTGCTGCCGCTTTCGCCGTACGTGCTTGCGATGCGTCTTACGAAGTCGCCGTGGGCCTCGAGCGCGGCCGGGCTCGTGTTTTCGCTGAACACTTGGACGGTCGGTCTGATCGAGCGCGGCCATATCCCTTCGCTCGTTGCGTACGCGTTGATTCCGCTCGTTCTCGTGGCCGGCGTAACGGCGCTCCGCACGGCTTCGTATCGTGCCGCGTTGACGGTCGGGTTTCTCTTGCTCGTGCAGATCCTTTACGACGTCCGTTACGCGTACTTATCCGTGGTGACGCTGTCCGCGCTGTTCCTGGTCGAAGGGCTCGCAAGTCCGAAAAGGACGTTCACGAAGGCGACGCCTCGTACTGCGGCGCTCGTCTTCGCGGTGGTCGTCGTCGGCAGTATGTATTGGATCGTGCCGACGGCGCTGACGTCCGTATCGCTCCCGGCGGGATACGGATCCGCGGCGGAGTTTGCGACCGATAACGTCAAGCTCGATATCTTACATAGCTTTGCGTTGTTCTTTCCTTACTACCACCACACGGTGCTCAACGATCCGTTTCAGGTATATCCGGTTGAATGGCCCTTCGTGCTCCTGGGATTGCNNCGGTGGAGTGGCCGTTCGTGCTCTTGGGGTTGCTCGTCGCGGTCGGCCTCTTCGTTGGAATTCGCCGGCCGATGGTTCGAACGGTCGCGCTCCTCTGGATCTTCGGCGTAATTTTTGCCAGCGGATCCTCCAGCTTTTTCGGCGGTTTGAACCAATGGCTCTTCGTTCACGTTCCCGGTCTCACGGCGTTTCGCGACGTAACCAAACTGTATTCGTTCTTGAACGTCGGCGCCGCAGTTGCCGTCGCGGTACTCCTTTGCGCTCTGCCGTCTTTGCAAATGGGCTCTTGGCACCTGTCGCGGCGAAGTGTCGTCGCGATCGCTACGCTGCTCTTT
>PMFP01000136.1 GCA_003155175.1 Vulcanimicrobiota bacterium
CACGTTCAAAACACGCTCGACGCGCTCAAAGCGTGGAAAGCCGCGCAACCCAGCCCGAAGCCGTAAATCGCTGCGACGGCCTCAAGCGCTTCGCGAGTCGCGTTCGGAATCGAAGAGCGCGGGCGGCTCCGGAGCTTCGCGCGTCGTCGTTGCGTCGAGCGCCGTCACCGATTTGGGCTGCACGTCGATGGCGCCGATTTCGGGAAGGTCGTCGTCGGCGTCGAGCGCCGCCTCATCTTTGAGTTTGCGCCCTTGCGGAAGCAGTCGCGACTCGTACGAACTGACCGTCGAGTTGAACGCGTCGACCGATCCCGCGAGGCTCTTGCGTAGCGACTGCAAGTGCCGCGAGAACTTCTGCGCGCGCTCGTACAGTTCGCGGCCGATCGCGGCGATGCGCTTGGCATTCTCCTCTTGCCGAACCGCTTGCCACCCCAGGGCAAACGATCGCAGGAGACTGATCAGCGCGAGCGGTCCCGTAACGAGCACGCTCTTGTCGAGCGCGTATTCCATGAGAAGGGGATTCTCGCTGCACGCGGCGCTCAAGAACGATTCACCCGGAACGAACAAGATGACGAAGTCGGCGGAGTTGCGAGCGCTCGTATAATTGCGGCGAGCCAGCGCGTCGACGTGATCCTGCAACGCCTTCGCATACTGTTTGAGCAGGAGACGGCGGGCGTTTTCGTCGGGCGCCTCGAGCGCGGCTTGCATGGCGTCGATCGGCGCCTTGGCGTCGACGAAGATGCAGCGGTCGCCCGGCAGATTGACCGTCATGTCGGGGCGAACGCGCCCGTCGTCGAGCGAAACCGTCTGCTGCTCGCTAAAATCGCAGTGCGGCGACATGCCGGCCTTCTCCACCACGTTGCGCAGCTGCATCTCTCCCCAGCGCCCGCGCGTGGTCGGATTGCGCAACGCCGTGACGAGCGTGGAGGTTTGCGTGGAAAGCTGCGAAGCGGCGAGCTCGAGATTCTGGGTTCGGCTCATGAGCCCGGTCATCGCTTCTTTGAGTTGCCCGCTGTCGAACTTGCGACTCTTCTCGATGTCGGCGATGAGGCGGTTGAATTCGGTAAGCTGATCGTGCATCGGTTTCACGAGATCGCCGACGCGTTCGCCGGCGCGCGCGGCGGTCGCGTCGCGCATCTCGTTCTTGGCGCGCTCGAGTAGCGCTTCGATCGCGGACTCTTGCGCCTGCGAACGTTCTTCCAGGCGCGTGCGCAGCTCGGCGAGACGGGCGCGTGCGAAGAGCCACGTGACNNTGCGCGCCGGCGAACGCGAGGAGCCGCGTCCAGGCGTCCGCGGCGGCGGTAGCGACGTACGCCGCGCGCTGGTCGTCGAAAAACGCGTGTCCGGCTTCCGGATAGATCTTGACGTCGTTCGGTACGGTCAGAGCCGCTGCGAAAGCCCGCACGCCGTCGGCGGGAATGCTGGTGTCGCGCGCGCCGTAACTTCCCCACACGGGCATGTGGATCTTTGCGGGGTCCACGCCGTCGACCGCGCCGTAGAACGCGAACGTCGCGTCGAACGCGGCGGCGTTGTCGATCGCCTGCAAGAGCGCGATGTGCCCGCCCATGCAAAAGCCCATGACGCCGATCTTGCTCTTCGGGAATTTGGCCGCAAGCCAGTCGCGTCCGGCGCGCAAGTCGCGCGCGTTTTGCGCGGGGTCGAGCCGTTTGGCATAGGGCCGGAAGAGCGTCGAATCGCCGCTGCCGTCGGCGCTGGGCGCGCCGAAGCGTCCGTACAGATCCGGCGCGATGGCCGCGATTCCGGCCTTGGCCAGCCTGCGAACGGTATCGCGAATCGACGTATCCACGCCCCAGATGTGCATCGTGACGACGAGTGCGGGGACGTTTGCGGTCGCGCGCTTGGGCCATGCGGCGTACGCGTCGATCGGTCCGCCGGACGGCTGCAGCGTCGCGCGCTCGACCGAAATTGCCGGATCGCTTTCGGATATGAAGGGCTGATGCGTTTGCCCGAGGGCTTGCGCCAAACTCGCCGCAGTGGAGGCGGCGCTTGCGGCCGCGACCGTGGTCAGGCCCAGGAACGTGCCGCGCGCGAGTTCGGGTCCGACCGCTGCGCTCGGATCGACGTGCTCGCTCATCGAGGACCTTCATTTGACTTTATGTAACGAACGACCTAGCGCGACACGCGCGATCGCCGGTTTTCACCGTGAGGAGCTCGATGAAACGCACGTCCTTTCTTGCCGCCTCCGCTTCGCTCGTCGCTGCTGCCGGCGCGCCTGCGGTCGCCGGCGTCCCGGGCGGTTCGCAGTTCGTTGAGCGCCGAGCGAACTTCGATGCGGCCGCGTTCGCGGCGACGTTGAACCGCCCGGCGGGGATCCGCCAGCTTTGGGAAGCGGTTGCATTCAATCCGAAGGTGCTTTCCAACATCAAGAACTCGTTCAACGGATTGCAGTTCGGTTTCGGCTTCCCGCCAAACCGCATTCTTATGGCGCTGGCCGGGCACGGAGCCTCGTCCTCCTACGGATACGCCGACGCGATTTGGGCCAAATACCGGATCGGGGAATTCTTTGGCATCAAGGACGCCGCCGGCACGGCGATCGCGAGCAACGTCTTTTATCCCGCCAAGAGCGCGTACGATCCGTCGTCGGATCCTGACGATCCCGCCGGGACCTATCAGGACACGTCGCTGCAAACGCTCCAAAAACGCGGATTGGTCGTTCTCACGTGTCACACGGCGGTCGAAGAGCAGGCGCGGGCTCTGGTGAAAGCGGGCAACGCGCCGGCCGGCATGACGCCTAGCGACGTCGCCGACGACATCCTCACGCACCTGGTCCCGGGCGCGGTCGTCGTGCCTGCGATGGTTGCCGCGATCGCCGTGCTGCAACACGAATACGGATACGCGTACACGACGCTGGCACTGTGACCTGGTCAGGACTCAAGGGCGCGCTCGCGCTGTCGGCCGTGCTTTCGGTCGCATTTGCCGCGTGTTCCGCTCCGCGGCCGGGCGACGCGCCGTTCAGACCCGGAGCCTCGCTCTACGATCCGCACGGGCTTCCGCCGGGGCCTCTTGGCGAATCCATTCGCTACGGGCACGAGCTGATGATGAACACCGCTCTGCTCATGCCGAAAAACGTGGGCGCGCAGATGAGCTGTTCGGCCTGCCACGTCAACGCCGGCGCGACTCCGGGCGCCGGAAGTTTGATCGGGGCGTACGCGCGGTTCCCGCAGTGGAACCGGCGGGCGCATCGCGTCATCGCGCTGCAAGACCGCATCGCCGAGTGCTTCCTGTACAGTATGAACGGAAGACCCCCGGCATACTGGAGCCGCAACATGGTCGCGATCGTATCGTACGTCGCGTGGCTCTCGCGGGGCGTGCCGACGCTGGCCTCTACCCCTGCGCCGAAGGTGCCCGTTGACGTCTCGCGAGCCGACGCCGTACGCGGCGCCGCCATTTACGTCCAGAAGTGTTCGGAGTGCCACGGCGCAGACGGAGCCGGAACGCCTGGGATCGTACCGCCGCTTTGGGGCGCCACGTCGTTCAACGACCGGGCCGGGATGTCGCGAATCCCGTTGATGGCCCGCTTCGTGGAGCAGTACATGCCCTGGAACAAGCCGGGCTCGCTCTCGCCCAAGGAGGCGGTGGACGTTTCGGCCTTCGTGCTCGCCCACAAGCGCCCGTCCTTCGAGGCCGAACGCGAAATCGAGGCGGCCTCCGCCCCCGCCAAGAGTTTCTAACGACGGTCCGCCCCCGGACGAGTATGGTCGTTGCCGCCGCCGCGGGGCGGGGATACACTATTGGGACCTGTAGAATCCCCTCAGTACCCTACATCCTGACGAAGACTGGAGTGCGGCGAGTTGGCGGACACGATGGTCACGGTGACGCTGCCCGAGATGGGCGAGTCGGTCACCGAAGGCTCCATCGTCGAGTGGCGTAAGCACGTCGGCGACAGCGTCGCCGAGGGCGATCCGCTTGTCGAAGTAACCACCGACAAGGTCGACGTCGAGGTTCCCGCCACGGCCTCGGGCGTGATCGCCCAGATCCTCGCGGACGAGGGCACGACCGTTTTGGTGGGCGCCGGGCTCGCCCGGATCGATACCTCGCACGCCGGCGCCTCGGGCAATGGAGCGGCCGCCAAGGCCGCCGCTAACGGCGCCGTCGCAGAGCCCAACCCCGTCGCGGTCGCGTTGCCGGAGATGGGCGAGTCCGTCACTGAGGGCACGGTCGTCGAATTTCGCAAGAAGCCCGGCGATCGGGTCCGCGAAGGCGAGACCATCGTCGAAATCACGACCGACAAAGTGGACGTCGAAGTGCCGGCTCCGGCAGCGGGCGTCGTCACCAAGATTTTCGCAAAGGAAGGCGACGTCGTCGCCGTCGGTGCGCCACTGGCAGAGATCGATGCGGCGGCCGCCGGTTCGCCGCCGGCGCCGGCGAAATCGGCCCCGCTCGTATCCCGGCCGCCCGCGCCCGCACGCACGAGCGGCGAGCCGGCAAACGCATCGCCGCAGGCCCGGCGCACCGCGCGCAAGCTCGATCTCGACGTGAGCGCGATTCGCGGCTCCGGTCCGAACGGACTGATCCTGCGATCCGACGTGCTCGCGCAAGCCGCGACGGCTAAGCGCCGCACGCCCGCGCCGGCTGCGTTGCCGAACCTTCCGCCGATTCCCGCCGGAGCGCGAGTAACGCAGCTCAAGGGCCCTGCGGCGACGCTCGCGAGCTACATGGAACAGAGCCTGACCATTCCGACCGCGACCAGCTTCCGCACGCTCGCGGTTGACGTGCTCGACGCGCGTCGCGCGGAACTCAACGCGTCGATCAAAGCGGCCGGGCGACCCGAAAAGATTTCGTTCACGCATCTGATCGCATACGCGCTTGTGCGGGCTGCCGAGGAGATGCCGGCTATCGCCGCAAGCTTCCGGCGCGACGAGAACGGCTTGCCGCTGCGCGTCGAAAGCGGCGTGCATCTGGGGCTGGCCGTCGACACCGAACGCAAAGACGGAACGCGGTTCCTCGTCGTGCCGGTCATCAAGGCCGCCGGAGCGCTCGACTTCGCGCATTTCCGCGCCGCGTACGAAGACCTCGTGGTGAAAGCGCGCGAGAACAAGCTGACCGCCGACGATCTTACGGGCGCGACGCTGACGCTGACCAACCCCGGCGGTCTCGGAACGGTCGCCAGCGTGCCAAGGCTGACGGCGGGCGGTGCGATCGTCGCAACGGGCGCGATCGGCTATCCGCCGGGCTTTGGAAACGCGGACGCACAAGCGCTTCGCTCGCTGGGCGTCTCCAAAGTGATGCAGGTAACGAGCACCTACGATCATCGCGTCGTGCAGGGTGCGCAGTCCGGCGAATACCTGCGCCGCGTCGACGAACTGCTCCAGGGCCGAGCGGAATTTTACGAACAGGTCTTCGCATCGCTCGGCCTCGAGGCCGCGCCGTCGCCGCAACTCGACGGCGTTGCGGCGACGGCCGCGACGGCTCGCCCCGCGGCGGCGGCTTTTGCCGCGCCCGCCGACGAGATCTTGCGCGCGGTCGGCGCGGGCATGGCGCTGGTCTCCGCCTATCGCACGCACGGCCACCTCGCGGCGAACCTCGATCCGCTGGGATCGCACGCGCCCAGCGACTCCAAACTGGATCCGGCCACGTACGGCCTGACGCCCGCGCTGCAAAGCGCGATTCCNNTCGACGATCGCCTACGAAGTCGAGCACATCTCCAACACCGAGCAGCGCCGCTGGCTGCGCGAGTACATCGAGACCGGCAAGCACGACGTCTCGCTTTCGCGAGAGCGCCAGATCGACGTACTGGCGCGCCTGACGCGCGTCGAGACGTTCGAGCGCTACCTTCGCAAGACGTTCCTCGGCCAGAAGACCTTCTCGGTCGAGGGTCTGGACGTCATGATCCCGATGCTCGAGGAAGTCTTGCGCATGCTGATCGCCGACGGCACGCCGAACGCCGTCATCGGGATGGCGCATCGAGGCCGCCTCAGCGTGATCGCGCACGTCGTGAACTCGCCGTATGGAGAGATCCTCGAGGAGTTCGAGGCGGCGCACCGCCGCGGCGAAGCCGGCGGCGACGACGACGTAACGGGCGACGTCAAGTACCATCATGGCGCGACCGGCGTCTACTCCGCGCCCAACGGCAAGTCCATCGCCGTCACGCTCGCGCACAATCCGAGCCATTTGGAGGCAGTCGATCCGGTCGTGGAAGGGCAGACTCGCGCGCTGCAGACGGATCGCTCGCGCAACGTCCCGGCCGTGGACGCGCGCAAGGCCGCTCCGATTCTCATCCATGGCGACGCCGCGTTCACCGGACAAGGCATCATCTCCGAAGTCTTCAACCTCCAGTCGCTGCCTGGTTACGCGACCGGCGGTACGCTGCACCTGATCGCGAACAACCAGGTCGGCTTCACCACCGACGTGCGCGACTCGCGCTCCACGCGCTATGCCTCCGATCTTGCGAAGGGCTTCGACGTACCGATCGTGCACGTCAACGCCGACGACGTGGACGCGTGCATCGGGGCCGTGCATTTGGCGGTGGATTTCCGCCGCCGCTTCGGCCGGGACGTGTTGATCGACCTGGTCGGCTACCGGCGTTCGGGACACAACGAGCAGGACGAGCCGGCGTACACGCAGCCGCTCATGTACGAGAAGATCAAGGCGCATCCGACCGCGCGCGAGCTTTTCGCCAACAAGCTCGTCGCCCAAGGCGTCGTGACCGCCGATCAAGCGAATGCGATGGTAGAACAGGCCACCGCCCGGCTTGCGGAAGAGTACAAGCGCGTCAAGAGCGAGCGCGGCGCGGGCATGCTCGAGAAGATCGCGCTGGCGCCGGCGCCGCCGGCCGTGGCGCTAGAGCCGATCGACAAGGCGCGCCTGCTCGCGTGGAGCGACGCTCTGGTCGCCGTTCCGGATGGGTTTAAGATCAACCGTAAGCTCGTCACGCAGTTCGAGCGCCGAAAGGCGACCATCACCCAGAAAAACCTCGTCGATTGGGGCATGGCCGAAGGACTTGCGTTCGCGTCGCTGCTCGCCTCCGGCGTGCCGGTGCGCCTCACGGGACAAGATACCGAGCGTGGCACGTTCAGCCACCGCCACGCCGTCTTGCACGATCCGTCCAGCAACGCGACGTACGTTCCACTGCAGCACGTCGACGGAGCGCGCGCGTCGTTCGAGATTTTCAATAGCCCGCTCTCCGAGTACGCGTGCGTCGGCTTCGAATACGGTTACGCTGCCGAAGTTCCGGCGGCGCTGGTTCTGTGGGAAGCGCAGTTCGGCGACTTCGTCAACGGCGCGCAGATCGTGATCGACCAGTTCATCGCGGCCGGTCAAGCGAAGTGGGGTCAGACCTCGCGCCTGACGCTGCTGTTGCCGCACGGGTACGAAGGCCAGGGACCCGAGCATTCCAGCGCGCGACTGGAGCGCTTCTTGCAGCTCGCGGCCGAAGGCAACCTGCGGGTCGCGTATCCGTCGACGGCCGGAAACTACTTCCACTTGCTGCGGCTCCAAGCCGGCATGCCGAACCCGGTGCCGCTGGTGGTGATGACGCCCAAATCGCTGCTTCGGCTCGAAGTCGCATCGGGCGACCTCGACGACATGGCTTCGGGTTCGTTCAAGCCGATCGTCGACGACCCGCGCGCGATCGACACGAGCTCCGTCGAGCGCATCGTCCTGTGCAGCGGTAAGATCTACTACGATCTTACGGCTTCCGAGCGGTACGCCGCGTTGAAGAAGACGGCCATCGTGCGCATCGAGCTGCTCTCGCCGATGCCGGGCGAAGCGATCAACGCGATGCTCGACTCCTATCCCAACGCCAAGCGCCTCGTCTGGGTGCAGGAAGAGCCCAAGAACATGGGGGCGCGCGCGTACGTTCGCCGGCGGCTCATCGAGCGGATGCGGCGGCCGCTCGACATCGATTACATCGGGCGTTCGTATCGGGCGAGCCCGTCGGAAGGGTATCCCGGGGCGCACGCCGTCGAGCAAGAACGCGTCATCGAAGCGGCGCTGACCGAATGACGTTTGCCACCGCGCTTACCGGAACGCCTCGCGGGGTAAGCCGGTATGGCCGATAGCCGGCGCCGCCGGTACGGCTGGCCCGCCATGCTTGCGTTCGGCGTCACCGTGAATGCGGTCGCTCAATTTCTGGGGCCGACGTCGTCGGCGAAATCGGAATACGCGCGAAGCACGCGGCCGCCGTTCGCCCCGCCGAGTTGGCTGTTCGGCGTCGCGTGGCCGATCAACAATCTCTTGACGCTCTGGGGCAATCGAGAGGTTCTCAACGCGCCGCCGTCGCCGGATCGAACGGCATACTTGCAGTTGCAGGCGGCGACCTGGGCGTTGTACGCGACGTACGGACTCGCGCGCTTCCGCCTCAGAAGCCCGATTCTCGGCTATGCGAATACCGCGATGTTTTTGGCGCTGGCCGGGCCGTCGGCCGTGCGGGCCGCTAGAATCGACCGCAAACTGCTCGCGTCGTATGCAACGCTCGGTCCGTGGCTCGTACTCGCCACGATCCTTTCCGTCTACCAGCTGGGAGATCCGGATCCGCTTTTCGGCGGCTGAGCCCGCGACGCTCTAACGCTCGAAGCGTTCCACGCCCATACGTTCGAGCAGATGGCCGGGCGTCGTGGCCTCGACGAACAGCGCTCGCGTTCGTTCCGCAACGAAGCCTTGGTTCTTCATTTCGTCGAACAATTCGAGCAAGCGGTCGTAGTAGCCCAGCGCGTTGAGAAGCCCGATCGGCTTGTCGTGAAGCCCGAGCTGCCGCCACGTCAGGATCTCGCAGAATTCGTCCATCGTGCCGAAACCGCCGGGCAGCGCGATGAAGCCCCCGCTGAGCTCCGCCATGAGCGCCTTGCGTTCGTGCATGCTCGAAACGACGTGGAGCGTCGTCAAGCCCGAGTGCGCGACTTCGGAGACGGCGAGGGACTCCGGGATGACGCCGATCACGTCGCCGCCCGCCTCCAACGCCGCATCGGCGAGCACGCCCATCAATCCGATGCGGCCGCCTCCGTACACCACGCCGTAGCCGGCCGTCACGATCGCCCGTGCGACCTCGCGCGCAACCTCCGCATACTCGGGATCGTGCCCGGTCTGGGCTCCGCAGAAGACGCAAAGACGCCGGATCATCTCGTGCTCGCGTTTAGCCCGGACGCTGCAAAACGCCTTTGCAACGCAAGCGGCGATTCCGCCGCGGCGTTGAAGATGCGCCGGACGATGATGGGACCCCAAGACGATCGCGAATTGGTCTATTCCAGCGACGCGGGCCGGACGGAAGCGGGAAAGCGCAAGCCCGCACGTCCCGCGCCCGGCGGAAAGGCGCGCGCGCTTCCGGACGACGGCGTCGTGCGCGTTCTCCGCGAGCGCAGGCGCGGCGGGATCGTGAGCGTCGTTACGGGATTGCGCGACGACGAATTCGAGGAGACGGCAAAACTCCTCAAACGTCTGTGCGGGGCCGGCGGCACGGCAAAGAGCGGAGCCGTCGAGATTCAGGGCGACCATCGCGACAGGATCGTCGCCTGGTTCGCGGAGCGAGGGCGCAAGGCCAAACGTGCGGGCGGTTAGCGGGCCGATTCCCGGGTTTTCGACCTGGACCACGATGCGCCGGCTGATGCCGACGCCGTTTCTCAAACTCCCGGAGTTTCTTCGCGAGGGTGCCGCGCGCTACGGCACGCTCGTTTCGTTTGCGACGTGGTGGCGGCGATTCGTGCTGGTCAACGATCCGGCGTTCGTTCGCGACGTTCTCGTCACGCACCAGCACGCGTTTCGCAAATCGGTCGGTACGGCCTCGCTCGGCTTACTCTTGGGCCAGGGGCTTCTCACCAGCGAGGAACCGTTTCACCGGAAGATGCGGCGCATCGTGCAGCCGGCCTTCCATCGCGAACGCATCGCGTCGTACGTCGAAACGATGAACGAGTTTGCCGGCGCGTTCGTCGAGCGCATCGAACCGGGAGCGCCCTTCGACCTGCATGCCGCCGCGACCGAGTTGACGCTTCGGATCGCCAGTACCACGCTCTTCGGGATCGACGCCGGCAACGACGCCCGCGACGTGTCCGAGGCGATGCACGAGCTCATGGAGATTTTCCCTTACGTCGCGGGCCCCATCGGGGAACTGCGGCGCAAATTCGGCCTGGCGAAGAACGAGCGCTTCGACCGCGCGCGCGACACGCTGGACCGGATCGTCTACGGCATCATCGCCCGGAGGCGTAAGGACCCGTCGGATCGCGGCGACGTGCTCTCGATGCTGCTGGCCGCGACCGACGCGGAAACCGGCGAGGCGATGACCGACACGCAAGTGCGCGACGAGGCGCTGACGCTGTTTATCGCCGGTCACGAGACGACGGCGACGGCGCTGGTATGGACGTTTTATCTCCTCGCTCGCCACGCGGACGTCGACGCGCGTCTCGCGAGCGCCGTGCGGGACGGCGACGCGGAGTTCGTGCGCCGCGTCTTTCAGGAAAGCATGCGGCTCTATCCGCCGGCTTGGATCTTCGCGCGCGAGGCGATGCGCGACGTCACGCTCTCGGACGGCCGCACGATCGCAGGCGGAACGACGGTGTTCGTCGCTCCCCTCGTCCTGCACCACACCCCGGCGCTCTATCCCGATCCGGAGCGGTTCGATCCGGATCGCTGGCTCGACGACGCGGAGCGCGATCCGTTTTCCTACGTTCCCTTCGGCGGTGGCGCGCGGCGTTGCATCGGCGAAGCGTTCGCTTGGGCCGAAGGCGTCGCGGTCGTATCGAAGATCGCCGCAGCCTATCGGCTCGAACTGGTCTCCGAACGCGAAGTCGAGCCCGCCGCCATGGTGACGTTGCGGCCGAGCGGGCCCGTTATGGTGCGGGCGGTACCGCGTTAGGCGCCGCGTCGACCGGACAGGCGCGAACGTCGTGCGGCTGTGCGGCTTGCTCGGCAAAACCCTTGATCCAGCAACGCTGGGTCAGGGAGCAGTAGCAAATCGAAATGTTGAGGTGCGGCGCGGCGGCGACGACGCGTTCGACGAACGGAGCGCCGTCGGCCCGAAGCAGCTGTATGGAGCGGCCCGCCGGAATGACGTCGCCGGCCGAAATCGTCGACGTGAGATCTCGTAACCGGACGGGATGAGGCACGTGGCTCTGCGACTGGGCGGCTTCGCGCATGAGCGGAGCAACCGCCGCATCGACCGATGCGACCGGCTTTCCGTCCACCGTAACGAGCACCGAACGGATTAGGGCGGGCCCGAGGCCGTCGTTTCTCAGGTCCGCCTCGACGAACGAAGCCTGCTCCGGGTCGCGCGAAACGACGAAACTCAGGTACGGCCAGACGGCCGAGTCGTACTGCTGGCGGATGACGTACGACTGATACACCGACGCCCCCGACGCGATCGCCGCGATCACGACCGCGCAGATCGTGATGAGGAGATCGAGTCGGAGGCGCCTGTCTTCCCCCACGTCCTTACGCGAGAACGAGCTCTTCGTTGCCTACGCCGGCGTGGCGAACCGCTTCCGCGATCATCTGGTCTTGCATCTCGGGTACGATCCAGCGCGCTTGTGCGTTGGGCGAAAGCTTGTCGATGGGGTCGAAGTAGAGAAACGCCTTGCCCGGCTTGACGCTGGGCGCGGCATAAACGGCGATGCCGTTCTCGCGATCGTAGTATTCGTACGAGTGCACGTCGCGCTTGCCGCCGCCGCCCGGCGCGTCGCATACGAACGTAGGCGTGTTGAAGCCGGCCGTGCTTCCGCGCACGAACTTCTCGATGTCGGTCGCGGTTCGGATCGTCGTGCGCAGCTCCTCGACGCCCTTGACCATGTCGTGCATGTAGACGTAGTAGGCGTGCACGTTCATGTTGCCCAGCCGCTTGACGAGCAGCTGCATCCGTTCGCGAGTGTCGTTGACGCCGCGGATGAGCACGGATTGGTTGCGCGTGAAGATGCCGCGCTCGAAGAGCATGGCCATCGCCTTTTCGGTGATCCACGTGACTTCTTCGGGCGCGTTGAAGTGCGTGTGCAGGACGACTTCTTTGCCGACTTTACGGCCGCGATCGACCACGGACGTGATCGCGTCCAGCCACTCCTTGTGCGTGATGATCTTCATGGGCATGACGGCCGGCCCTTTGGTTGCGAACCGCAAGCGGCGCACGTGCGGAATATCGAGCAGGGCGTTGCCGATCAGTTCGATGTTCTTGGGCGGCAGCTGATAGGTGTCGCCGCCGGAGATGACGATGTCCTCGAGTTCCGGCCGCTCGGAGATGTACTTGAACGCCTCTTCCCATTGCTTGGGCGTCTTGGCCAGGCCGACTTTGTCCACGTTCTCGGTGTCGGGCCCGATCGCGTAGCTGCGCGTGCAGAAACGGCAATAGACCGGGCACGTATTGAGCGGAAGGAAGAGCGCTTTGTCCACGTAGCGGTGGACGAGTCCCGGAACCGGAGAGTCGTCTTGCTCGTGGAGGGAGTCCAGCGTGAGCCGCGGATGGTCCGGCAGCCACGACGACGCGAGCGGCACGAACTGGCGGCGAATCGGATCGTCGGCCGGATCGTTCCAGTCGATGAGCGAGATGGCGTACGGAGAGACGCGCACGGCCATCGGCGCGCGGGCGAAGCCGGCTTCGGCGTCGGCATAGAACTCCGGAGAGCAGACCTCTTTGATGGTCGCCAGCAGTTCGCCCGCGCTCTTCACCGCGTTCTTCTGCTGCCACAAGTGGTCGAGAAACGTCGCTTCGTCAACGTCTTTGTAAGCCGGGACGTTGCGCCAGAATTCGCCTTGCTTGACGTTCTTGTATTCGAACTGTTCGGGCGGGGCGGGCGGCTTGATGTGCCGGGTCTCGATCATGATCTCTCTCCGTCGGGCGGGCGGTTACGGTTTTTTCGCTGCGTAAGTCGCGTGGAAATGGTCGTGGATCTGCGGATGGTCGCGCAGCGTTTGCAGCGCGGTGTCGGCGTGCCCCTTGGCGTATCCGTTGCCGACGATCATGGTCACGTCTTTGCCCACGCCTTCGGCGCCGAGTGCGGCGGCCGTAAACGAGGTGGACATCGAAAAGAAGTAGACGACGCCTTCGTCTTTGGTTGCGACGATCGACCCGAGTTCGGTACCGGGAACGTTGACGCAGTTGATCGTCACGTCGGCGAGGCCCGGAACCGCTTGCGAGATCTTCTCGTAGACGTCGAGCGCGTCGCGCGCGTCGGCCACGATCAGGCGATCGACGTAGCCGGCCTCGCAGATCATCCGGGCCGCCGCCGTATCGGCGTTCGGAACGATTCCAACGACCGTGCCGGTCGATCCGACGCGCGATTTTGCCTGAGCGCACGAAAGCATGCCGCTCTTGCCGTCGGCGCCGATGACGACGACGGTTTGTCCGGTCTTGCAGAGCCGGCGCACTTGCGCGGGCGCGCCCGCGACGTCGAGCACGGCGAGCGCGACGTTCTCGTCGATGTCGGCGGGCAACTTGGCCCAAAGCCCGCTTGCGAACAGAATCGCCTTGCCTTCGATCCACACGCGCCCGGTCGAAACGTCGACGCGCGTGATCGCTTCTACGTGAAGCGGGGTGAGCGAGAGCGAAACCAGCGACGCGATGCGATCGCCGGCCTCCAAGTCGATCTTTCCGCGCAACGCGGGACCGACCTCGGCGACCCGTCCGATGAACATGCCGCCGCTGCCGGTAACCGGATTGTGCTGCTTACCGCGCTCGCGAACGATGGCGCGGATGTGGTCGGAAATTTTGGCCGCATCGCCGGAGCATTCGTCCGAGATCTGCTTGAACGAGGCCGAGTCGATGTTGAGGGTCTCGACGTCGCACAGGATTTCGTTGTCGTGCGGAACCGGCGTGTTGTCGATCTTCCACGCGCTCTGTGGCGTCGAACCGGGCGGATGGAGAACGCGATGCGTTCCGAACGGGTGGCTCTGCCGCGTTGCCGTGCTCACGACGTGACCGCAATCCCGCCGCGCTCGAACGGCGTCGAAAGGACGATGGTGGTTTTGGTTCTAGCCATCCCTTTGAGGGACTTCAAACGGCCGAGCAATTCGTCGAGGTGCTGCGTCGAGCGCGTCATGACTTTACAGACGAAGGTCTCTTCGCCGGCGACAGAATGGACTTCGCAGACTTCGGGCAAATCGGCGAGTGCCGCGACGAACGAGTCGTAGTTGCAGTCGGGCGCTGTGAAGCAGCTGATGAACGCGACCAGCTCCAGGCCGAGGCGCTTGCCGTCGAGCAGGGCCGAGTAGCCTCGAATGAGGCCGCGCTGCTCCAGGCGCTTGACGCGGTCGTGCACCGCGGGGGCCTTGAGTCCGACCAGAGAACCGAGCTCGGCAAACGTGGAGCGCGCGTTGCTTTGCAGCGCTTCCAGCAGTTGGAGGTCGAGGTCGTCAAGGTCGTCGGTTGCAGTTACCATCGTTCGCCAAAAAGAAGATTATACCAAAGGATTGTTCGGCCAACCGACTATACCACCATTGATTCGTTCGGCGCAAGAGGGCGAGGGCTGCCTTGATCCCTAGATTCGGGCTCCTGGCGGCCCTGCTCGGCGTAGCCCTCGGCTTGAGCGGCTGCGGGCACGCCCCGGCGGCGCCGGACGTGCTGCGATTCGATATCGCGGCCGACCCGACCACGCTGGACCCGCTCTTTCTCCACCCCGACGCCTCGTCGGTCGAATTGCAACTCGACCGTCTTCTCTTCGAGCCGTTCGTGGATTTGGACGCGCGGGGGCGGCCGCAGCCGGCGCTCCTGGCCCGCATTCCCAGCCGCGAGAACCGCGATCTCTCGGCCGACGGCCGCACGATCGTCTTTCGCCTGCGTCCCGGCGTGCGCTGGAGCGACGGAAGCCCGGTGACGAGCGGCGACGTCCTCTTCACGCTACACGCGATCCTCGATCCCCGAAACCCGGTCCGGTCGCTCGCGGGCTACGCGCTGATCGAGCGGGCGAGCGCGCCGGATGCCCGCACGGTCGTCTTTCGGTTGCGTCGCGCGTGGGCGCCGGCTCCGGTCTCGTACTTCTCGTACGGCGCCGTTCCCCAGTTCGTGTTGCCGGCCCACGTCCTGCGCGGCGAACCGTCCCTCGAGCGTTCGCCGTTCGGCGCCGCGCCCGGCGTCGGCGACGGCCCCTACGGCTTCGCTTGGTGGCATCGCGGC
Organism: Vulcanimicrobiota bacterium; assembly: GCA_003155175.1. Lineage (GTDB taxonomy): Bacteria > Vulcanimicrobiota > Vulcanimicrobiia > Vulcanimicrobiales > Vulcanimicrobiaceae > Hemerobacter > Hemerobacter limicola. The sequence goes on from PMFP01000136.1 coordinate 15,044, forward strand.
GACGGATTGCGGTTGGTTGCGAACGCTCGCTATTGGCGCGGGGCGCCGAAGATTTCCGCGCTCGACGTCCGCATCGTGCCCGACCCGTCCACGAATCTGCTGATGCTGCGGTCCGGCGATCTCGACTGGAACCTGATCGCGCCCGTGCAACGCGCGACGCTCGCGGGCGATCCGAATCTGGCTTTCGCCGCCGTCCAGACCGCCGTCGTCGCGGGCCTCGCGCTCAACACCTCACGAGCGCCGCTCGACGACGTTCGCGTGCGCCGCGCGCTTGCGATGAGCGTCGACCGCGCGGCGATCTCCTCGAAGATCACGCTGGGCGCGTATCCGGTCACGAACGTGATTCAACCGCAATTTTCTTGGGCGTACGATCCGTCGATTCGCCAGCCCGGTTTCGACCCGAAGGCGGCCGACGCGCTCTTGAACGCGGCCGGCTGGACGCGCGGCCCGGACGGCGTGCGCCGCAAGAACGGCAAACCGCTGAGTCTGGTTTACGTGCAGTTTCCCGAGTCCATGACGGGCGTGCGCGTGGCGGCATTCGTTCAGCGCGAATTGACCGACCGCGGAATCGTTGCGACCATCAAAAGCGTGAGCAACGCGCAGCTGTTCCTGCCGCGAACCGGCGTCTTAGCGACGGGGAATTTCGATCTTGCCTACGTTCCGTGGACCATGGGCGCCGACCCCGACGACTCCGCGGTCCTGACGTGCCGCGGCCCCGAAAATTACATGCGCTGGTGCGAGCCCGTCGTGGACGCGCTGGAGGAAAGAGCTCTTGCCTCGACGTCGCAGGCCGAACGCAAGCACCTCTACGGTCAAATCGGCCGCATCGCCGCGCGCGACGTGCCGATCCTGTACCTGTTCAACGCGAACTACGTCTACGCGCACGGCACGCGCTTGAACGGTTTTTCGCCGAACGCGTTTCTCCCGACCTGGAACGCCGGCGACTGGTCGCTTCGACGCTAGCGCCCGACGAGCGCTCCGTCTTTGACCACCGCAGCGACGTTGCGGAAGGCGCGAGGATCTTTGCCGGCGTCCGTTTCCAACAGGAGCAGGTCCGCCGGTTCTCCCGCGTCCAGGATGCCGCGGTGCAAACCGAGCAGCTCGGCGGCCACGTTCGTTGCGGCGTGCAGCGCCTGATGTGGCGTCATGCCGACGAGGGTGTGCATCAACTCGACTTCGTAGGCGTAGTCCTCGTGCAGGTTGAAAGGCGTGCCCGCGTCCGAACCGCCGGCGATCTTGACGCCCGCATCGAACGCGCGCTTGATGTTGCGCAGCAGCGCTTCGTTCACGTGCGCGGCCTTCTCGCGAACGAACGCCGGCATCCCGCCGTCGGCGGCGTGCTCGAGAATGCAGGCGGGCGCCGATAGGGTCGGCACGAGATAGACGTCGCGTTGCTTGAAGAGGTCGATCGCCTCGTCGTCGAGCATGTGGCCGTGTTCGATCGAATCGATGCCGGCGCGCAGCGCGTTCTTGATTCCTTCGGTGCCGATCGCGTGCGCGGCGACGCGCAGGCCGTGGCGGTGGGCCTCGGAGATCGCCGACTCGAGTTCGTCGGGAAGCAGTTGGGCGTTTCCGGGCACGGCGCCCTTGGTCAGCACGCCGCCGGTCGCGATCACTTTGATGCAGTCGGCTCCGTCGAACATCTGCTCGCGGACGGCTTTGCGCGCTTCGTACGGGCTATCCACCATACGGCCGGCGAACCAGCCGTGTCCGCCCGTCATGCAGATCACGTTGCCCGCGGCTCGCATGCGCGGGCCCGGAATGCGCCCGGCGGCGATCGCGTCGCGAACGTCCATCGCGACGCTGCCCGTGCAACCGACGTCGCGCACGGACGTCACGCCGGCCTGCAGCGTCTTGCGCGCGTTCTCCACCGCGTGGAGCACGCGCTGGTTCGGCGTGAGCGAGCGCACGGCGTTCATCGTGTCGGTCTCGCCCGTCATCTCCAAATGCACGTGCGCGTTGACTAGCCCCGGCGTCACGCACTCCGCCGCAAGATCGAACTGGCCGCCGTCCGCGGCATTGCGAATCTCTCGAATCGTCGCGCCCTCGACGACGACGTCCACGTTCCGTCGTGGTTCCTCGAGCGATCCGTCGTAAAAGACGCCGGCGCGAACGATCATGCCGCTATTCTCCTAGAGTTCTTTCACGGCCGCGGTCAGTGCGTCCACCGAGGCCTTTGCGTCGCCGAAGAGCATCGACGTGTTCGGCAGCTCGTAGAGCGGATTTTCGATTCCGGCAAACCCCGAACGCATCGAGCGCTTGAGCACCACGACGTTCGAAGCCTTGTCCACGTCCAAGATCGGCATGCCGTAGATCGGGGAGCTCTTCACGCTGCGCGCCGCCGGATTGGTGACGTCGTTGGCGCCGANNTCATGTGGCCGGGCATGCGGCCCGCGACCGGATGGATCGCGTAGAGCGTCTGAACGCCGCGCTTTTCGAGTTGGTCGGCCAGCGCCTTGACGCTGTGTTGGGCTTGCGCGACCGCCATTCCGTAGCCCGGTACGAAGATGACCTTATTGGCGTAGGCGAGCATGACCGCAACGTCGTCGGGCCCGGCGCTGCGAATCTGTTGCGGACCGCCCGAAGCCGACGCGGGCTCGGAACCTCCCGACGCGCCGAACGCGCCGAAGAGCACGTTGGTGAGCGGCCGATTCATGGCTTTGCTCATCGAGACGGTGAGCAACGTGCCGCTCGCGCCGACCAGCGCGCCGCAGATGATGAGCAGCGTGCTGTTGATTTCAAAGCCGGTGATCGCGACCGCGAGGCCCGTGAACGAGTTGAG
>PMFP01000172.1 GCA_003155175.1 Vulcanimicrobiota bacterium
ACGCGTTCCCGCGCCAAGACGGGGACGACCGCAAAACCGAAAGCGTGATCGCCGGGCGGCGGCTGACGTGAGCATCTTTCTCACGTTCTATGCCGCCGCTCTCGCGCTGGTTTATCTCGAGTTCCGCGAGCCGGGCACGCCGGCCGCGCCGCGTACGCCGCCCTGGCCTGCGTGGATGTGGTGCGCGATCCTCGTCGTCACGTACGCGATGCAGCTCGGCCTGGTCTGGTATGCGGCAACCGCGATCTCCGGCAGCGAGCCGTGGCGCGGGCTGCTGCCGATCGGCGTGGCCAGTCACGACGCAAAACATCCCGACGCAACCGCCGCCGCTTTGCTCGCCCTGGGCGCGCTGCAATCGTTTTCGCTGCTGGGTTTGTATCGCAGCGCGGCGCAACGCCGCGTGCTGTTCGCAGGGGCGGCGGCGCTGCTGCTGCTCTCGATGGCTGCGCCCGCGTTCATCAGTCCGGATCCCTACGCGTACGTCGGCGACGCGCTGCTCGGGTCCGCGTCCTACGCGCCGCCGCATAGCGACTTGCCCGGTGAGTTCGCGCTAGTCAATCGTTTTTTTACGACGCCGATGCTGCCGGCGCCCTACGGTCCGCTCTGGATCGCGATCGCTCGCCTGGTGGCCAATCCCTTTCCGTCGCTGCTGGGGAAGCTGCTCGCGTTTCGCGCGCTGGGCGCCGCGTCGTTCGTCGCGCTCCTCGCCGGCCTGCGCGCGCTGCGCGTGCCGCGCCGGATCCTGGCCGTAGCCGCGCTCAATCCCGGACTCGCCATGCAGTACGTCGCGAGCGCGCACAACGACTTGCTAGGCATCGCGGCGATCGTGATCGCCGCGGCGCTGCTGCGAAGAAACGCCGTCGCCGCCTGCGGCTTGGTCGTCGTGGCGGCGCTGATCAAGCTCCCGTTTGCGATTCTCGGATTGCCGATCCTCGCAGCGGTGCCGCGGCGTGGCGCCCGGTACGCGTGCGCTCTCGCGATCGTCGCGGGCGCCGTTGCCCTCTCCTGGTTCGGCGCCGGCGCCGGCTATTTTCAAGGCCTCGCCGTGCACGTTCCGGAAGTCGGCTTCGTGCATCTGCTCAACGCTGCCGTGAGCGTCGCGGCGCTCGTAGCCATCGCGGTTGCGTTCTTGGGCGGACGCCGCCTCAGGAACGCCGTGTGGCTGATGCCGATGATGGGATCCTACATTGCGTCGTGGTACGTCACGTACGGCGTCCCGTACGCTTTGGCGCGGCGTAGGATTCTCGCTTCCTTGCTGGTGCTGATGCCGTTCGCCGCGCTGCTGCTCGACGCGAAGTTCATGCGCGAGTGGACCTACGCGGCGGTCGTTCCCGCGATCGTGATCCTCGCGATCGCGGCGCGGATAAGGATCGAGCGCGCGGCGACGTAAATGTTTGTGCTGAGGAGCTGACGGAAATTGACGAACGAGGGGCCTGCCAGATGAAGTATGCGGAAGGTTTCGTCGATTGCTTAACGGAGCTTGGCTACACGCACTGCTTTTTCGTCGCGGGCGGCAATATCATGCACTTGCTCGATGCCGTTCGGACGCGCATGACGTGCGTTCCGTTCGTGCACGAGGTTTCGGCCGGCATCGCCGCCGAGGCTTTCAATGAAGCCGCGCGGGCGGGGCGCCGTGCCTTCGTGTTGGTTACCGCCGGACCAGGCCTTACGAACCTGGTAACGGCGATTGCGGGCGCTTGGCTCGAGAGCCGCGAGCTGCTCGTCGTCGGCGGTCAAGTGAAGCGGATTGACCTCTCGCGCGGTCTTGTCAGACAGCGCGGAATTCAGGAGGTAGACGGCGTCGCAATCGTTCGTCCGATTACCGTGGCCGCCGTACGCATGGACGAGCCGTTCGCTCAGGGCGAAATCGCGGCGCTGGTCCTACGCGGAAGGACCGGGCGGAAAGGCCCGGTCTTTATCGAGGTTCCGCTTGACGTGCAGGGGTCTCCGATCGACGCAGGTTGGCTTGGCGTCTTACCTAGCGCGGCCGAACAGCGCACCGCGGCCGCCGCGCGCGTCGTGGATGAAGTTCGCGTCCGGGTCAGGCAGTCGGAGCGCCCCGTCCTTCTGCTCGGAGGCGGCGTTTCTCGTCGCATCGCCGCGACCTTGCGCCGCGAGATCGAATCCGCCGATTTGGCCGTGATGACGACGTGGAACGCCTGCGATCGCGTAGATTCACACGCTCCCAACTACTTTGGCCGCCCCAACACGTGGGGCATGCGTTACTCGAACGTTCTTCTGCAGCAAGCGGACCTGTTGATTTCGGTTGGGACGCGGTTGGGACTTCAGCAGACGGGTTTCAATTGGCGAGCCTTCGCTCCGGTCGCGCACGTCGTCCAAGTCGACATCGATGCGGCGGAGCTGGAGAAAGGTCATCCGCGGGTCGACACCGCCATTTGCGCGGACGCAGACGACTTCTTAGCGCGGTTCCTCGAAGGCGGCGTCGGCGGGCACGAGGCATGGCTCGATTTCTGCCGTTTCGTCAAGGGGACGCTACCGCTCGCCGAGGCGCGAAACGTCCACGGACCTGGGTTCGTCGATCCCTACGAATTTGCCGCGCAGCTCTCCGCCGCTTGTAATTCCACGGATATCGTCATTCCATCCAGTAGCGGGGGATCGTTCACGACCATGATGCAGGCCTTCGCGCAGAAGTCCGGTCAAACGATCGTTTCGAACAAGGGTCTAGCCGCCATGGGCTACGGCCTCGCTACGGCGATCGGCGCCGGTCTCGCCTTCCCCGATCGCCGAACCATCCTCACGGAGGGCGATGGAGGATTCGCACAAAACGTTCAGGATATTGCTACCGTTCGCGCTAACGATATGACGCTAAAAATGTTCGTTCACAGCAACGAGGGTTACGCATCCATTCGCATGACTCAGCGCAACTATTTCGGTGGTGCCTACATCGGTTGCGACCGCGCTACGGGTCTGGGCTTCCCCAACTGGGTCGATTTGTTCCGCGCGTACTCGATTCCGTGCCTCGAGTTGGACGAAAGCGGACTAAGCACGCCCGGCGCGCTCGAGCAGATGGAAATGCCGGGACCGGCTGCCTTCATCGTTCCGATCGATCCCGAACAGACGTATTTTCCAAAGATCAGCAGCGTTGTGACGTCGTCCGGCGACATGGAATCGGCGCCCTTACATCTCATGACTCCGGACCTCGAGCCCGAAACGCTGCGGCGCGTGCTCGGCACTCCGGGCTTTAAGGCGTCGACGAAGTGAACAAGATCGAACATGAGATGCTGGAGATCGTTCGCCATGGCGCCGACGCGTACGGTATGATCGGCGTCAAAGCCGAGTTTGAAGCGGAAGGAACGCGCACGGACGAGTTGCTCCGGCTGGTTGAAATAGCTCGACGGGCTAACGTGAAGCTTGCCGTGAAGATCGGCGGATGCGAGGCTATGCGCGACTTGCTCGAGGCCAAGCAGATCGGCGTCGATTACATCATCGCGCCGATGATTGAATCGCCGTACGCTCTGAGCAAGTTCATTGCCGGCAAGCGGGCCGTCTTTAGTCAGGAAGTGACGCACGATACCGACTTTCTGTTCAACCTCGAAACGGAGACGGGCTTTGCAAATCGGGTCGCGCTGTGCGATCTAGCGGCAACGGTTGACGGTGCCGACGGCGTCGTGTTCGGCCGGGTCGACTTTTCGGAGTCCATTGGCGCGCATCGAGACTCGATCAACGACCCGAAAGTAACGTCCAAGGTCTTAGAAGTCGCCGCGCTATGTAAGGATCGAAACTTGGATCTGGTCGTTGGCGGCGGCGTCTCGATGGACGCAATTCCAGCCTTGCGGGAAATTCGCAAAGCGCACCTTTCGCGTTTCGAAACGCGAAAGGTGATTTTCGCCGCGTCCGCGCTGGAGGAGCGCAACATCGAAGAGGGTCTTCTCAATGCGGTTCATTTCGAGCTCCTGTGGCTGATGAATAAGCGCGATTATTACGGCTCGATTCACCGAGAGGACGAGGCACGGATCGACATGCTGGAGAAGCGGTGGCGCGTCTTAAACAGGCCGAGGCCGCCGGCCACGTGAGTCGCGTACTCGTAACCGGCGGTTCGCGCGGGATCGGGCGCGCCATTTGCACTCGGTTTGCCCAGGCCGGATACGAAGTGTTGCGCCCGACCCGATCCGAATTGGAACTTGCCGACCCCCGTGCCGTTCGGGAATACGCCGCATCTCTGGCCGGCGTCGACGTGCTCGTCAACAATGCAGCCGAAAACGTTCCGAACCCGATAGAGCGCTTCGACTTTCGGGACTTCGAACGGGCGGTTGCGGTCAACCAGACCGCGCCTTTCCTGCTCATGAGCTCGATCGGTGCGCGAATGGCCGAGCGTGGCGAGGGACGCATCGTGAACGTGAGCTCCGTGTATTCGAAGGTGAGTCGAGCGGGACGCTCGACGTATTCGACGACGAAGGCCGCGCTAAACGGCGCCACGAGAGCCTTCGCCGTCGAACTCGGTCCTCGGGGCGTCCTCGTGAATGCGGTCTGCCCCGGTTTCGTCGATACCGACCTCACCAGGCAGAACAACACGCCCTCCGAGCTCGCCGAGCTATGCGCGCAGGTTCCGTTGGGACGGTTGGCGCTTCCGGCCGAGGTTGCCGAACTCGTCTATTTTTTGGGATCGAATCTGAACACGTATATAACCGGCCAGATTATCGCAATCGACGGTGGTTTCCTAAGCACGTGATCTCCGGCGACGGCCTTCGTATCGGATCGAACCAGGGTGACTACGTCGTCAGGAGCGTCGAAAGCGCTCGCGAGCTGGTTGCGGCCATAGGACCCGATTCCAATACGTTCCTCTTGATCGACGAACGGTTGCGGTCACTTTACCCCGGGCTCGTTGGGGCCTTCGACGAAGGCCTTACGACTTCGATCGTCGCGTCCGAAGATGCCAAGAGCTTAGATTCGGTCGGCGTCGTGTGCGCGTTCTTGCAAGACCGTGGCGCGGGTAGAGCGTCCAGGCTCGTCGTGGTCGGGGGCGGCATTCTTCAAGACGTGGGAACGTTCTGCGCGCACGTTTACCATCGCGGACTGACGTTCGACTACGTTCCGACGACCCTGCTATCGATGGCCGATAGCTGCATTGGGGCCAAATGCGCGATCAATCTCGGCTCATTCAAAAATCAGTTGGGCTTCTTTCAGGCGCCCAGGACGGTTCTTAGGTGGAACGGATTCCTCGAAACGCTTTCTCACGACGACGTGCGATCGGGGTTTGGCGAGATTCTCAAGCTGGCCGTTATCGGAGGCCGCGGCGCATACTCTCGATTTGAAGATCACCTCGATCGTTACGGCTTCGACGTAGCTCGTTCCAGCCCGATGATCGATCTCGCTCTTAACGTCAAGAAACCGATTATCGAAGTGGACGAATACGATAAGGGCCTGAGAAAGACGTTAAATTACGGCCACACGTTCGG
>PMFP01000108.1 GCA_003155175.1 Vulcanimicrobiota bacterium
GACGAGATCGTCGCGCTCGTCGAACACGGTCCGGCGGCATGACGGAGTTTTTTGGCCGCGTATGCGGCGTCGGCGAAGCGGTCGCGTGGCGCGAGCAATTGCGGTCGGACGGGAAACGCGTGGTATTTACGAACGGGTGCTTCGACGTGCTGCACGCCGGGCACGTGGAGTATCTCGCTTGGGCGCGAGCGCAAGGCGACGCGCTGATCGTCGGCCTCAACGACGACGGCTCCGTGCGCGCGCTCAAAGGCGCGGCCCGGCCGATCGTGCCCTTCGAGGACCGCGCGCGCATTTTGGCCGCGCTGCGCAGCGTGGACGCCGTCGTCGGGTTTAGCGAGCGTACGCCGGAGGTGCTGCTCGATCGCATCCGGCCCGACGTTCACGTCAAGAGCGCGCAATACCGCGAAGACGAATTGCCCGAGCGCACCGTCGTGCTCCAGAGCGGCGGCGAGATCCGTTTGGCGCCGCATCTGGCCGGCAGCAGCACCACCGACGTCATCGCACGGATCGTCGCGCGCTATTCGCAATGAAGCTCGCGCTCACGGCCAACGGTCCCGGCGAAGTCGCCGGTTGGGTCCGGCCGCTCTTGCGCCGCGTCTACGAGCTGCGCCCGGACGCTCGCGCGCACGTCTTTCTCGTTCCCGACACGTACGCCACCGGCCACGAAGCGGCGATGCTGCGCGCGGCCTTCCCGGCCGCGCACGTCTATGAAGCGCGCCACTGGGTGAAGTACGCTCTGGGCGGTGCGCTCGAGGGCGCGCCGGAGCGCGTGGACGTCGTTCAGTACCTGGGCGGCGACTTGATGCACGCCGCCCGGCTGCATGCACGCTTGCGCGGGCGCGCGGCGACGTATAAGTTCTCGAAGAAACGGTACCGGAAACTCTTCGACCGCGCCTTTGCCGTGGACGAGCGCAACGAACTCGATCTGCTCGCGTCCGGAACGCCGCGCGAGCGCATCGTTCGCGTCGGCAACTTGGCGATCGACGGTGCCTTCCTGGAATCGCAGGCGCCGCTCGAGCCCGGCGCGCCGGAGGACGGGATCCTGATCATGCCCGGCTCCCGCGGATACGAGATCGAGCATCTCGTGCCGTTCTTCTTCACGTCGGCGCTGACCATCGCGCGGGAACGCCCGGCGCTTGCGGTCGCGTTCGGCATCTCACCCTTTACGAGCATGACCGAACTGCGTCACGCGATCGAGCGGGGCGGGGATCCCCGCGTCTACGCACGCTCCGGACGCTTGGTCGAAGGGGACGCATATCCGTACTTCGAGTCGCTCGACGGTGCCGTGCGCGTTCCGATCGTCCGCAATGCGCTCGCCGCGGCGACGCGCGCGCGCCTGGTGCTCACGTTGCCGGGAACCAAGTGCATCGAGCTCGCCTCGCTGGGCGTTCCCACCGTGACGGTGACGCCGCTCAACGCCGCCGAGCTCGTGACGTTTAACGGCGCGTTAACGTATCTCGACAGGCTTCCGGTGGCGGGCCGGGCACTCAAGAGGACGGTGGCGGTCGGCATATCGCGCCGCTTCCGTTTTCATACGCAGCCGAACATGGACGCAAACGAGATGCTCGTCTGGGAACTCCACGGAACGCTCACGCCCGGGCGCGTCGCGCGGGTTGCGCTCGAGCGGTACGACGACGCCGATTGGCTCGGCCGGACCGGAGCGCGCTTGCGGGAGATCTACCGCGCCGATTCCGGCGCGTCGGCCCGCATGGCCGCATCGCTCGTCGATCTCGCCGGGTCGTAAGCGGCGTGCGCATCTCCGTCGTCATCGCCACCAAGGACCGCGCGACCTATCTGGAGCGCGCAATCGACTCGCTCTGCAAGCAGATCGCCGCGCCCTCCTACGAGATCGTCGTGGTGGACAACGGATCGACCGATGGGACGAAGGCGGTCGTCGAGCTCTTCGCCGGCCGTGGACGCCCGGTACGCTACGTGTACGAAGGCGAACCCAATCGCGGGAAGGCGCGCAATCGCGGCGTCGAGGCGGCCGAAGGCTACCTCATCCTGTTTTGCGACGACGACGTACAGGCGCCGCCCGGGTTTCTCGCGGCGCACGAGGCGGCGCACACCACGAGCAATCTGGTCGTGAACGGCCCCATTCTAAACGTCGCGTCCTACGAGGACCGTCCCAAGCCCGCGCTGCCGAACTTCTCGCGCGCCTTTCTCTGCACGTGCAACGTCTCGGTTCCGCGCCACGCGATCGTCGCGGTCGGCGGGTTCGACGAAGCGTTCCATCTCTACGGGTGGGAAGATACCGAACTGGGCGTGCGTCTGCGCGAAGCGGGTCTGGCGTGGAAGTTTGCTTGGGACGCCTACATCTGGCACATAAAGCCGCCGTCCGAAAACACGATCGAGGTCGAGACGGCCAAGGCGCTCGAAAAAGCCCGGATGGCGGCGCGCTTCGTGCGCAAACAACCGTCCTCGCGCGCCCGCATGGCGACGGGCGCGCATCGCGCGAACCTGCTGCGCGGAAAATACCTGATTCCGGAGGGCCTGCTCGCGATCTTCGCCGGCGTCGCGACCAGCGACGCGCTGCCGCCCGCGCTCCGCTCGCTGGCGCGAGCGCAGTTCTTGGACGGCATGTACACCAAAGAGCTGGCGCGCACGCTCGAGGGCGAGAGGCGCGACGCGTGACCGCGCGCGCGCTGCTCTACTGCGCCGGCGGCGGTCTGGGCGACTCGCTCGTCGCGAGCGTCGTGGCTCGTGCGCTGCACCAAAAGTTCGACCGCGTGGATGCCTTGACGCTGCCGGGCCATCGTTCGACGCTCGAGCGCGTTCCGGACGTTGACGAGGTGCTGGTGGACGACGGGGGCGACGAGACGCGACTGGCCGAGGATTTGCAAGAGCGAGGGTACGTCGCATCGGTCGTTACGTGGGCGACCTCGCGCACCGCGCGGGTGCCGCAACTCGCGAAGATTCCGCTGCGCGTCGGACAGGCGCGGCGTCTCTACTCGTTTCGCTTTACCAATCGCGTGACCGTGCGCAGCGAGCTCGGCGACGTCACGACGCCGTGGGCCGAAATTTTGCTCGACTACGCGCGCGCGCTCGGGTGCGACACGGACGACTCCGCGCCGCGTTTCGTGTCCACGGCTGCCGACGGTGAAGAGGCGCAGCGGGTCGTTCGCGACGTGCTCGACGGGCGGGAATTCATGCTGCTGCATCCGGCCAACGCGATCGCGACCGGGCGCGGCTTCTGGCCGGTTCAGGGCTGGGCGGCGCTGGCGAGCGCGCTGGCCGAGCGGTTCGGCACGCTGGTCGCGCTGTCGGGCACGAAAGCGGACGAAGGGATCGTGCACGAGATTCTGGCGCTCACGAAAGATCCCGCGGTGCGTTCGGTGGCGGGTTTGACCGGAATCGGCGGCTTCGGCGCGCTCGCGCAGCGCGCCAAGGCGTTCGTCGGCATAACGACGGGTCCGATGCACGTCGCGGCCGCCGTCGGGGCGCCGACCGTCGGCATCTTTCCGTTTCAGACGGATTATCCCGAGCGTTGGGGGCCGCGCGGCGCGCGCACGGCCGTCGTGCGCGCGACCTATCCGTGCCGTCCCGGGGAGACGAAAGAGACGTGTCCCGATTATGCCTGCATCGCGAACCTCGACGTCGAGGGCATCGTCGCAGCCGCGGCGGCGCTCATCGACTCGGGACTCGTGCGGCGATGACGCGCGCGACGATCCAACTCTGCACGTTCAACCGGGCGCGGCTCTTGGAACGCGTGCTGGACGCCTGCTTCGAGCAGACCGTAGACTCGGGCGCATACGAAGTCGTGCTGGTCAACGACGGTTCTACCGACGGAACCGCGGAGGTCATCGAACGCGCGAGAGAGCGGGCGACGTGTTCGTTCGCCGTGGTCGAACAAGCGAATTCGGGGCTTGCGAAGGGCCGGAACGCGGGCATTGCGCGCGCGTCTGGGGAGCGCATCATTTTCATCGACGACGACGTCCTTCCGCTGCCGAATTTCGTCGAGGAGCATCTGCGCGCGCACGACCGGCACCCCAAAGCGATCGTTCGCGGCGGCGCGATCGACGTCCAGAACTTCGACGACCTGCCGCCGGCGATCTGGAGCCTCGCGAACTACAGCGGCAACTTCTTTTGGACGACCAACGTCTCGCTGCCGCTGGTCACGATGCGCGCGATCGGCGGTTTCGACGAGTCGTTTGCCGAGTACGGATGGGAAGACATCGACGTCGGGCTGCGCCTGCGTGCCGGCGGCGTCAAAGCCGTCTTTCATCCCGCCGCGTTGGTCTACCACTATAAGCCGCGGCCGCGCAGCGGCAACGTCGAGAAGATGGTGAAGCAATCCCGCGCGCAGGCGCGCACCGCCGTCAAGTTGGCCGCCATCCATCCGCACTGGCGCACGTATCTCGCGACCGGGCTCAATCCAGTGCAGCGGGCCTTCCACGCCGCCGCGCGCCGAATCGGCGCCGCCGACCGCTACCGGCGCGCCGTCGGCGACGTTGCCGTCGACCGCGCGCTCGACGATCGCGAGTTGTTTGCGGCGCGGGCGCTGGCGAACGAGGCGTACTTCGAAGAGCTCGAAGATGCGCTAAGGGAATGAGCGCGCCGCAACGCATCCTGCTCTCGCGCACCGACCGCATCGGCGATCTGCTGCTTTCGACGCCGGCGATCGCCACCGTCCGCGCCTCGTTCCCGCAGGCGCACGTCACGCTCATCACCAGCCCCTACAATCGCGTCGCGATGGAGGGAAACGACGACGTAGACGACCTGGTCTCGATTCCCAGTGCGATCAAACCGCGATCTTTCGGCGCGCGCTTCGAGAACTACGACGTCGCAATCGCCCTGGCTCCACGCACGATGGACTTGGAGATCGTCGCTGGCACGCGGGCGCCGATCCGCGTCGGCTACACGTACGTCCGGCGCTGGGTCGCGCGTGCCGCGCTTGCGCTGTACGTCAACCGGTCCATGATCTCCGAAGCGGATCCCGATCTCTGCGATCGCGATCCCTCGCTGATCGTCCGTCACGAAGTGGATCAACTTCTCGACTTAGTGGCGCTGGCAGGCGCGACGACGCGCGTGAAAGAGTTGCGCCTAAATCTCAGCGATGCCGACCGTCGCGCTGCGTCCGAGGTCGCGCCGGAAGGCGCCATCGTGTTCCACCTGGGCAAACGCTGGTTTTCCGAAGGCAACACGGTCGCGTCCACGCAGACGCTCGTGGACGAGCTCGCGTCGCTGGGGCGCCCGGTCGTCGTGACGGTTCCGGCCGAGTCGGAGGAATTTCTCCCCGCGTTTGCCGGCCGGCACGAAGGCGTGACGGAGCTCTCGGGGTTGCCGTTCGGGCAATGGGCCGCGGTGTTCGAGCGCGCCGGCTGCGTCGTCACCGTGGATACCGGCGCCACGCACGTGGCGAGCGCGGTCCGCAGGCCCACGGTGGTCGCCTTCGAACATCGCTACTTCCGGTTGAACTCGCAAGAATGGTCGCCCTACGGCGTCCCCAGCGTGCTGGTTCACAAACCGGCCGTCGAAGACGAAGCCGCGCTCGCGCGGTTTCGCAGCGAGGTCGTTCGCGGCGTCACTTCCTTGATTCATGCCTGATATTTCCGTCGTCATCCCGACCTACAACCGCCTCGACACGTTGCAGTACGTGTTGCCGACTCTTCTCGCGCAGGATCTTCCGCGCGACCGGTTCGAGCTGCTCGTCTGCGATTCGCAGTCCACCGACGGAACCGCGGAGTTCATGCACGCTGCGGCGGCCGAAAACTCGAACGTCCGGTACCTTCCCGGAGCCTACTCGGGGCGCGCGATGGCGCGCAACGCAGGGATCGCCGCGGCGAGCGGCCGCATCGTGCTCTTCAACGACTCCGACATTCTGGCATCGCCCGACTTGCTCTCGACGCACCTTCGCCGTCACGACGAGCGCGCGCGTTTGGCGGTCGTCGGCTGGGAGGTTCAGGTCAAGGACCTCGACGACTACCGGTTCAAGCGCGACCATCCCGCCGAGCGCGGGCATCTGCACCCGCCTTCGCGCACGAAGCTCACCTGGCTATATTTCCTGACCGGGAACGCTTCGGTCGAACGCCAGGACTTGCTGCGCGTCGGGTCGTTCGACGAGAGTTTCACGGGCTACGGTCACGAGGACTTGGAGCTCGGCTACCGCTTGCAGAAGGCCGGCGTCACGATCGTCTACGAGCCTGGCGCGGTGAACTATCATTGTCAGGACGTCGGACATCAGGACCAAAAAGAGAAGATGAAGCTCGCCGGGCGCTCGACGGTGCGGTTTTATCGCAAGCATCCCGACCTCGCGGTCAAAGTCAATCTCGGCATGACGCCCGTTTCGCTGGGCATTCATTCGTTCTTGACCAAGACGCCGGGGATCGTCGGGTATTTCGACCGCCGCGCCGAAACGTCGAAGTTCGCGCGCGACCTCGTTCAGCAATATCACTACGTTTCGGGAATCAAAGAGGCTCTGGGTGACCGACCAAACTAGCCAAGCCGCACGGACCGCGTGCGGCGCGATCCGCGCCGGCGATCAAGGAAAGGCCGTCGAACTCTGCGGCTGGGTGAACCGCCGCCGCGACCACGGCGGCCTGATCTTCGTGGACCTGCGCGACCGCGAGGGTATCGCGCAGATCGTCTTCGATCCCAAGCATCCCAGCTTCCCCGATGCCGAGCGCCTGCGCAACGAGGACGTGCTGCGCGTGCGCGGCACCGTGCGCGCCCGCCCGCAGGGAACCGAGAACGCCAAACTGCCCACGGGCGGAGTCGAAATCGGCGTTGACGACCTAGAGGTCCTCAACCGCTCCGAGGTTCCGCCGTTCCCGGTCAACGGCGACGACGACGTGGACGAAAATCTTCGTCTAGAGTACCGCTATCTCGATCTGCGCCGCCCGCGGATGCAGCGCAACATCGCGACCCGCCATCGCATCGTCAAGGCGATGCGCGACTTCTTCGATGCGCGCGACTTTCTCGAAATCGAAACGCCGATGCTCATCAAGAGCACGCCGGAGGGCGCCCGCGACTACCTCGTGCCGAGCAGAATTCATCCGGGGACGTTTTATGCGCTCCCGCAGTCGCCGCAGCTGCTCAAACAGATCCTGATGATCGCCGGTTTTGGGCGCTACATGCAGATCGCGCGTTGCATGCGCGATGAGGATCTGCGCGCCGACCGCCAGCCCGAGTTCACGCAGGTGGACGTGGAGATGTCGTTCTGCACGCAAGAAGACGTGCTGGAGACGATGGAATCGTGCATGCGCGACGTCTGGAAGCGAGTGCTCGGCGTCGAGCTCGGTCCGTTCCCGCGCTTCTCGCACGCTCAGGTTTTGGAGCGGTTCGGAAGCGACAAGCCGGATCTGCGGTACGACTTGGAACTCGTCAACGTCACCAGCATCTTCGAGGGCAGCGATTTCGTGGTCTTCAAGTCGGTGATCGAGAGCCGCGGCGCGATCGTCGGACTGCGGTATCCCGGAGGCGCCTCGCTGTCACGGCGCGATTTCGACGCGCTCACGGAACTCGCCAAGCAGAACGGAGCCAAGGGCATGGTCTGGATCGCGCTCGGCGCGGACGGCGTGAAGTCCTCGGCACAGAAGTTCGTCGGCGACGAACATATCGGAGCGCTGCGCTACTCGCTCGACGCCGAGACCGGCGACGCGATCCTGCTCTTTGCCGACGCGCGCCCGGCGGCACTTACGGTCGCAGGCCGGATGCGCGGTGAAGTCGCGGAACGCTGCGGCCTGCGCGACAAGACGAAATACGCGTTCTGCTGGGTCACGGATTTTCCGTACCTCGAGTTGGACGAGGCGACCGGCCGACCCGCGCCGGCGCACCATCCGTTCACCGCGCCCGGTGAAGGCCAGTGGGAGTTCATCGACTCCGATCCGCTGGCAATGCGAGCGCAGCACTACGACCTCGTGCTCAACGGCTTCGAGCTGGGTTCGGGATCGATCCGTAACCACAAGCCCGAGCATCAGCGCCGCATCTTCGAGATGCTCGGCATGACGCCGGAGCAGATCGAGGAGCGCTTCGGATTCTTCGTGCGCGCGCTCGAATACGGCGCGCCCCCGCACGGCGGCATGGCGCTCGGCATCGATCGCATCGTGATGCTGGCGTGCGGCGAAGACGACCTGCGCGAGGTCGTGGCGTTTCCGAAGAACCAAGCCGCACGCGACGTGATGATGGATTCGCCCAGCGCCGTCGCGGAGAACCTGCTGCGCGATCTCTCGCTGCGCAGCACGGCGCCGCCGCCGGAGCGATAGTGCGGGCGCGCGGCGAAGCGAGGCTGATCGCGGCCTGCGCGGTCGCCGCGCTGCTCTGCGCGTGCGGCGGCAATCACGCAGCCGCGACCGGATCGCTGACGCAAACGCTGCAACCGTGCGAAACGCGGGAAGTGACGCTCGACGGCGCGACCCTCGTCTTGCACGTAAACGCGGACGCGAAACTCGGAACCGTCGAAGTCGCCTCGGCCCCCGACGCCGCGCAGCGCGCCGCCGCGCTGGCGGATATCGAAAAGACCTTCGGGCAGCCGCACCCCGACAACCGCGTCATGCAGCGCCCCGGAAAATGGGGGCTTTCGGTCCTCACCGACCCCTGCGGTCACGTCGTGACGGCAACGCCGCTCTTCTCACCGCACAGGTAACAAGGCGCCGGCTCGGGCAAGCACCGCGTCGAACATCGCTTCCGTTAGGACGCCCGTGTTCGTGTTTTGTCGGCTTGGGTGGTAGGAAGCGATCGCTACGATGCGGCGCTTGTCGCGGTGGGCGATGCATTCTACACCGTGGCCGAATTTTGGGCGGGCGGGTTCGGGCGTGAAATCGCGTTCGCGTAGGACTTTGAGGATCGCTTCGTAGCCGATCTTGCCCAGGCCGATGGCGACGCGCAGATTTGGGAGCGCGTCGAACTCTTCGAGCAGATAGGGAAAGCAGTTGCGCAGCTGGGCGGGCGTGGGCTTGTTGCCGGGCGGGGCGCAGCGGCCGGCGGCGGTGATGAGGCAGTCGTGCAGTTTCATGCCGTCGTCGCGGCCCGTCGCTTTCGGCTGCGATGCGAAGCCGGCGCGATAGAGGGCCGGATAGAGAAAATCGCCGGAGGCGTCGCCGGTGAATGCGCGGCCGGTTCGGTTGCTGCCGTGCGCGCCCGGCGCGAGGCCGACGAAGAGCACGCGCGCGTTCGGATCGCCGAAGGCCGGGACCGGCTTTCCCCAATACGTCGCGTCGAGATAGGCGCGGCGCTTTTCGCGCGCCACGCGCGCGCAGTACTCGCGCAATTCGGGGCAACGCTCGCATGCTACAACGCGACGCTCGATCGCTTCGAGCGAACTCTCCCGCCGCGGCATTAGAGCGTCAACTCGCGGATGACGTCGAGTAGGCTCTGCGCGGCCGGCCGCAGGGTCGCGCTCGCCGTTACGAGCGACGTGCGCTGCGTCAGCTTCTGCGGCGCGACGGCAAGCATCGCGACGCGGGGGCCGGGCGTGTTGCCGAGCGAGCGCGGGAACAGCGCCACGCCGAGATTCTCGGCGACCAGCGCTCGAACGGTGAGCGAGTCGAACGACTCGCAGAAGACGCGCGGCACGAAGCCGGCCGCTGCCGCAAGCTGCCGCAAGCGCTCGTGCGTCGCCGAGGACCCGCCGAAGACGACGAACGCCTCGTCGCGGAGATCGGCGATTTCGACCAGTGCGCGCGAAGCGAACGGGTGAGAGGGCGCAGTCGCGACGACGAGATCGTCTTCGAAGAGCGCCTCTTCCTGAAGGTCGTTCCCGATGTGGGTCGGCCCGTCGCCCGATAGCTCGCCCGCTAACACGTCGATTGCGCCGGAGCGCAGCCGGGCGAGCAAGTCGGCGGCGCTGCCCTCTTCCAGCGAGACCTCTATCTCGGGGTAGCGGCGGTGAAACTCTCCGAGGATCTTCGGCAGCGTGAAATCCGCAAACGAACGGCAGGTGCCGACGGCGACACGGCCCCTCTGACCATCCGCGTGCGCGCCTACCTCGCGGGCGGCGGCAGCGGCGTCTTCGAGGATCCGCTCGGCCCGGATGGACAGGGCGAGGCCGGCTTGGGTCGGGGCAACCCGCCGGTTGGTGCGGTCGAAGAGGCGGACGCCCAGCTCGCGCTCGAGGGCTGCAACCTGTTGGGAGAGCGCGGGCTGGGCGATGCCCAGGTCCTCGGCAGCTCGCGTGAAGCTCCGCCGGGAGGCTACGGCGACGACATAACGGAGCTGCCGAAGGTCCATGATATGAGAATTATATGAATACAGGCTGAATCATGCCTCTGAATTATCGCGCTGACGAACCCGGCCGGTCTAGGTGAGGCCGGGAAAGCCGATTCGATCCAGGGCGGCGTAGGTGACGATGCCGGCGGCCGTCGAGAGGTTGATGCTGCGGACGCTGTCCGGCCGCATCGGAATCCGAAGCGTCCGGCCGGGGAAGCGGGCCAGCAGATCCTTGGGCAACCCTTGCGTTTCTTTCCCGAAGACGAGCACGTCGCCGCTCGCGAACGGGGCGCTCGCATAAGACTGCTCCGCGTGCGCCGAGAGGAACCAGCGCTGCATGGCCTCGGTGGCGTTCAGAAAATCCGCCAGCGACTCGTGATGGACGATGTCGATCGAATGCCAATAGTCCAAACCGGCGCGCTTGAGCTCGCGGTCGTCAATGCGAAAGCCGAGCGGGCCGACCAGATGCAGCGCGCAGCCCGTCGCCGCGCACAGGCGCGCGACGTTGCCCGTGTTGGGCGGGATCTCGGGTTCGATCAACGCGACGTGAAGCGGAGCGCCGCGAACGTCTTCCATGCTGCGCATCCGCTCGTCGGGCTGAGCCGGGCGATCCGTCAAGGCGATCCGTCGAGCAGCGAGACGTAGTCCATGCCCGCCGGCGCGACCGCGTAGGCAACGCCTCCGCCATTGATGCCCAGCGAGACGCGGTCGATGTGGTCGAGAGTATCGGTCTTCTGGTGATAGTTGGGGTCGAACGGCTGGTTGGGCGCCCCGCCCCACAGGTTGGCCTGCTCATCAGACTTCTTGGTCTCCGCCCCGGAGAACAGCCCGCCCGCCGGGACACCAGCCAGGGTGAAGCCGTCGTAGTCAGAGCGACCGTCGAACGAGGTGTCCTGCGCCGTCTTGCCGGCCGCCTTGAGATAGGCGACCAATGTGCGTTCGATGCCGGCGGAGCCTTCCGGTATCACCGGCTTGCCCCGGGCACCCAGCGATAGCGATTGGTCTCCGTCATAGGTGAAGTAACCGGGGTTGGGTGA
>PMFP01000107.1:0-1695 GCA_003155175.1 Vulcanimicrobiota bacterium
GCGAGCGGATCGCAAAACAGGGCGCCATCGACCTGCTTTCGCCGCCGGCCGGCGGGGGTGGCTGAAACCCGGACGCGGCCCCCGGCCTTAAGGCTCACGGCATGAATCCATTCCGCCACCGCGAGAACGCGCCGCTTGCGCTGATCACGATTACCGTGATGCTTGGCCTGATCATGGCGATCATCGACTCGACGATCGTCAACGTCGCCATCAACACGATCGGCGGCAACCTCGGCGCCTCCGTCGACGAAGCGGCGTGGATCGCGACGGGCTACATTCTGGCCACCGTCGTCGTCATGCCGCTCAACGGCTGGCTGACCGCATTTTTCGGCCGCAGAAATTTCTACGCGGTCTCGCTTGCGATCTTTACGATTGCGTCGCTCCTGTGCGGAACGGCGCACTCGATCTGGATGCTGGTCTTCTATCGCATCATCCAGGGCATCGGTGGCGGAGCGCTGCAGCCGACCGCCCAAGCGATCATGTTCGAAACCTATCCGCCGGAACGGCGCGGCGCCGCGATGGCCATCTTCGGGCTGGGAGCGATGGTGGGGCCGGCGGTCGGACCTCTGCTGGGCGGCTACATCATCGACAACGCCACGTGGCCGCTGATCTTCTACATCAACATTCCGATCGGCATCGTAGCGCTCTTGATGACGTTGGCGTTCATTCCCAACCCGAAGTTCCTGGCAAAGCCCGAGGGGGGCGTTGACTGGACCGGACTCGCGCTGCTCACCGCCGGCCTGGCCTCGCTGCAGTACGTGCTCGAACGCGGCGAGCACGACGACTGGTTCAATTCGTCCACGATTTGGACGCTGACGATCGTTGCGGTCGTCGGGCTGACGCTGTTCTGTTTCAAAGCGCTCCGGGACAAGAATCCGCTCGTGAACCTGCGCGTCTTCAAGCATCGTTCGTTTTCGGTCGGCAGCATCATCGGCATCGTCATGGGATTTGGATTGTTCGGAACCGCGCTCATCCTGCCGTTGTTCTTTCAGACCATCTTGGGCTTCACCGCGTTCGATACCGGGTTCGCTCTGTTGCCCGGCGCGATTGCCACGGCGATCACGATGTTCGTGGTCGGTCGCATTCTGAATCGATTCGACGGACGCGCGCTCATCGCGCTCGGCATGCTCCTCTTTGCCTATTCGTGCTGGGTCCTCGGCGGACTCTCGAGCGACGCTGGCTTCTGGGACGTCTTCTGGCCGCGCGTCGAGCAAGGGATCGGACTCGGACTGCTCTTCGTACCGCTCTCCACCCTCAGTCTGGGCGACGTACCGCTCCAGGAGTTGGCCGGCGCGACCGGCGTCTACACGCTCGTGCGCCAGCTCGGTGGAAGTTTGGGCATCGCGATTCTCACCACGCTCCTCACGCATCAGACGGCCGTGGCCTGGAACGTGCTCGCATCGGGCGTCACGCAGTCGCACGGCTACTCGACCGGCGAACTGACGCAGATGGTCTCGCAGCAGTCCTCGATGATCGCCTTTAACTATCTCTTCCGCGTCTGCGCCATCGTCTTCTTGGTCAGCACGCCGCTCACGCTCTTGATGAAGCGCAAGCCGACCGCGCCCGGAGCCGTGCTCGCGATGGCGGCCGAGTAAACCGCGGCGTGGACGAACTCCGCCTAGCGCTGGACGCTCGCGACTTAGCGCGCGACTACCGCGGCATCGGCCGCTATACGCGCGCCGTCGTCCGGCGCTT
>PMFP01000107.1:1753-15795 GCA_003155175.1 Vulcanimicrobiota bacterium
ACGTTCTTCCCCTCGGACCGGCCAAGCGTGGTCACCATCCACGAGGTCGCCCCGTTTCGCTTTCCCAGCCCCGTCGCGGCGAAGCGAAAACGCGAGCAAGATCCGTTCCTGCGGTCGGCGCAAACGCTCACGCGCGCGATTACGGGCTCTGAGTTCGGTCGAGAGGAGATG
This sequence comes from Vulcanimicrobiota bacterium, assembly GCA_003155175.1. GTDB lineage: Bacteria > Vulcanimicrobiota > Vulcanimicrobiia > Vulcanimicrobiales > Vulcanimicrobiaceae > Hemerobacter > Hemerobacter limicola. The sequence continues at coordinate 1,925 of PMFP01000107.1, forward strand.
CACGCGATGCTGGGCGTCCCGCGGGACCGCACGGCCGTGATCTATCACGGCGTCGAGCCCGAGTTATGCCCGGGGCCCCCGAGCGTACCCGGCAACGAGCTGGCCGCTGGAAGCTATCTGCTGTTTATCGGCGACGCGGAAGGTGAGGCGCGGAAAAACTTCGCGCTCCTCTACGAGGCCTACCGCGGCGCCTGGCCCGGCGGAGACGGTCCACGCCTCGCCGTCGTAGGTCCGCGTCCGCCGGACCTCGCCGGCGTGACGGGTTTGAGCGGCCTTACCGACGATCAGATGATCGGGCTCTACCGCGGGGCAATCGCGCTCGCACTGCCGGCGCTGTACGAAGGCTTCGGCATGCCCATGGTCGAGGCGATGGCGTGCGGCACGCCGGTCGTCGCATCGGCGGCCAGCTGCCTGCCCGAGATCGGCGGCGGCGCGCCTGTTTACGCCGATCCACGCGACGCGGGCGCTTGGGCACAGGCGCTGCGGTCGGTCGTCGAGGACGGCGAGCTGCGCGCGCGCATGCGGCAAGCCGGTCTCGGCCGCGCGTCGCGGTTCGATTGGGACAGCAGCGCGGAACGTCACGTCGCCGTCTTCCGCGACGCCGCGGCCGCCGCTCGCTAAGGGCCGTACAGATCCGCCGCGACCGCGCTCGCTCGCGGAAGCGAAAACCAGGTCACGTAGAAGCGGAACGCCGGCTTCCCCGCAAACGCGTAATCGAGCTCGCCGCCGGGTTCGCTGCGTTCGTAGACGCTCTCGAGCCGCTGCTCGAGCGCCGGATTCGACGAGAGCGGCTCGGTGGAGACGTACATCGCGCGCTCGGGAACGCCGAGGTCCCGATTCCAAAGATGCCATTGCCTTCGTTGCGGAACGTCGTCAACGATCGCTGCGTCAACCCCGAAGAGTCGGAACTGCGACGTGATTTCGTAGCGATCCGAGAGAATCGCCGAATCGCGCGCGGAGGCTCGCTGCGCGACGTCGCGGGCGACGCTCCGGTACGCATAGGCAGGGCTATACGCGCTGACGGCAGCCGGGTTTCGCAACATCGCGGCCTGGACGGATTCGGGCAGCGCCGCGAACGCCACGACCAGAAACGAGCCGGCGCCCGCGGCAATCCATACGCCCGTCGCGGCCCGGGCCCACCAAGGTTGCGAGGATCGCGCTGCGATTCCCAGGCCGACAAAGAGCGATATTGCCGGCCCGAGCAGCCAATAGACTTCGACCGTCTGCGGAAACGCCAAGACGCCGAGCACGACCGGAAACGGCAGGGCAGTCCAAGCCAGCAGCGGATAGCGGCGGCGAATCGTCGTCAGATACGTTAGCGCGATAAAGGCTGCATCGAAGATCAAGAAGCGAATCGTCATGTTGTTGAAGGCGTGCGTGGCCGACACGGCCCGGAATCCTTGCCGGTCGCGAACGGTAAAGAGCACGTTGACCCAATCGTGCGAGGCGTTCCATGCAATCCACGGAGCGACGAGCGCGAGCGCGACCGCGCAGGTGACGGCGAAAGAACGCGGCGCGCGCCGATCCCTCGGGCCGGTGAGAAACGTCGCCCCTACGCCGAAAAGCAGCGCCCAGCCGAACACGCGGCTGAGCATGGCGCCGGCAACCGCAATTCCCAGCAGCACGAAGTTCACGGGGGCCCCGCCGCGCATCGCGCGCGCGGCGAAGAGGATGCTCAGCGCCCAGAACATCAGGAACGGCGGATCCGGCAGCGCCTCGCCGATCATGAGCTTCACGTTCGGGATGAAGACGACGAGGGTCGCGGCGACGAGCGCCGACCGCGCCGAGCCCGACAGCTCGCGCGCCGCCGCGCCTGCCGCAAGCGCCGCGACGGCTTCGCAGACGACGAACGGAAAACGAATGAAGAACGCCGTGTGCGGCAAGAGCGACGTCGACCAGATCAACCACGCGACCATCGGCGGGTGATCCACGTAACCCAGCGCCGGGTGCAAGCTCCACGTCCAGTAATAGGCCTCGTCTTCGGTCACGGGATGAAAGGCCGAGACCAGCAGGCGAGCCATCGTCACGCAGGCCACGACGGCGACTGGAGAGAGCAACGGAGCGCGCGAGAGGCGTTGCGTCGCCATGCGTCCCAATTGTCGCCCATGGACGGGCACATCCTTTTATCCCATGCGCTGACCGTGCGCGAAGGCCGCGTTCTTCTGGTCGCGTCCCGCTACGCCGGCCGCACGGCGCCGCTCTGGAACCTGCCCGGCGGACGCCAAGAACGCGGCGAGCTTCTGGCGGAGACGGCTTTACGCGAGTTGCGCGAGGAGACCGGACTGATCGGGCGCGTCCGCGAGCTCGCCTACCTCAGCGAAAGCTACGATCCCGAAGGCACGCACTTCGTCGCTTCGATCTTCAGCGTCGACGTCGAAGACGGGGACGCGCGGCCGGGCGACGATCGCATCGAAGATCTCGCCTGGGTGCCGCTGCACGAAATCGGCGACTACGTGACGATTCCAATCGTGCGTGACCCGCTGGCGGCCTACGTGAACGGCATTCACCGGGAGCGATATCGCGGCGTGCACGATGCCGGCGCGGTCGTGCGCTGGCCCTGAGGCGCTAGGCGCTCGTACCCGGCATCGCGTCCCAGCGCGCGCGGGGCAAGACGTACGCAACCACGTCCACCATGCGACCGCGAACGCTCGCACCGCGGGTGAGCACGCCCTCTTCGAAAAATCCGAGGTTTCGCAAGACCGCGCGCGAGCGCTCGTTTTCCGGAACGCAATAGGCGCGCACGCGTTCGAGTGCCGCGCGCTCGAAGCACTCGGAAACCAGCGCGCGCACCGCTTCGGTTGCGTAGCCGCGGCCGCGCCTGCGCGTGACGATACTGTACCCGATTTCTCCCGTGGTCCTGCTTTGATCCGAGATGCGTACCGACACCCAGCCGATCGCCACTTCGGGCGGACCTTTGACGTAGATCAGCCACTCGAACCGCCCCTCGGCGCCCGGTTCGAGCGACGTCGGGCGCGTGGCTACGAGTTCGGAAAACCGCACGCGATCGAGATCGGGTAAGTCCTGGTACGCGCGTAAGCCGGGCTCGTTAAAGATGGCCCACAGCACGCCGGAATTCGACGGCGTAACCGGGTGCATCGAGAGGCGCGTCGTGGAGAACGATCTCATGAGACGCTCATCGCTTCGCCTTCTCCGCGCGTAGCTCTTGTCGGTCGTCCCGCCGGGCGTGAACGTCGCGCCATGGAGGCGAACCGATGAATCTCGCAGCCGCATATCACGGGACGGGTTCCGCGCAGGTCCGGTTCGACGCCACCGTCACGACGGCGCCTCGCGAATTTTACGGTGCGCGTACGCGCAGCATGCACGAAGCCTTCGACGTCCAAACCAGCGCCGGTCCGATCGAAATCGTCGATAATATCGGTATCGCGCCTCCGGTTCCGGTCGCGGTCGGCGATCGCATCGAGGTCAAGGGCGAGATGGTTCACGATCCCGGCCGGCTTCCCGTCGTTCACTGGACGCATCACGACCCGAGCCATCGCCACGAGGACGGCTTTATTCGCTTCCGGGATACGGTGTATTCTTAGCCCCGCGCCCGAGATCGAGCAATTCCGGGATCGTGACGAACCGGTAGCCCTCGCGACGTAAGTCTTCGACGATCAGCCGCGTTGCTTCGATGTCGGCACTGCGATCGCAAACGTGGCGGGCTACGTGCGAACCGTCGCAGACGATCCCGCGGTTCCCGTCGTGGAGCACGACGATCGAGCCGTCCTTCACGTACGGTACGATGCGGCTCGCGATCGTCGCCGCGGTCGGATACTCCCAATCGCGAGCCAGTGGGACGGACCACATGACCGGCGTGTAGCCGAGCTTGCGCGCTTCGTCGAGAACCCACCAATCGCGCTTGCCGAACGGAGGACGCATCAGCCTAACGTGAACTCCGGCCGCGCGATAGATCGCGGCGTCGGTCCGTTCGAGCGACGCCCGCTCCTGCGACCTGTCCAGCACGATGAGATCCGCGTGGTCCCACGTGTGGTTCCCGACCGCGTCGCCGTCGCGGACCTCGCGGCGCACGACGGACGGGTAGGCCGCAACCGCCCGCCCGACGACGAAGAACGTCGCCTGAACGTGCTCGCGTTCGAGCACGTTCAGGATTCCCGACGTGTACGGAGGGTTGGGCCCGTCGTCGTAGGTGAGCGCGACGACACGTTCGTTTGGGGGTCCGCTCACGACGGTTCTCCCGAACATCTGGTTCGTGGGATTCTCGCTTACCTCGTAGGCGGCAAAGACGACGGCGGCAATCGCAACCGCGGCGACGACGGCGAGAACGATGCTCGAGCGCGCCACCGCGTTCAGTGGTCCGTGCGAATTTCGCGCTGGGCGGCTTGCACGTGCGCGCGAAATTCGGGCGGTCCAAAGGCTCGAAACTCGTCGACGATCTGCTGGAAACGCGGATCGGCGATCTCCGTGCTCTGCAGCTGCAACAGGTCGGGCGTCGGCTTCTTCTTGTCGAGGTGAATTTCGTACTGGCGCCCCGCGGTGGTCGCCCAGTAGTGCGGATCCGTAAACGTAATCGTCCGGTCGCCGTGTTTGAAATCCTGAACGGCCTTGACGTAAATGGTGTAGTGCGCCGAGTCGTCGCCGCGCGGGGGCCGGTCGGTCAGTTCCCAAACGCCCAACTGCTCGATGCGCTCGTAAAAAAAACTCACGTCGTACAGCGCCTCGGGCGGTGCCGTGACCGTGATCTGCTTGCCGGCGAACCCGCGGATGCGATACGCGAACGAGGATATGCCGTCGAGGTCCTGCATCCGGTACTCTTCCTCGTAGACCGGAGGCTTGTCGTACTGGATCAGCAGCCGCGCGTAAATATCGCTCGGGGATTGCTTGACCTTGACCACTTGCAGCCAGCGCGACGACTCGTCGTTGCCGAAGAAACGAAAGCCGATGAACGCCATGACGACCGCCAAGAGCGCGATGAGGGGAGCGAAGGGGATGCGACGCATGGATACCCGCGCTACGTCGAGGAAGCCGTGGCTTCCGCGTCGAGCACGCGATTGACGACGGCATCGGCGAGCTTGTTCTGTTTTCGCGGAACGTGCCGGATCTCGACCGATTCGAACGCGCGCAGCGCCGCGCTGGCCCGCCGGTGAAGCGGCTGCAAATCTGCGTGCTTGACGCGATACTCTCCCGACATCTGCTTGACGACGAGCTCGGAGTCGAGGCGTACCGACAGCCGCCGAACGCCGCGTAAGGCCGCGGCTTCGAGTCCCAAACACAGGGCCGTCCACTCCGCGACGTTGTTGGTGGCGACGCCGAGAAAGCTCCCGATCTCTTCGACGACCGCGCCGTCCGGCCCGACGAGGACGGCGCCGCTGGCCGCCGGTCCAGGGTTGCCGCGGGCGCCCCCGTCGGCAAACATGGTCATCTCGGCCGGGGCGGCGTGAGTTTTGGAAGACATCGGCCGCCCCATTCGGCGCCGGGCAAAATTGTCATGGCGTCCGGCAGAGCCGGCGCGCCAAGCGATCGAGCGCGCGTCCGCGCCAGCGCATCGCGTAATTCGCTTCCCACAGCCGGTTGCGCAGCCGCACTTGGAGCGGGCGTTGGTCGCGCCGGACGAGTTCGTCCGAGCGCGCGTACTGCGCCGCCATTTCGGTCGAGAGCCGGCGCACCTCGCCGCGTGCGCAGACGGGGTGCTCGCCGCGAAACGGCAGCGCGCGGGACCAAGCGTTTGCGTAGTACGCGTCGGGATCGATATCGTCGAGGCGATCTTCCGCGACGACGTCGCCCGGTGCTCCGAGGCTGGAGTAGAGGCGCCCTTTTTCCGCCGCGCGTCGCGCGGTGAAGACGTGGCCGTAATGCCCGTAGACGTACGGCAGCGCGACCCGGCCTCCGGAAAGTCCCTCGAGTTGTTCGTGCACCGGCTTCATCCAGCGAACGCCGGGCCGGAAGCGAAAGAACGACATCCGGCGTTCGATGGAGAGATACCATCCGGGGGTCGGAAAGAAATGCCACGTGTAGCCGTCGACGAAGTCGCACGAATCGGGCACCTCGTCGAGATTCGCGGCCACGGTTTGCGCGAGCGCGCCGTGGACTTCGTCGGCATCCACGAACGCGACCCAATCGCCGGCGTCGTGCTCGGCGTGAAGGCGCAGACAGACGTTTCGCGCCGTTGCAAAGTCGGCGAAAGGCGTACGATCCACAAACAGACGGCCGGACTGCGCGAAGCCGCTTTGAGCGAGCGCCTCCTCGTGCACCGAATCTCCGGTCCCGTTGTCGTTCACGATGACGCAACCCGCAACGCCCTCGAGAGACGCGAGCAGCGATCCCAGGAACGGCTCTTCCCGGGCGCCGAGGATCAGGTGCGCGGCAACCCGCGGAGCGGACGGCATCGGCCGCCCCGTTCGTCGGCGGCGCGCGAAAGTCCGTGGTTTGCCCGGTACGTTAGCCCGGGGGTTTTGGGTAGAATGGATACATGAACAAGACCATCTTCGCGAGCCTAGCGCTCGCCGTCGCCATGCTCGCCGCCGCAATCCCTCAGGCCGCGGTCGCCGCTTCGACGTTTTACGGCATCGTCGTCCACGTTTCGACCAGCAACATCAAGGTCGAGGATCCGGCGAACAAGCAGACGCTTAGTTTTGAAATCGTGCCCAAATTCGACCAAGTCTTTTCCGCCGACGGGAAGACCACGTATCAGATGGGGGCGATCAAAGCCGGACAGTACGTCGGCATCATCTACGACCAGAAGTTCCTCGGAACCCGGCACGCCGACAAGATCTATCTCATGAACAACGCCAACCAACGCATTGGCTCGCAGTAAACCTGCGCGATGTAAGAAAACCGCCCTGCCTCGCATCGAGGAAGGGCGGTTGCATATTCTATGGTCGGGCTGACAGGATTCGAACCTGCGACCTCTTGACCCCCAGTCAAGCGCGCTAACCAAGCTGCGCCACAGCCCGAGAGCGATCCCGGGAGCGCAGTTCGTTCGGACGCACGCGGTTCTTGTACGTCGGCGTGCGTCCGAACGATCTACGGCCGCGCCGTATTAGCGGCGCGCCTTCTTCTTTGCCGGAGCTTTCTTCGCGGCGCTCTTCTTTGCTGCGCTCTTCTTCGCGGCCGGACGGGCGCCGCCAACGGCGTCCTTCAAGGCCTTGCCCGAAACGAACGCCGGCACTTTGCGCGCGGCGATGCGAATTTTTTCACCGGTCTTGGGGTTACGGCCCTCGCGCGCCTTACGGTGCCGAACGACAAAACTGCCGAACGGAGTTAACGCGACGCGGTCGCCTTTTTGGAGCGCCGTCTTGATCTCATCGAGAAACAAGTCAACGATCTCGGCCGCCTGACGTTTGGATAGATCGGCTTCGGCGGCTATGGAATCGACTAAATCGGCTTTCGTCAAACCTAAAATCTCCTCAAGCGGCACGCGGTAAGAAATCGGGGATGGGACTGGCCGCCTGGAAAGTGGATATACGCACGACGCGCACCCGCTCCTCCCCCAAAAGCGCCGAAAAGCCCTTATTTTCCGAGGATTTTCGTCGCTGCGTGGAGCGCCAGCGCGTAGGACTGGGCGCCGAAGCCGGAGATGCTGCCGATGCAGGCCGCCGCCGTCACGCTGATGCGGCGCTCCGGTTCTCGCGCGGCGATGTTGGAAAGGTGCACTTCGATGACCGGAATCGGCACCGACGAGATTGCGTCGGCGATCGCGAGCGAATAGTGGGAATATGCCCCGGGATTCACGACGATGCAGTCGCAGGAGCTTCTCGCTCCCTGGATGGCGGTCACGATCTCGCCTTCGAGGTTATACTGAACGCACTCGACCTCGATCCCGAGATCGCGCGCAACGGCGGCCAGGTAGTCGTCTACATCTGCTAGAGTCTGCGTTCCGTAAATGTCCGGCTCGCGCTCTCCTAAAAGATTGAGGTTCGGACCGTGAATCACCAGCACGCGCATACGGGGGAGGCTTCTGGAAGGAAAAGGCTGCAACCTCGGACGAGAGCGTGCCATGTCCGATCTCTTAGTCATGGCGTCGGCGCCCGACGCCGGAATCGCGATCGTCGCCGCCGTTACGACCGGCTTGCTCGCGGAAACGCGCGCCCGCCACGATTTCTCGCCCTCGGTCACGGCGGCGGTCGGCCGCCTTATGACGGGGGCCGTGCTCTTGGGAGCGGGGTTGAAAGAGGGCGAGCGCTTCTCGCTGCGCGTCACGGGCGACGGGCCGATCGGCAGTCTCACGGCCGAAGCCTGGCTGGTCGCGCCGGGCCGGCTTGGAGCACGCGGCTACGCGCGCAATCCCCATGCCGACGTACCGCTCACGCCGGCGGGAAAGTTCGACGTGGCCGGCGCGATCGGCGCGGGAACGCTTCACGTCACGAAATCGCACGAATCCGGCCAGCCCTACGCCGGCGTAGTTCCGTTACACTCGGGCGAAATCGCCGAAGACCTCGCGTCGTATCTGGTCAATTCCGAACAGATTCCCAGCGTCGTCGCGCTCGGCGTTCTGGCCGACCGCGGCGGGGTCAAAGCGTCGGGCGGAATACTCGCACAGGTTCTGCCCGGCGCCGACGAACGGGCCGTGGCGATCCTGGAAGAGCGCGCGCTCGAGATGCCCCCGATCACGCGCGCCGTCGCCGAAGGGGCGACCGCGCGCGATCTGCTCGATGCGCTCGCGGGCGACTTCGATTTGCGCACGTATCACGAGATCGACGTGACGCCCGCCTGCCTGTGCACCCGCGCGAAGGTAGAAGTCGCGCTCCTGGGATTGGGCGCGGAGGAGCTTGACGAATTGATTCGCGAGCGCCCGGTTACCGAGGCGACCTGCGAGTTCTGCAAGACGGCGTACGACTTCGATGCGTCGCAGATGCGCGAGTTGATCGCGCGGCTCTCCGGCGGCGGTTAGACTTCGCCGAACAGGTGCGGGAAGTCGGGGGGCATGCGGTACGGGGCGATCCGCTGCCAAAACGCTTCGCGTAACGCGGCGCCGTCGTTGTAGTACCACCACCCGCACTCGCAGCGAATGGGCCGCTCGCCCGCTTTGGGGTAGGCATACACGCGGTCGCATCGTTTGCAAACGAATTTGCGCCCGGTGATGGGGCCGGCCGATGCGGTGTAGGTTACGGCTGGTTTACTCAAGCGTTACTCCCGGAACGGACCCGGACGAATCTTCGCGATCCGACCGACAATACGACGGCCGGCGCCGGCGGCCAAGCCGCCCGCGGGTCCTCCACGACGATACCGTCGAGTTTGACGCCGCGCGCCGAGATAAGTCGCTCCGCCTCGCGCCGGCTCTTGGCGAACCCGGCCTTGAGCAGCACGTCGGCCACGCGCTTGGCATCGCCCAGATCGAGATCCGGTAGCGCCTCGGTCGGGATCTCCTTGCGCTGAACGGTGCGCTCGAAATACGCGCGCGCCGCGCTCGCCCCCTCGGCACCGTGGTACAGCGCGACGATCTCTTGGGCCAGGCGCTTCTTCTCTTCCATCGGATTGGCGCGGCCCGCGGCCAATGCGGCACGGAGGGCGTCGGCGTCCTCTTGCGACCGGAACGCCGCCAGACGCGCATAGGTGGGCATCGAGTCGTCGCCCATGGACATCAGCTTTCCGAACTGCGTCTGCGCGTTTTCCGCAATGCCGACGTAGTTGTCCAGCGACTTGCTCATCTTCTTGACGCCGTCGAGCCCGACGAGCAGCGGAACCGTCGCGCAGATCTGCGGCAGTTGTCCGCTCTCGCGCTGGTAGTGACGCCCGAGCAGCAAGTTGAAAAGTTGGTCGCTGCCGCCCAGCTCGACGTCGGCCTCGATGGCGATGGAATCGTACGCTTGCGCTACGGGATAGAGAAATTCGTGGAGCGAGATCGGCGTGCCGGTGGAATACCGGTCGTGAAAGTCGTTGCGCTCGAGCATCTGCGCGACNNAGGTCGAGTACCTTGCCGGCCTGCTCCCGGTAGGTCTTCATGTTGGCTTCGATCGCCGCGGCGTCAAGCTGGGGACGCATCGTATTTCGGCCGCTCGGGTCCCCGATTCGCGCCGTGAAGTCGCCGATGATGAGCGTCACGTCGTGACCGGCCTCGGCGAAGCGTTGGAGCCGGCTCAGCACGACCATGAATCCGAGGTGCAAGTCGGGACTGGTCGGATCGATGCCGAGTTTGACGTTGAGCGGCCGTCCGAGTTTGAGACGGTCGCGAAAGTTCTGGACGGTCTCGACGTGTTCGAATCCGTCGAGCAAGTACTCTACGTCGGCAAAGCGCGGGGTCGTGTTCATGGCTTGGGGAGCCGGTACGACTCGCTTCGCAGGAAAGCCTCGCGCCCGGCGGGCAAGTCAGCCTCGTGGACGATTTTGAAGACGGGCGCCTCTTGCGCATCTTCGTCGACGAGACCGACCGGCACGGGGCTCAGCCGCTCTACACCGCGATCGTCGAATTTCTGCGCGCCCGCGGCGTACTCGGCGCGATCGTCTTTCGCGCGGTCGAGGGCTACGGCAGCCACGGGCTGGTGCACGCCGCAAACGCCTTTGCGTGGCAGCCAAATCTTCCCATCCTCATCGAGGTCGTCGAACGCCAAGCCAAGGTTGACGAGATCCTGCCGGCGCTTCGGGAGCTCGCACCCGACGCGTTCGTCACGGACGAGCGGGTGCGCTTTCTGCATCTCTCGCAAAAGAAGGCGTGACCTCGACGGTTTTGCTTCGGATCTTCCTCAACGAAGACGACCGGTTCGGCAAGCGTGCCCTGGTCGATGCCATCGTTGACGAAGCAAGGTTGGGCGGGATCGCGGGAGCGACCGTTCTCAAAGCGATCGAAGGGTTCGCCGGCAAGGGCGCGCTGCACTCGGCTCGCGTCGTGGACGCGCTCGGCGGCCTCCCAATTGCGATCGAGATCGTGGACGAGGAGTCGCGCGTCGCGCCGCTGGTGGCGCGCGTCCGCGGGATGATGACCGGAGGATTGATCACGGTCGAAGGGGTCGCGGTCGTTTCACGGCCTGGACGCTAATCGTGGAGCTCCACGATCGTCACCCCGCCCGCTCCTTCGTTTTCATTGCCGTACCGCACGCTCTTGACCGACGCGTGGTCGCGCAAGAACTCCTGGAGCCCGCGTCCGAGCATGCCGGTGCCTTTTCCGTGGATGAGACGCAGCGTCCCGGTTCCCCCGAGGACCGCTTCGTCGATCCACGCGTCCACCAGCGGCTCGGCCTCGACGTAGCGCTTGCCGCGGACGTCGAGCTCGGCGGTCGCCCGCGTCGCGGCCTCCAGTTTGGCGCTGCCGCCGCCGCGCCCGGGCGTGCGCGCGGACGTCTCGCCTTTGCGTTTGCGAAGATCGCGCTTATCTACGACCGTCTTCATCTGCCCGATCGCGACGAGTACCGTCTCGCCGTAGTCCTCGACGATCGTACCATTCTGCGCGAGCGAGGTTATGCGTACCGGATCGCCGGGCACGAAGCCGGCGCCGGCATCCTCGGCCGCGGGCGCGGCGGCCGAAATGCCCAGATCGTCGCGCAGCGCGTCGACCGCCCGCGAGAGCGATGCGCTTTCCGCCGCCGTAACCTTGGGGCGAGCGCGCTCGCGTTCGGCCGCTCTTCGCTCCAGCTTCGCGACGAATCCGCGAAGAGCCGCTTGCATCCGTTCCTCGGCGAGCTCGCCGAACGCGCGCTTTTCGGCGTCGAGCGCGGCCGAGCGCGCCAAGAGCGCCTCCCGATCGCGCTGAGCTCCCGCTCGTTCGGCCGAAAGGCCGTCGCGCTCGCGTTGCATTTCCGACGCCCGTAACGCGAGCTCGGTTAGCGCCCGTTCGTACTCCAACTCGCGCGAATCGAGAAGGCGCTCGGCGCGCTCGACGATCGCGTCCGAGACGCCGAGCGCGCGGGCCAGCGGAAACGCCAGCGATTGGCCCGGCGTTCCGACGTCGAGCTGAAACGTGGGCCGGAACGTGTCCGGATCGAAGCGCACGCTGGCGTTCTTTACCCCGGCCGCCGCGTGCGCGAAAAGTTTGAGTTCGGTCGCGTGCGTCGTCACGATGCCGAACGCACCGGCCGACATGAGCCGCTCGAGCGCCGCGATCGCCAGAGCCGCACCGGAATTGGGTTCGGTTCCCCCGCCGATTTCGTCGACGAGGTAGAGGAGACGATCGCTCGCGAGGCTGAGGATTTCGCCCATACGCACGAGATGCGCCGAGAACGTTGAGGCATTGAGCGCGATCGACTGCTCGTCGCCGATGTCGGCGACCACGTGCTCGAACCGTCCGATGCGCGAGCCCATCGCCGCGGGGATTTGCATACCCGCGTACGCCATTGCAACGAAGAGTCCGGCCGTCTTGAGCGTGACCGTCTTGCCGCCCATGTTCGGCCCGCTGATGACCATGAGGCGCGCGGATTCGTCCAGCTCGATCGTCTGCGGAACGGCGCGATCGGCCAGCAGCGGATGGCGGCCGGCCACGATCGACAAGCCGGGCTCCTCGCGCAGCTCGGGAGCGACGGCGTCCATCGCGCGCGCGACCTGCGACTTGGCGCACAGGAGGTCGAGGCTCGCGAGCACGTCCACGTTGACCTCGATCTGGGCGGCGTGCTCGCCGACGAGTTGCGACAACTCCGCGAGCACGCGTTGGACCTCGCGCTCCTCTTCGATCCGCAGGGTGCGAAGCCGGTTGTTCGTCTCGAGCGCGGCCAGCGGCTCGACGAACAACGTCTGGCCGCTCGAACTGGTGTCGTGAACGATCCCGGGGAACTCGCCCGAAAATTCGACCTTGATCGGAACGACGAAACGGCCTTCGCGAACCGTCACCACCGGATCTTGAATGGCCTTGGCATATTTAGCGGAGCGAACGATGGCCCCCACGCGATCGCGCGCGTCGTGCTGTGCTTGCGCGAGCCCGCGGCGGATCCGGCCCAACGCCGGCGAGGCGCGATCGAGGACGTTCCCGCGTTCGTCGATCGCGTCGGTGACGGTCCGTTGCAGAGAATTGAGCGCGGCGTACGGTGCGAGGATCGGCGCGAGCGCGTCGCTCTGGGCGAGCCGCGCGGCCGCGTGCGCCGACGCAGCCGACGCGACGGCGTCTCCGACGGCCCGCAACTCCAGCGTTCCGAGCACGCGGCCGAGCGCCGCGGCCTGAGTGAGTTCCGCAGTATCCATCGCCGGCATGACGTAAAAATCGGCACCCGTGACGGCTTCGCGAACGGCGTGCGTCGCGGCTTGCTCGCGCCCCACTTCGGCAAAATCCGAAGACGGGAGCAGCGCGGAGGCGCGCGAGCGGCCGCGCTGCGTGCGCGTCGCGGCGACGACCCGATCGCGGATTGCCGCGAAGTCGAGGGCCTCGAGCGTGCGGTCGTCGGCGAGTTGGCCCGGACCGATCATGGGATTGCCTTAGCGGCCAGTCACTCGTCAGACGCAGCGAGCTTTTCGCGCAGCATCCGGTTGACGAGCTCGGGGTCCGCTTTTCCGCGCGACGCCTTCATGATCTGGCCGACCAAGAAGCCCGCGACGTTGGTCTTTCCCGCGCGAAAGTCGGCGACGACGTTTGGATTCGCGGCCAACACCTCGTCGACGAAGCGCGCGACCGCGCCGGGATCGCTCGTCTGCGCCAGGCCCTCGCGCTCGACGATGGCCTTGGGAGAACCCTCGCCAGCCCACATGCGCTCGAGCAGCGACTTTGCGATCTTCGAGTTGACGATCTTGCCTTCGACCAGAGCGACGAGCTCGGCGACGTCCTCCGCGCGCACCTTCGATTCGGCGACCTGGACGCCGGACTCGTTGGCCAGCCGCGAGAGGTCGCCGAGGATGAAATTCGTCGCCTGTTGCGGGTTCTTGCTTGCGGTGACGCAGCGGTCGAAGAAATCCGCCAGCGGCACGTTGTCGACCAGCTGCGTGGCCTGCGTCGGGCTCAAACCCATTTCGGCCGTGTAGCGCGTGAAGCGGATCCAGGGCGCCTCCGGCAACGTCGCGCG
>PMFP01000107.1:15866-32555 GCA_003155175.1 Vulcanimicrobiota bacterium
TTGATTTCGGCCTTGGTCCCGAGCTCGGCGGAGCCCGCGAGGCGAATCGATACGTTGGCATCGCAGCGCAGCGAGCCTTCTTCCATCTTGACGTCGCTGACGCCGAGTTGCAGCAGCGTGCGCTTGAGGGCTTCGAGGAACGCGACGGCGTCCTGCGCGCTGTGGATCTCGGGCTTGGAGACGCACTCCATCAGCGGCACGCCCGCGCGGTTGAAATCCACCAGCGAATAGGAGCTGCCCGCGATGCGTCCGTCGCCGGAACCGGCGTGAGTCGACTTGCCGGTATCCTCTTCGAGATGGATGCGCTCGAGCGCGCAGCGGCCCATCGTTCCGTCTTCACGCCAGTACGTCACCGCGCCGCCTTGCGTGAGCGGCATGTCGTACTGCGAGATCTGATAATCTTTGGGCATATCCGGATAGAAATAATTCTTGCGATCGAACTTCGAGAACGCCGGAATCTCCGCGCCGAACGCGAGGCCCGCGCGGATCATGTGCTCGATGGCCGCGCGGTTGGGTACAGGGAGCGCGCCCGGCAACGCCAGGCAGACGGGACAGACCTTGGTGTTCGGCTCGCCGCCGAACTCGTTGACGCAGCCGCAGAACATCTTGGTCGCCGTGCGCAGCTCGACGTGGCACTCGATGCCGATGACCGCTTCGTACTTGGATCGCAGGGCGGCTGAAACGCCGGTCGCGGCAGTCATTTTGCGACCTCCGCCAGGCGCGGGCGATGACGCGTCGCGTGCGACGTCGCAACCTCGTACGCGTGCGCCGCGCCGAGCAGCGCGCGTTCTTCGAAGAGCGGTGCGGCCAGCTGCAGACCCATCGGCATCGGCGACGAGCCTCCCTCGGGCGTCACCCATCCGCACGGCACCGAGAGCGCGGGCAGTCCGGCAAGCGAGAACGGAATCGTGTAATAGTCCATCAGGTACATGCTGTACGGATCGCTCTTGGCGTTGAATTCAAAGGCCGGGGAACTCGCGGCCGGCGAGGCGATCAGATCGCACGTTTCGAACGCCTTGGCAAAGTCGGCGGCGATCAGGGTCCGCGCCTTCTGCGCGCGCACGTAATACGCATCGTAGTAGCCGCTCGAAAGAGCGTAGGTGCCGATCAGGATGCGACGCTTGACTTCCGCTCCGAAGCCGGCAGCGCGCGTCGCCTCGTACATCGCCTGCACGTCGTCGCCTTCGACTCGCAGCCCGTAACGCACGCCGTCGAAGCGCGCCAAGTTCGACGAGCATTCGGCGGGCGCGATGAGGTAGTACGTCGCCAAGCCGTAGTCGGCCGTCGGCAGCGAGATCTCGACGAGTTCGGCACCGAGCGCTTCGAGATCGCGGTACGCCCGAGCGTAACACGCGTGCGACTCCGCGCCGAGCTTGGCCGTATCGAATTCGCGCGCGATCCCGATCCGCACGCCTTTGAGGTCCCTGCGCAGATGCGTGGCGGCCGTCTCGACCGGCCGGTCCACCGAGGTGGCGTCCATCGGATCGAATCCGGCCATGGCGTCGTAGGCGAGCGCGGCGTCTTCGACCGTCCGCGTGAGCGGACCGATTTGATCGAGGCTGGAGGCGAACGCGATCAGTCCGTAGCGCGAGATTCTTCCGTACGTCGGCTTGAAACCGATTGCGTTGCAAAACGCGCCGGGCTCGCGAATCGAACCGCCGGTGTCGCTGCCGGTGCCGATCGCTGCCTCGAACGCGGCCACGGCTGCGGCCGATCCGCCGCTCGAGCCGCCCGGAACGCGCGAGAGATCGTACGGATTGCGCGTGACGCCGAGCGCGGAGTTCTCGCAGGAGCTCCCCATCGCGAATTCGTCCATGTTGGTCTTGCCGACCGGCACGCAGCCGGCGTCGAGAAGACGCTGCACGGCCGTCGCGGTGTACGGCGCGATCCAGTTCTCGAGAATCTTGCTGCCGCACGTCGTGCGCGTTCCCGTCAGACACATGTTGTCTTTGACCGCCAGCGGAACGCCCGCCAGTGGCAGCGACTCTCCCCCCGCGATGCGGGCGTCGACGCGAAGCGCGTGCTCGCGCGCGCCGTCGCCGAGCACGGTCAGGTAGGCGCCGACGGCGTCGTCGCTCGCGGCAATGCGCCCGAGCGCCGCTTCGGTGACTTCCGCCGCCGAGAGCTCGCGCGCGCCGACGCGGCCGGCAATGGCCGCCGCGCTGCTTTCGATCGTCTCCTTCGACATCGCCGCGCTACTCCGCCGCGATGATCCGCGGCACGCGGAAGAACGCGCCTTGGCGCTGCGGAGCCTGCTCCAGAACCGTTTCCCGGTCGAGGCATCCGCGCACGTCGTCGCCGCGCTCTACGTTGCGCGACGCGATCACTTGCGCGGTTGCCGCCACCGAACCGGTGTCCAGCTTCTCGAGCGCGCGAACGTGCTCGAGCAAATCGCCGAGCTGCGCGCCGAAGCGCTCCACCTCTTCGTCGGTGAGCGCGATGCGGGCCAGCTTTGCGACGTAGCGTACGTCGATCGAATCCGATGCCAAGAATCTACTCCGGTTCGTTTAGACTCGCGAGAGCAACGCCAACGCCTCCACGTGCCCCGTCTGGGGAAACATGTCGAACGGCTGGACCTCGTCGAGCCGGTATCCCTTGGCCGCAACCCACTTCAAATCCCGGGCCAACGTCGCCGGGTCGCACGAGAGATACCAGATGCGCGGAACGGCGGCCTCGACGATTGCGCCTAAAGTCGCTTCGTCGCTCCCCTTGCGGGGCGGATCGAGGAACGCCACGGCCGCGGCGCTCAGTGCCGCACGCGCTTGATCGGAAGCGAGCGCGTCCTCGACGCGCCCGGCCAGGAAGGTGGCCCGTTGTTCCACTCCGTTGAGGGTCGCGTTGCTCCGGGCCTCGGCAACGGCGTGCCGGTTCTCCTCGATGCCGAATACCGTCGCTCCCAAGCGTGCGAAGAACAGCGCAAACGTGCCGACGCCGCAATAGAGATCCACGACGTTGAGCGGACGGTGGAGCAGCGGCGCGAGGTGCGCGAAGATTTTCTCGACCGCCTCGGTATTGACTTGAAAGAACGAGGCGCTCGAAACGCGGTAGTCCGCCTCGCCGATGCGCTCGGTCAGCGCGTCCTCGCCGAACGCTACGCGCTGTTTGCGTCCGAGAATCGCGTTTTCTCCGGTTGGGTCGTACGAGTTGCCGATGCCGCGAACGCCGGGAATCTTCTCCGCGAGCGGACCCGCGATCTCGGCCAGTTCGGACAGCGGCTTGCGGCTCGCGAACGTCAACACGACCTCGCCCGTTCGCGACGAGGCGCGCGCGACGACGTGCCGCGCGTCGCGCAGCACCGGTGAAGCGCCGATGGCCGCGTCGAGCGGCGGAATGCAGCGGTCAAGCTCCGGCATCACGACCGGACAGTCGTGGATGGGCACGACGCCGTGCGAACGCTGCCGGTAAAAGCCCAGGTTCGATCCGTCCCCGGCAGCGTTCACGACGAGCGACATCTTGTTGCGGTAGGCGCGCGTGCGCTCCATCCCGATCGCGAGCGCGGGTTCGAAAGCGGCAAATCCGCCGATTCGCTGCAGCGCGCCGCGCACCACGCCGGTTTTCCAGGCGAGCTGCGCTCCGTAGGCGAGATGTTGCAATTGGCAGCCGCCGCACTTTCCGAACACCGCGCAGAACGGATCGGTGCGATCCGGAGAGACGTCCAGCAGTTCGCAAAGTGCGCCAACCGCGTACTTCGGCTTCACGCTGGTGATGCGAACGCGGGCGCGTTCGCCAGGAAGCGGTCCGGCGCAAAAAACGACCGCGGTACCCGCTCGGCCGACGGCCTGGCCGTTGGCGAGCAGATCCGAAAACGAAACCTCGAGCTCTTGGCCCGAAGCGAGCCGGTCGGGACTAGGCGCTGTGCCTTTGATCGTCAAGCGTCTTGAGGAGCAGGTTCGCCTCGTCGATCAATTGCTGGATCCGGCGGCTGGTCGGATCGGCAGCACGATTGCGGCTGCGGCCGACGATCGCTCGCACGACCGTGTAGGCGACCGCTGCGGCCAACCCGCCGACGCCGATCCACATCAACGTGCGCGCGATGACGTCGTCGCCGCCGGCGAACGCGTCCTGCGAAGGATTCTGGTCGGAGTTCGACACGTGGTTCTCTTTCTTGCAGCAGCCCTGGTTGGGTGGATATATCGTTTCGCGCTAGGCGGGTTGCAATCTTGTGCGGAAAAGAGGAAACCTCGCCATGCTCTCAACCGAACGCGACATCCGGGCAGAAAGGCAATCGTTCCGGATCGCTCTCGTCGCGTCCGCCTTACTCCATCTGCTCTTCCTGCCGCCGGCCCTCTGGTTCTTCGCTTCGCACCTCGCGCAGCCGCCGTCCGTCCGCACGCCGCGGGACGTCTTGGCGTTGTCCACGTCCATCCAGATCGAGCCGCGCGTCGTTCCCAACGCCCCAACCCAGCCCCACCGGCAAACGCAGGCCACGCAGCGACCCGCGCAGCCGCTCCAGCCACAGCGAGCGTCTGCGCCTGCGCCGCGGCCCGAGCCACGTCCCGTGCCACGGCACGAGATCGCCAGAGTCGTTCCTTCGGCGGCACCGCAAGCGACCGGCACTCCCCAGCGGGGAGGCCAACCGACGACGCTCTCGCAGCGCCTGGCCGCCGAACAAGCGGCCTTCGCGCGCGAGGTCGCCCGTCTGCACGAACAATCGAAACCGCTTGCGATGACGACGGCCGCACCCTCGCCGGCGGCGCCCCGGCATTACGCCATGGACCTCAATGGGTCGCAGCGTACCGAGGACGGAAACGGCGTCGTAACGCCGATCCGCGAGTGGGAGGTCAATGGGCTGCATTGCTATTACGGCCACTTAGCCTACCAAGTCGCCGACGGCGGGCGCGAGGACGAAGACATTCCGTGGCCGTTCTGTTATCCGGCTAACAACGACCAGATGGCGATGAGCCCACACCTGATTCCCGTCCCGACGCCGGTGCCGGGTTACGTCTTGCCGCCAAGCAGCGCGATCGGCCCGGTCCTCAAACGCGTCTACGACATCTGGCTATCGCTGCATCACTAAAGCGCGGATTACTTGCAGCCTCCGTAGATCATGGCGATATCGGCGGTGTATCGCCGCCCCGTTTTAACGAGCCGCCGAACGGCGGNNTCGGGGGTGAATGGGGGGCCAAGCCGCCCCATTTTTAATGAAAGTTCCGTGCGTGGATGGCGTTGCCGATGCCGCAGCCGTTGAAGGGCCAGACGTGGCGGGCGATGACGTCGATGCACCCGTCTTCTTTTTGGATCTTGCCTTCGATAATCAGCATCGAGGCCGAGCGAATGGTGCGGCGGTAGCGTTCGTAGATATCGGGCCGGACGATCACGTTCACCAGCCCGGTTTCGTCCTCGAGGGTTAAGAACACGAAGCCCTTAGCGGTTCCCGGGCGCTGACGCGTGATCACGAGGCCGCCGACGCGGCAGATGAGATTCTGCGGCGCGCGCCCCAAAGCGGACGCCGGAATGACTTGCCGCTTGTCCAGCGTGGCGCGGAAGTGCTGCATCACTTGGCCGTCCGGCGTGATGCCGGTCGCCCAGAGGTCGAAGGCCGTTTTCGTGCGCGAGGTGATCGGCTTAAAGCGAGCGTCGGGTTCTTCGACGTCCATGACCTTGCCGAGCTCGCCGCGGGCTTCGCGCTCGTCGAGCGCGCGCAGCGCCCACATGGCTTCGCGGCGATTGGCGTGCCACGGCGCGAAGGCACCGGCCACGCCCAAACTTTCCAACGCTTCGCGCTGCAGCTGCGTGCGTTGGGCGAAATCCAAAATGTCGCGGAACGGCGCCCCCTTCAAGGCCGCTTCCAACCGTTCGCGCTGCGCGTCTCCGAGATCGCGAACGAGATGGAAGCCCAGGCGCAACGCGCCGCCGGCGTCCACGCTCGACCAGTATTCGCTGGCGTTGACTTCGATCGGCTTGACGACGACGCCGTGCCGCCGCGCGTCGTTCACGAGTACTTCGGTGGAGTAAAAGCCCATCGGCTGCACGTTGAGAATCGCCGCGGCGAAGATCGCAGGATAGTGGCATTTCACGTACGACGACGCGTAGGCCAGCAACGCGAAGCTCGCCGCGTGCGACTCTGGGAAGCCGTAGTCGGCAAACCCCTCGAGCATGTGAAAGAGCTGCTCGGCCGCCTCGCGATCGATGCCGTTGGTCACCATGCCCTCCACGAGCCGGGCGTGGATCGCTTCCATGCGTTCGCGCGAACGTTTGTGCCCCATCGCGCGGCGCAAGCGATCGGCCTCGCCGGGCGTGAACCCGGCCGCTTCGATCGCCATGCGCATGCCCTGCTCCTGAAAGAGCGGCACGCCCAGCGTGCGCTCCAGGACCGGCTTGAGCTTGGGATGCGGATAGACCACCGCCTCGCGTCCGGCCCGGCGCCGTAAAAACGGATGGACCATCTGTCCTTGAATCGGACCCGGACGGATGATCGCGATCTGAATCACGATGTCGTAAAAGCACGCCGGCTTCATGCGCGGCAGCATGGACTGCTGCGCGCGCGATTCGATTTGGAAGACGCCGACGGTATCCGCGCGCTGGATCATCGCGTACGTCGCCGGATCGTCCGCCGGAATGGTATGCAACGCGAGCCCCGCGGCTCCGCCGGGCACGGGAGCGCGCACGCGGGCGTGGATCTGGAAGGCTTCCTGAAGGAGTGCGAGCATGCCCAAGCCCAGCAGATCGATCTTGATCAGGCCGAGCTCTTGCAAATCGTCTTTGTCCCACTGGATGATGGTGCGGTCGCGCATCGTCGCCCACTCGACCGGGGCGACGCGCACGAGCGGGTCGCGCGTGAGCACCATGCCGCCCGAATGGATGCCCATGTGGCGCGGGAAGCCGTCGATCTTCTTGCAGTAGTCGTAGAGACGCCGTTTGGCCGGTTCGGCCGGCTTGCTCTCGTCCGCGACGCCGGTCGCGCCGGCCAGCGATTCGCTCGCGTCGAACTCGCGCGCCAGCCTCTCGGTTTCTTCCAGCGAAAAGCCGACCGCTTTTGCCACGTCGCGCAACGCCGATCGCATGCGATAGGTAATGACCTCGGCCGTCATGGCCGCGTTGGTGCGCCCGTAGCGCTCGTACACGTATTGAATGACCTTTTCGCGGTCGCGATGCGCGAAGTCGATGTCGATGTCGGGAATCTCTTGCCGTTCCTCGGACATGAAACGTTCGAAAAGCAAGCCCATCCCGATCGGATCCACGGCCGTGATGCCGAGCGTGTAACAGACCGCCGAATTGGCCGCCGATCCCCGGCCTTGGCAGAGCACGTCGAGCTCGCGCGCCGCGCGCACGATGTCCCAGACGATTAGGAAGTAGCCGGCCAGGTCCATCTTGGCGATGATTCCCAGTTCGTACTCGAGTTGCCGCTCCGCGCGCGATTCGATCGGCGCTCCGTACCGCTCGATCGCGCCGGCGTAGACGAGTTCGCGCAACCGCTGCTGCGGCGTCTGACCGTCGCCCACCGGAAAGAGCGGAAACTGTCCCGTGATGCGCTCGAGCCGGAAGCGGCAACGGCTCGCGATCTCCAGCGTTGCTTCGATCGCGGCACGCTGCCCGGCGAACAGCCGGCGCATCGCACGGGGATCCTTGAGATAGTATTCGGCGTTGGGCCGCAGCAGACGGGCCGCGCGAGCCGCGTCGAGGTTGGTGCCCTCTTTGATGCAAAAGAGCACGTCGGCGAGCGTCGCATCTTCCTTGCACGCGTAGAAGACGCCGCCGGTCGCCACGCACGGCAAGCGCAGACGCGCGGCGAGTTCGCGAAGGCGTCCGTTGCGCAAAGATTCGTCGGGCGTGAGATGCTGCTGGAGTTCGATCCAAAAGCGACCGGCAAAGATCGCCTGCAGCCGGCGCGCTTCTTCTTCGGCCGCGCTGAGGTCGTCGCGTTCGAGCGCGCGTTCGATCCGGCCGAAGGGGCCGCCGGACAGCGCCGTCAGCCCCTCGTTACACCGCTCGAGATCCTCGATCCGCAGACGAGCGTCGCCTTTGCTTCCGCGCATCTGCGCCGTTGAAATCGCTTCGCACAGATTGGCGTAGCCGCGCGCGTCTTCGACGAGCAGCACGATCCGCGCCCCGTCTTCGAACGTGAGCTCGCTGCCGACGATCGCCGCGAGACCGTGCGAGCGGGCGCGCGTTGAAAAGCGAACCGAGCCGTAGAGACCGTCGCGATCGGTGAGCGCGAGCGCCGCCAAGCCGATCTCCGACGCGCGATCGGCCAGATCTTCCGGATGCGATGCGCCGGAGAGAAAGGTGAAGTTCGAATACGCATGCAGTTCGGCGTAACCCGCGGACGCATCAATCGTAGGCACCGCGCACGTACCAGCGCTCGCCTTGGCGGAAAATCCGGTAGAGGCCGCCGTCTTCGAGCAGCACGTCGTACTCGTCCCGCGCCACCTGCGCGCCGAACCAGCCTTCCTCGATGCGCCAGGGGCCGATGCATTCGAGCACGTTGCGCGCCGGCGTACCGATCGCAGCCGGCTGGCCAGCGCGCACGCTCACCTGGATCTCGCGCACGTGGAGCAAACGCAGTTGCGGAACGGCTTGCGCGCTCAGCGCGCTAAAGGCCGGAGCTTCCGCCTTCGCCCCATGCGCCCGCGCTGGTGCGGAGAAGCGATCGTAGCCGAAGCGTTCCTCCAGCGGATGCGCGGGCACGATGCGGGCGCGCCGGGCCGGCTCTCCGAGCGAAGCCTCCAGCCGAGCCAACGCGAGGCCGACCGCTTGCGCGTCCACGTCGTCTTCGGCAAAGAGCGTGAGCCGCTCGCCGCCTTCTTCCAAACGAGCGGCCTGAAGACGCAGTCCGACGATCGCCGCTTGGAACGTGCGGCCTTCCAGCGTCGCGCGCAAGACGTCGAAGATCCCGCGTTCGTCGGCGGTGGGCGTCGCGAGTGGCACGTCGATCTGCGCGCGACCCGCGTCTTCCAATTCGATCTCGAGTTGCAAGGCGCCACAGCGCTTACCGGAGCGTTCGAGGTCGTCGCACAGGCGCGCGAGCAGCGCGCGCAAGGCAAAAAACACCTGGGTCTCGTCTTCGATCCGTCCCTCGCCGAAGATCGAGGCCTCGATGGCGACGCCGCGGGCGCGGGGCCGGAAGGGCGTCCGGTCGATGCCGCGCGCATGCTCGTGCCAGCGCGCCGATTCGATGCCGAAGCGGCGCACGAACGGACCGTACGGCAGCTTCGCTAAATCGCCGAGTTTTGCAACCCCGAGCAAACGGAGCCGCTCGATCGTCTTGGGATCGATCTCGAGCAGCGAGAGCGGCAACGGCGCGACGAAACGCGCTTCGTCACCGGCGGGGCATACGCGGCCGCCGGCAACGCCGGAGGCCGCGAACGCAACGAACGCATTGCTCGCACAGCCGATGCGCGGATCGGGCAGATGTTGAGCCAGCTCGCTCGCATGCGCCATCCAGCCTGCCGGATCGCCGGCGATCCCGCGCATGTCGAGATAGACCAGGCCCGGACCGCGATCGTCCACGAGTGGCGACATCGCGTCGAGCTCGTCGAGAAAATCTTCCCACGCGGCGTGCGCCGCTTCGGGAACGAGACGATACTGCGGAATCGCGATGCAGACCAGCATGCCTAAACGACGGCTCGCTCCATCGCGGGCGCAAGCCCCCGGCGCTCGACGGCGCGCTCTCTGAGCGTTACCTCACCGGCGATTTCCAGAGCGCGCACCGATGCGCGCGTGCCCGGTACGAGATATTTGTGTTTGCACAGTTCGACGCGCACGTCGTAACCGGCAAAGTTGCACCACGGGCCGCGCGATCCGCACAGCAGCAGCCGCTCGAGCGTGCACCGCAAGCGTACCGTCGCGGCAAACGTGAGCTCGGCCGTTGCCGCTCCGCCGGCGACGACCGCAACCAGCGTTCCGGAACGGTGCGCGAGCCCCGCCAGACGCGCCCAGACCGGTGCGCGCAGCGCCAGAGCCGGCATGACGAGCGTTCCACAGACGCGCGAACGCAAGAGGAGATCGACGGCGCGCGCCCCCGACAGCGGCGTCGCCGCCGGGACGATCAACAGCCGGTCGAGACGGACGCCGGCCTGCACCAAGCCGGGCGGATAGAGTTCGCCGTCGTCGAGCACGGCCGCCATCCCGCGACAGGTGGCTTGAGCCAGCAGCCGTGCGGCGATGCTGCGGCGTCCGAGATCGCCTTCCAGCACGGCCAGAATGCCCCGCGGAAAGCCTCCCCCAAGCAGTTCGTCGAGGGCCTGAACTCCGGTGGCTACGAGGGGTTCGGTGTGGACCCGTGGCGCCGAACGCCCGCCCTGCATCGCCGCCTTGAGGGCGGCGAAGGCCTCGCGGCGCGAGGCCGGTGCAGCCGGGGTAGCGGGCAAGAACGGCGCCATGGGAGACTCATGCTAATCGAACACTTGTTCGATGTCAAGGTCGCTCCAGTTTGAAAACGGGGCGGCTTGGCCCCCCGTTCACCCCCGATTTTTAGGCGCTTTACGGGCTGGGCGAGGGGGCCGGGGTGGCGTGGGCGCTGCACAGGGCCGCGACCTGGATAACGACTTTCGCCGCGGTCTGTTCGCGCTCGGCGGTTTGCGCCTGCGTCCACTTCAGACCCTCGGCAAGACGGGTGACCGGATTGTAGCCCAGGGTGAGCCCGGGAATCGTCGCGGGATTGATCACGTACGGATCGGCCGGCAGACCGGCCTGAAGGGGATCCGAAAGCAGCGGGTTGGCGGTGGGAGGCGTGGTGCCCTTATTGGTCATATCGGGCGCGCTCATCTGCGCGAGCATGCCCTCGTCGGCGTGCTGAAGGTCGCCCATTTGCTGCGTCGCCACGAAACCGTTGATGATGTCGAGCGAGAGATTCTGCGACGCCCACGCTTGGAGCAGCTTGTCGCGAATCGCGAGCAGCGTTTGGTCGTCCGGATTGCGCGCGGCGGCCGGAAAGAGTTCGGGATCGTTGAGCGCCTGTTGGATCGCGATCGAATTGTTTGCCAGCGGGCTCACCAGATTTTCCATGCGCAGCAGCGCGATGTTGCGAGCCGCATCGCTCTTATCCCCGTTGGCCGTATTGTATTGAGCGAAGAGCGGGACGCCTTTGGCGATGTTTTCGTCGTTCTGCGTCATCATGCCGATGGCGGGCCCGATGTGCGTGCGCAGCGCCGAGCAGACGCGACGGCTCACGGTGCGCGCGATCACGGGAAGCGGCGAACTCGACGCAGCGGCGCCCGGCGTGGCTTGTGAAAGCGAGGGAGCGGTCGCACCAAGCGTTAGGACGATTGCGGCCGCGAGCGACGGCACGGCGTACTTCTTCACGGAATTCATACTACGCTATGAACGTCCCGGGCGGCCTGCTTGTTACGTCGTTAGTCCTTGAGGAGCCGGTTGAGCGCCAGGACGAAGATCCGGCGCTCGCCGAGGTGAGCGACGCCGCGGACCTCGTTGGAAGCCGCGCCGGCCCACATGGCCGGAACGCTCTCGATGGAGCTTTTCGGCACGGTCACGACCTCGGAGACCTCGTCGGTGACGATTGCGGCGAGCTCGCCGCGAACGCTGCCGACGACCACGCGCGCCCCCTTGGCCGGCGCCGGGTGCGGCACTCCCAGACGTTCGCGCAGATCGAAGACCGGCATCAGACGCCCGCGCAGCGCCGTGAATCCGATGATGCCGCCGGCCGCGCCGGGGATGCTGCGAAGTTCGCCGACTCGCGCGATCTCGCGCATCTCGGCAACGGGGATTCCGTATTCGTAGCTGCCGACGCGAAAGACGAGCAGCGGCTCGGCTTTACTCACGCCGCTTTTGCGCGGCCGTTACGAGCGCGAGCGGGTCCAACACCAAGGCGATCGAACCGTCGCCGAGGACCGCGGCGCCCGCGACGCCGTCGACCGGTCCGACCAATCGTCCGAGCGGCCGGACCGCGATCTGCCGCTCGCCTTCGATGCGTTCTACGGCCAGCGCGGCTTTGCGTCCGTGCACGTCAACGTTCACGACGAAGGCGTCCGCGACCGCGCCCGCGCGTGCGAGTTGCAAGAAGTCGGCGACGCGCAAGAGCGGGAACGTTTCGTCGCGTTCGGCGATGCGGTGCGTCCGCACGACCGTGTCGAACGGAACCGCGAAGACGTCTCCCGCGACGCGCACGAGAACGCAGCGCAAGAGCGCGGCCGGAAGCGGAAGCCGGGCGGTCGCGTAAAGCCCGCGTCCCGGAATCGTATCCACGGTCAACGTGCCGTTCAGACGAGCGAGGCCGTGCCGCGCCGCGCTCACGTCGCCGGCCTGAAGCGCGTTTTTGCCCGATCCGTCGTCGATGACTTCGAGGACCGTCTGATTTCCGCAGACGAATGCGTTGAAGGCCAGCGTCGCCGCCGCCGGTTTGCGTGACCGCTCTCGATCGCGCGGCGATTCGATATCCGACTCGATGCAATGGCGAAGCAGATGCATCAGCGCCGCACCCGCTTCGACGACGATCGCGCGGTCGAACGGAGCATCGGTACCGCTCGCTTCGAGATTGACGCGCTTTCCCGCCGCGGCCGACATCTTTGCAACCGCGCCCGAGAGCCAGTCGAACGCCTGCGCGACGGTCGTGAGGCGCGTGGACGCGAGTGCCGCCGTCATATCGGCCGTGACGCGATCGAGGACGGAGGCACAGGCCTCGGCGTCGCCGCCGAGCGCGGCCAGTCGCGACGCTTGCGCCGCAAGGTCGCCGACGCAGCGAACCAGCTCGTCGAAGCGTTCGATTTCGATGCGCAACGTGCGCGCGGTCGTCGGCGCGGGAGCGCGATCGGGTTCGCTACGCTCGACCGTTACGGGCTGCGAGGCTTGCGAGAGGACGGGAGCGGGAGGCGCGATCGGCGACGCCGCTGGAGCGCGATGCATCTCGCGAATGCTCGCGGTCTCGGAGTAGATGGCGATCAGGCGCTCGAGCCGGTCGACGTATTCGTCCAAGCCCGCCGGAACCGGCTCCGCCGCGGGCGACGAAGCAGCAAGCTCGCCGAGAAACGCGCGGCCGGCCACGAGCATTTCGACGCCGCTTTCGGCCAGCGGAACGCGCCCGTCGCGGACGATTTCGCACAGACGCTCCACGCGAGACGCGACGTGCTGCAGCGCTCCGTAGCCGAGCATTTCGGCGTTGCGTTGAAGCGACCGCAACGCATCGAGTACGGCGTCCACGGCGGCAACGTTGGTCGTGCCGGATTCGAGCGAGTGCGCGAGATTCGGCTGCTCGGCGTCGATACGGAGCAGCAGCGCGTCCGCCTCGGCTCGAAAAAAGCCCGCCGATTCTTCCGGGTCGAAGAGATCGTCCCACATGTCCTACGCGGATTCTGGAGCCCCGGCGCCCGGGCCTCGCGCCGGCCTCCACAGACCGGACTCAGACTCCCCCGCCACGCGGGGGAATGCGGCCACCGCCTGCCAATACAGCCTGCTGACTAATCAGACCCTACTCGTTTGGGCTAATGCGAGCCACCGCGGTCCGGGTGTCCTTACGGGAGCCGCCGAGTGGCGGCTCGGGGGTGAACGGGGGGCCTGTGCCGCCCCGTTTTTCAAAGGAGAAAGTTTTGCAACGTTCGCTAGGCATCGTCGCCGGTGCCGCCTTGGCCGTAGTTCTTTTCGCGGGTTGCGGCCACGGTACGCTGGTGACCAGCGGCCCGGGTCCAACCCCGACGCCGTTTCCGCCGCACGTTGCGAGCGAATACTTGGTGCCCACCGCAGCGGCTAAGCCGTTTTGGGCCGTCAGTGCGTTTTCGTCGATTTGGTTTACCGAGACGGCCGCCGGCAAGATCGGTCAGCTCACCGCCAGCGCCGCTATAAACGAATACAAGATTCCGACGCCCAACTCGGGGCCTCAGGGCATCACGATCGGTCCCGACAACGCGCTGTGGTTCGCCGAAGGCGGCTCGGCCAAGATTGCCCGCATCACGACTAACGGAAGTTTCCTCGAGTTCGCGCTGCCTAACGCCGCCGCCAAGCCGTTCGGCATCGCGACCGGCCAAGACGGCAACCTCTGGGTGACCGATGACGGCCTCAACGCCGTCTGGCGCGTTTCGACGGCCGGCGTCGCCACCGAGTTCCCGCTCAGCGGTGCGGCCAACCCTGGGAGCATCATCGTCGGGCCGGGCGGCAACCTGTGGTTCACCGAGCCGGGAACCAACAAGATCGGGCGCCTCACGATCAGCGGCGCGCTCGCCGAGTTCCCGATTCCGACGGCCAACGCGCAACCGATCTTCCTCGTGTCGGGAACGGACCAAGGCATCTGGTTTCCCGAGCCGGGAACGAACAAGATCGGACGCATGAATCTTACGGGTACGACGACCGTCGAATATCCCGTCGCGCCCGCAACGAAACCGCTGGGCATCGTGCAAGGCGTGGACGGAAACTTCTATCTCGGCGCCGGCGGCACCAATCAAATCGTTCAGTTCGCTCCCGGCACGCAGAAGGTCGTGACCTTCTCGCTGATCACGGCGAACGCCGGACCGGGACAACTCGTGCTCGGTCCTGACAATCAGGTCTATTTCACCCAAACAGCCATCAACAAACTCGGCCAGTTCCTATACTTCTAGCCCGAGTCTTCGTCTTAAAGCGGGGCATCCTTCGACAAGCTCGGGATGACAAGCGAAGCGCCTATGCTATCCTGAGCGCGGCGTAGCCGCAGTCGAAGGGCGTTCGCCCTCAGTCGCCAGGTCGCCGAGATACGCGATCGCGTCGCGCGTCGTCCCGACCAACACGCGGCGCGATCCGGCGCTCACGACGTGAAGCTGCGCGCCCGGCGTGAACGCGACGGTTTCGATCACCGTGATGGTCCTTCGCCCAGAGGTAAGGCCCGCACGCGCCGCCACGAGCTTCACGATCGCGTGGAGGCCCAGCAGCGCCAGGGCAACGACCCCAAGTGCAAACCCGTAGTGGAACCAGAACGACGCGCCCATCGCTGCGCATCGTGTCGCGCGCGCGTTAGCGCAGCGTTACCGGCGCATTAGCGGGGCGTAGCGGACGCGTGCGTTCGCATCTTCGGTTTCGGCCGCCTCGGCGCGCTCCCGGTCCGCTACGAACCGGGCGCGGTCGCGATCGCGAAAACGCTCTATGACGCGCCGGTCGCGAAGCGCATGCCGCCACGCTCGATCCGCGCGGTCCGCGTCGGCGCTCAGACGATCGAGCGTCTCGACGGCCGCGCGTAACGCCGCGTCGATACGCTGCAGGTGATCTGCCGGCGCGGCGTCTCCCGCGCGCAGACGGGCGATCACGGCACTGCGATGCGCGCGCAGGCCGGCGAACCTCCTCCGCTGCAATTCCGCTGCAAGGCGGGACGATTCCGCCGCGCCGCGCGCCGCATCCTCCGCGCGGCTGCGGGCGTCCAAGACGGCCTGAAGGGGAAAACGGAACACGGGCGGTCGCTTAGGGCCGGGCCAGCTCCGAACGTTCGCGCCCAACCGACACGAGCTCGATGGGTACGCCCATGAGGTCCTCGATGCGCGCGACATAGTTGCGCGCGTTGGGCGGAAGATCCGCGATACGGCGCACGCCGTCAATCGGCTCGTCCCAACCCGGCATCTCCTCCACCTCGACGGCAAGGGCGGGATCGCCGGCGCGGTCGAAGCCGGCGCGCCGGCCGTGCGCCGTGTACGCCGTGACGATCCCCAGACGCTCGAAGCCCGAGAGCACGTCGAGTTTCGTGAGCGTCGTAGACGTCAACCCGTTCAGACGGACGGCGTACCGCGCTGCGACCGCGTCGAACCAGCCGCAACGCCGCGGGCGGCCGGTCACCGTACCGAACTCGTTTCCGTTCCTGCGCAGGCGTTCGCCGATCTCGTCGTGCAGCTCCGACGGGAACGGGCCCGCGCCGACGCGCGTGCAGTACGCTTTGGCAACCCCGACGACGCGGCCGATCGCGGCCGGTCCGATCCCGAGTCCCGTGCACGCGCCGCCCGCGATGGTGTGCGAGCTCGTGACGTACGGATACGTTCCGAAACCGACGTCCAGCAGCGTGCCTTGCGCGCCTTCGATCAGGATGCGCTTCCCGGATTCGAGCCGGTCGTGAATGTACGAGACCCCGTCGACGATGTGCGGCATGAGCCGTCGCGCTTGCTCGAGCGTCCCGGCGACGATTTCGCTCTCGCCGGGAACGTCGTCGCCCGCCGCGCCCCGCGCCAGATTCCGCAGGTTGGCGCGAATTTTTTCGGCCAGCGCGTCGCCGTCGGCTAGGTCGCCGAAGACGATGCCGGTTCGAGCGACGCGATCGACGTACGCGGGGCCGATGCCGCGCCCCGTCGTTCCAAGCGCGTTCGAGCCGCGCGCGCCTTCGGCTAGGCGATCAGACCAGGCGTGATACGGAAATACGACGTGCGCGCGATCCGAGACTTTGATGCGCGAAACGTCTACGCCGATACCGGAAAGCCGGTCGATCTCTTCGAGAAGTCCGGCCAGGCTGACGACCGTTCCGCTGCCGATGAACAGCTCCGCGCGATCGTCGAGAACGCCCGACGGCACGATTCGCAGTGCGATCTCTCGATCGCCGACCTTGATCGAATGGCCGGCATTGTCGCCGCCGCCGAAGCGCGCGACGACGTCGTAGTCCCGGGCGTAGAGATCCACGATGCGGCCTTTGCCCTCATCGCCCCACTGNNGACGATGATATCGGCCGTGTTTCTTTCAGGTACCACCGAAATGCTTATTCGGAGCGAAACTCGAGATCGCTAGTGTCTCCCATCGGAATTTCCGATTCGCCCTCGAGCTGCGTCATGACGAACTCCGAAAAGAGCGCGTTGGGCCAGC
>PMFP01000122.1 GCA_003155175.1 Vulcanimicrobiota bacterium
GTCCGGAACGTCCCGGCCGCTCGCGTCCAAGGAGACGAGCTCGTCGAAGATGAGACCGGCCGTGAAGCTTTCGATCGAGTTCTGCGAGAGAATCGGGTTGAGCTGCGTGGGATTGATGGGCAACGCCACGTCCAACTCACTGGTTTGCCCTGGGGCGCCTTGACGCGAACAGCCCGCGGAGAGCGCGACCGAACAGGCCACCGCGATCGCAACGAAGGCGCCCGCGAGAGAGCGCGGCGCCGCGCCTCCTAGCGGTCGGCGGCGCAACGGAACTTGGCGAACATGAACGGGTAGTCTTCGAAGAACCAATTGCGGAACGACCGCCGGATCAGCGTCGCCGGCGTAACCGGCGATGCGCCCTTCATCACATAGTGTTTCCCGTCGAAGAAGTCGGCCGAGTATTGCGGGTACGATGCCGACGGCTCGAAGTTCGGGAAGGGCGCGAAGACCGTAGACGTCCATTCCCACCCGTTGCCGGTGAGGTCGTGCACGCCCCAGTCGCTCGCGCCGCCGGGATGCGCATCCACCGGCTCGGGGTCGTAGCGCTGGAAATCGAAATTTCCGTGCCGGTGTTCGGGAGGCTCGTCGCCCCACGGAAACGCGCGCTCGCCGCCCTCGCGCGTGGAAAAGGCGGCGCGGTGGTACTCGGCTTCGGTCGGCAGGCGCATGCCCGCCCACGACGCGTAGGCCCGCGCTTGCGCGTGCGAGACGTACACCGGCCACGACCCCGGCATCGGCAGATCTTCGAACATCCCGCGCAGCCGGTAGTCACCGTCGCGCTCGATCCAGAATGCGGGAATCGGGCCGCCCGCGGCTACGAAGGCGAGCCAGTCGGCGTTCGTAACGGGATAACGCGCGATCGCAAACCGCTTCACCGGCACGGTGTGGCGGCCGGATTCGTTGTCCCACGCAAACGGGATCTCGTCTTGCTCGACGCCCAGCGTCGCGTCGCCCGCCGCGATCTCCACGAGATCGTTGCGCGGCGGCGCGTGATCGCGGTAATCCTGCGCGACCCGCTCCTTCAGGCCGGCCGGGAGCCGATGGACGATGTAGGCGAGCGTCTCGTCGTGCATCTCCTCGTGTTCGAGGATGGCGTAGACCGCCTGTGCCCGCACGAGACGGGGAACGCGCGCATCGTCGATGGCGCCGCCGGCGATCGCGGCAAGAACGCGCTCGTCGCAGGCGCCGGCGAAGGCGTCGATGGCCTCGCGCGCGGGCCAGTCGGCACGCTCGTGGCGACGCGCCTCGTCGATCGAGCCCGGATCGATGCCGCGCTCGAAGAGCTTCTCGAGACGCGGATCGACGGGCGCTTCGCCCAGCCCGCGTTCGTTGAGTGTGAGAAAACTAAACCCCGGAATGTGACCGGCGTAAAATGCAAACGGATGGCGCAGCGGAATGGGGTTTTCGTAGAACGCTTCGGGTCGCACCAAATCGAAGACGCGCGCGGTGCGCTCGCGATTGTGGCGATAGCGATCGGCCAGTTCCCGGCGATCGAGGTGAAAGGGGGCCGGTTGGACGCGGGTTTCCATCGACATCACCTCGTCAGAACGGGGGCGCGAGGGGAAAGGTTGCCCGGTCCGGATGGCGGCGGGCTCGAACGCGCATGGGCTACAGCGTCCCGCGCTTTTCCTGTTCGCGTTCGATGGAGACGAAGAGCGCCTTGAAGTTTCCCTTGCCGAACGAGAGACTGCCCTTGCGCTGAATGATCTCGAAGAACACGGTCGGCCGGTCCTGAAGCGGTTTGGTGAAGATCTGCAGCATGTAGCCGAGATCGTCCCGGTCCACGAGGATGCCGCGCTGGCGCAGCACGCCGATGGCCTCGTCGATTGTTCCGACGCGCTCCTGGAGCATTTCGTAGTACGAGTCGGGCGTCTCCAGGAAGTCCACGCCGTTGGAGCGCAGGGCGTCGATGGTCGCGACGATGTCGTCGGTCCGGATCGCGATGTGCTGTACGCCGGCACCGCGATAGAAGTCCAGGTACTCTTCGATCTGCGATTTCTTTTTGCCGTGGGCCGGCTCGTTGATCGGAAACTTGACCCGGTGGCGCGAGTCGGTCATCACCTTGGACTTGAGCGCGGTGTATTCCGTGGAGATGTCCTTGTCGTCGAACGAGACGAGCTGCGAGAAGCCGAACACGCGAGCGTAAAAATCTCCCCACGAGTCCATCTCGCCCCAACCGACGTTTCCGACGCAATGGTCTACCGCCAGCAAACCGGGCTTGGCGACGTGCGCGAGGCTGCGGCGGCCTTCGACGAACCCGGGCATGAACGGACCGCGATATCCGTCGCGCTGCACGAAGGTATGAATCGTGTCGCCGTACGTGGCGATCGCGGCGCGGACGATCGTGCCGAATTCGTCTTTCGTTTCGGTCGGAGGCGCGACCGGCGTCGCGCCGCCGGCAATGGCGGCGTCGTACGCGGCGCGTGCGTCGGCAACCAGAATGCCGATGTCGCGGACGCCGTCCCCGTGCAGGCGAACGTGGTCGGCGATCTCGCCGTCCGGCGTCAGGCTGCTCGTGAGGACGAAGCGCAGATCGTTTTGCTCGAGCAGGTAGCTCGCGCGTCCCGGTACGCCCGTTTCCGGGCCTGCGTACGCCACCTGGTCGAAGCCGAAGGCGGACATGTAATAGTGCGCGGCTTGTTTGGCGTTTCCGACGTAGAATTCGATGTAGTCCCAATCGATCCGGGCCAGAGGATGGTTTGCCGACTGGGGTTGCGTGCCCGTACTCATAATCCGAGCAGTTGGCGGCCGCGCGAAGCCGCCCCTTGGCCCGGTCGCGGGTTCCCCCGGCGCGGCTTGCGAACAGAGCGGGTCATGGACCTCGACCTGCCCGTAAAGCCCTCGGCCCGCACCGCGCTAGAGCGCCTGATCGACTACGCCGGGCTCTTTCCGCCCGCGCAGCTCGCGATGGCTCCGGCGCTGGCGGAGTTCGCCGGAATCCGCTCTGGGCCGCACGCCTGGATGGTCGGCCGCTTCGTCGTCCCGGCGTCGCGCGTACCGGAGTTGCGCCGCGCCCTCGGTTCGCGTCCAGCCCCGGCGCTCTCGGTGGTGCTCGACGTTTCGCGCGATCCGTATCGCTGGTTCGACGAAGCGCGCACCGCGCTGGCCTCGCTGGCCAACCTGCGCGCGCACCGCGACCCCATCGCGCGCGTGGACGCTCTCGAGATCCCCTTGCCGTCCCTCTTGTCCCAGCGTGAAACGTACGATGCGGCCATCAGCCAGCTCGGCGCCATGCTCTCGCAGGCGAAGCTGCGCGATCTGCCGGTCTACGCCGAAATGCCCCGGACGGAACGCTGGAGCGATCTCGTTCCGGGCGCCTGCGCGGCGGCGACTCGCGCGCGCTTGTCGCTCAAGGTTCGCTGCGGCGGCGTGACGGCCGACGCATTTCCGTCCCCTGAAGAACTCGCCGCGTTCGTGATCGCGGCCGCGCGCGAGGGAGTGCCGTTCAAGGCAACGGCCGGCCTGCACCATCCGGTTCGGCGGCTCGACCCGGAAACCGGATTCACGATGCACGGATTTCTCAATATCCTGGTCGCCTGTGCGCTGGCGGTTGGACGAACGAACGGCGCGGCCGTCTTAGAGGCGATCGCCGACGAAGATGCCGCCGCGTTCGCCTTTGAAGAAGATGCTCTCACCTGGCGCGGACGCCGCTTTGAAGCGCAAGAAATCGCGGCGGTGCGGGAACACGCCTTCGTCGGGTACGGAAGCTGCAGCGTTGCCGAACCGGTTGAGGATCTGACGGCGATGGCCGTGTTGCCCAAGCCCGCATGAGCGAATCGAGCGCGNNGTTCAGAATCTGCCGTTCGGCGTCTTCTCCGCCGGAGCCGGGCTGCCGCGCGTCGGGGTGGCCATCGGCGACCGCATTCTCAACTGCGACGTCCTCGCGGAATCGGGTTTCCTCGACGACGTCGTGGATCGCGAGCTTTTGCAGGCCCCAACGCTCAATCCGTTTTTCGCGGCCGGACGGGAAACGTGGCGCGCCGTTCGGACGCGAATCTCGCAGCTCTTGCGTGAAGGCGGCGATCCGGCGTTTCGCGAGCGCGCGCACGAGCGCGACGCGATCGTGCGGATGGCGGAAGCGCGCGTTCATCTGCCCGCCGAGGTCGGCGACTACGTGGACTTCTATTCCTCGCTGCAGCACGCGACGAATTTGGGAAAGATCTTTCGCCCCGGCGGCGATCCCCTGATGCCGAACTGGCGGTGGATGCCGATCGGCTATCACGGACGCGCCGGCACCCTGGTCGTGGACGGCACGCCGGTGCACCGGCCCAGCGGTCAGCGCCGTCCCCCGAATGCCGATGCGCCCAAGTTCGGTCCGAGCACGCGGTTGGACATCGAACTCGAAGTCGGGTTCTTCACCGGCCCCGGCAACGCGATCGGGACGCCGATACCGGTCGCGGACGCTCCCGAACATATCTACGGTCTAGTGCTCGTCAACGACTGGAGCGCTCGCGACGTCCAAGCGTGGGAGTACCAGCCGCTGGGGCCCTTCTTAGGGAAGTCGTTCGCGACGACGGTCTCTCCGTGGGTCGTTTCGCTCGACGCTCTCGAACCGTTTCGCGTTGCGGGGCCCGCGCAAGAGCCCGCCCCGCTTCCGTATCTCAATGCAAGCGGCGCGTGGAACTACGACGTCCACCTCACCGTGGAGCTGCGCACGCGGCAGATGCGCGAGAAACATCTGGGGGCCGAAGTGGTGACGACGACCAACTTTCGCGAGATGTATTGGAACATGGCGCAACAGCTGGCCCACGCGACGGCGAACGGCGCCGCGGCGCGCCCTGGAGACCTGTTCGCTTCCGGCACGATCAGCGGAGATGCGCCCGGCTCCCTCGGATCGTTCATCGAGATGACCTGGAACGGCAGAGACCCGATCGTGCTGCCTACCGGCGAACGCCGCACGTTCCTTGAGGACGGCGACGAAGTCACGCTACGCGGATGGTGCGAACGTCCCGGCGCCCGCCGCATCGGCTTCGGCACCGCTCGCGGCACGATCGTCGCACAATAACGACGGG
>PMFP01000087.1 GCA_003155175.1 Vulcanimicrobiota bacterium
GGTAGGTGAGTTTGATCATGCGTGGCGGCTCGGCGCTGCCGGCGTTGACGCCCAGAAGCCCGCCACATCCCATCTCGGCGAGCGCCTCTTTGTCGAAGATCTCGATGCCCAGCCCGCGGTCCGCGGCCACCTTTAGCGCGACCTCGGCCATCCGCGTCGCGGTGAGCACGCCGGCCGGTGAATTGGCGAGGTCGCGCGCGAGCGTGCCGACCGCCGCGAGAATGCGTCCGCGCTCGGCGCCGGCGCGCACCGCCTCGAGGTTCTCGGGTGCGGCGACGACGACGAGCTCTTTGACGTCGCCCGGCGCTTTAGGCTTGAACGCGTCGTAGCGGTAGCGCGCGAGCAACACGCCTTCGACGACCGCTTGCCCCGCGATCTCGGGCGGCA
This sequence comes from Vulcanimicrobiota bacterium, assembly GCA_003155175.1. Taxonomy (GTDB): domain Bacteria; phylum Vulcanimicrobiota; class Vulcanimicrobiia; order Vulcanimicrobiales; family Vulcanimicrobiaceae; genus Hemerobacter; species Hemerobacter limicola. Next base: position 388 of record PMFP01000087.1, read on the forward strand.
CGTCCGCGAGCTCGGCGACCGAGACCGTGATGCGCTCGTGTTTGCCGACGGCGCGAGCGAAGGCCGCCGCCGCGTCGCGTATCGCGGCGGCGTCGAGCGCGGCCGGATCGCCGATGCCGACCGCGACCAGCGTCGGGCCGCCTTGCCTTGGAATCAAGAGCGTCTCGCCGAGTCCGCCGCCGAAGCCCGCAGCCGAGAGCGCGGCACGATCCAGCCCGAGCGGGCCCGGCACGCCGCCCCCGCCGCCGCCTGCCGCAACCGGAATGGCGAAGGCGCCGTCGGCGGGCGGTGATGCCGAGGTTACGACGCGCACGGATGGTCCGGGCGACGAGTGCACGGGCGAGACGGCGTGGGCGTTGCGCGCTTGAGAACTCATGGACTCACGATACTACGCGAACGTTAAGGATGCGTCAATTTCTCCACCGTCCAGGACGGTTTTCGGCGACGAGGCGACGCGACGTGACGAAAAGAAGCAACGTCGCATGCGATCGACGGTTTTGCTCCGCGCCGCGCGGGGCGCCTTCGCCGCTCTGGTGCTAATCGTGCCGTTCGCGGTTGCCGAGGCCGGCGAGGGCAAGCGCGTTCCGATCTATTCGTCGCACCCGACGGCGGCGGGTGCGAGCGCGTCGTCCACGCCGATCCCGACGGCGCAATGGTTCCGCTTGCAGAATCAGCGGCCGGCTGCGGGCACGACCGCTGCGTCGGTGAGCCCGGTGATCTCCGCGACCTTTAGCGACAAAGTCAACGCGAGCACGGTCACGGTGATCGTGGACGGGCGCGACGTGACCAAAGTTGCGCGCGTCTCGACCGACGCATTCGCGGTCGCGGTGCCGTTCGCGCTCGCGACCGGGCGGCGCACCGTGTCCGTGATCGGCATGACCATCGGCGGCCAGCAATTCTCGCAGAGCTGGTCGTTCTACGTGCGTGCCGTCGCGGCGGCGAACCGGTAGGGGGCGTTAGCCGAGCAGCTTAGCCTTGGCCTGCGAGAACTCTTGCTCGGTGAGCACGCCCGATGCGTGCAGTTCGCCGAGCTGTTTGAGCTTCGCAAGCGTCTCGTCCGTGAGACCGCCGGCTGCGGGCGCCGGCGCGGTTTGAGGAGCCGCGGGAGCGTGCGCTTGCGGCGCCTGCTGAGCGCGTCCGCCGCCGACGGCGTTCATCGTTGCGGTCGCGGTGCCCGCGATGACGGCGGTGCGCGCCGCGGTTCCGAGGAGACTGGGGCGTCCGATTCTTCTACGCATGGTTCTTCCTTGCTATGCGGTGATCGTTTCGAGTGCTTCGACGGCGTCCTCGGTCAGGATGCCGTGCTGTACGAGGCGGCCGCGCGCGTGCACGATGGCTTCGCGCAATTCCGCCGCCCAGAGATGTTCGACGAGGATGAGCGCCGCGGACGAATCGTTGCCGATGCCTTTGCCGATCTCTTCGAGATCTTCGCTGGTGAAGAGGCCCTCGCCGTTCTTGTCGATCCGGGAGAACGCGTGCGCGACTTCTTTGTCGAAGTGTTCGTATTCGATGGCGCTGACGGCTCCGTGGCCGTCTTTCGTGACGAAGACCAAGTCGAGGATGCGAATCGCACCCGAATCGGCGGCCTTCTTGAGCGCCGGGGCGATGTCGCCCGTGAACTTGTGACCTTCAAAACCGATGATGTAATACTCGAGCGGCCCGTACGCCATGAGTGTGCTCCTGTTGGTTGCCGTAAGTAGGTTTGCGCGGCCCCGGAGGGGGCCATCCTCTTACGATTCCGCGCGATAAACGGCCTGCTCGCAAGGCAAAAGGCAAGCGGGGCCCCAATCGTTTCTGGGCTTAATCCCGTCATAAGGAATCGCATGAAAAAGCTGATCGTCGCGGCCCTCGCCGTGCTCCCTCTCGCGTTGCCGCTCGCCGGCCGGGCTGCCGATACCACGCCACCGGCGCAGCAGCTGATGAGCAAGCTGGCGTGGCGCAACATCGGGCCGTACATCGGCGGCCGGGTCGTCGCGATCGCCGCCGACCCGTCCCAGCCCAACGTGTTTTACTTCGGCGGCGTCGAGGGCGGGATTTGGAAGAGCACCGACTACGGGCTGGAGTGGACGAACATCAGCGACGGCAAACTTCCGCTCGTCGCCGATTCGATCGGCGCGCTCGCGATCGCGCCCTCCAACACCAGCGTGATTTACGCCGGCACCGGCGAGAGCGACATTCGCAACGATTTCTATACCGGGGCCGGGATCTTTAAATCCACCGACGCGGGCGAGACTTGGCACTACGCCGGCCTGAGCGATACGCACACGACCAGTGCGCTGGCCGTGGATCCGAAGAATCCGAACGTCGTGTACGCGTCCTCGTTGGGCCACGTCTTTAAGTCCAATTCCGAACGCGGCGTCTTCAAGACCACCGACGGCGGCAAGACGTGGAAGAAGATTCTCTTCGTTGACGACAACACCGGCGCGGGCGATCTCGTCATGGACCCGCACGATTCGCGGACGTTGTACGCCGCGATGTGGCAGGCGCAGCGCGTGCCGTGGAAACTGACCAGCGGCGGCCCGGGCAGCGGTCTCTACAAGACGACCGACGGCGGCGCGCACTGGACGAAGATCTCCAGCAACCCCGGATTCGCCACCGGCCTGCTCGGGCACATGGGCGTCTCGGTTTCGGCGACCAACCCCCGCAGCGTTTACGCCATCGTGCAAGCGAAGGACGGCGGCGTGTTCCGCTCCATGGACGGCGGCAAGACGTGGAAGCGCGTGAACGACGAGATGAAGCTGCGCCAGCGCGCCTTCTACTACATGGCAATTTTCGCCGACCCGACGAATCAGAACGTCGCGTACGTACCGGAGGTAGACGGCGTCTTTAAGACGACCGACGGCGGCCGCACGTGGCGAACGATAACGTCGCAGGGCGACCACCACATTATCTGGGTCAATCCGCGCAATCCCAAAATCTTGCTCGAGGGCAACGACGGCGGCGCCATGGTGTCCACCGACGGCGGCGACAGTTGGAGTTCGGAAAACAATCAGCCGACGGGTCAGTTCTATCACATCGCGCTCGACGACCAGTTTCCGTTCCACGTTTACGGCGCGCAGCAGGACGAAGGCGCGTACGAGGGGCCGAGCGCGGTTCCGGGCGGCGGCATTCCTTTGGGAGATTGGCGCGAGGTCGCCGCGGGCGAGAGCACGTTCGTCGCGCCGCAGCCCGGCTCGCCCAACGTCACGTACGGCAGCGGCTATTACAGCACGATGTTGCGCTGGGACAACTCCACGGGACAGACGCAGAACGTCTCGCCGTGGGCCAAGTACATGTCGGGGGCTTCGGCCGTCGAGCTGAAGGAGCGCTTCGGCTGGACGCATCCCGTCATGTTCTCGCCGGCTAATCCGAGCGAACTGTTCGCCGTCAGCCAGCACGTGTTTTCGAGCACGGACGAAGGCAAGACGTGGAAAGTCCTCAGCCCCGATCTCACGCGCGACGACAAGAGCACCGAAGGCCCGAGCGGCGGCCCGATCGACTACGATCAGACCAGCGCCGAAACGTTCCCCGACATCGCGTCGCTCGCGGTTTCACCGTTAAACGGCGACGTGATCTGGGCCGGCTCGGCCGATGGCTTAGTGCACGTCACGAGAGACCACGGCGCGAACTGGACGCTGGTCACGCCGCCGCAGCTGCCGCAGTGGGCGCAGATCAGTTCGATCGACGCCTCGCACTTCGCTCCCGGCACCGCATATCTATCGGCCAATCGCTACCAGTGGGACGATTTCCATCCGTATATCTACAAGACGACGGACTACGGCGCGACCTGGACGGCGATCACGAACGGATTGCCCGGCGACCATTACGTGCACGTCGTGCGCGAAAGCCCGCGCGAACCGCGCCTGCTCTTCGCCGGAACGCGTGCGACGGTCTACGTCAGTCTCGACGGCGGCGCGAACTGGCAGCCGCTGACGCTCAATCTTCCCGGCGTCCAGGTGCGCGATCTCTCAATCAACGCGCGTCAGGGCCAAGTGGCGATCGCCACGCACGGGCGCTCGTTCTGGATTCTCGACGACCTCGCGCTGCTCGAAGCGCTCGCGCGCGACCCCGCGCCGAGCGTGGCAACCGTGCAGCTCTTCCCCCCGGAAACCGCCTGGCTGACGCATGCCTACGGCGGCGACGCGGGCGACAACGAGGGCGAGAACCCNNCTGCATATCAAAGACAAGCACGAGAAGAAGGTGGACGACGATCTCGTGCAGTGGGAGGACGCGATCCACGAGCACGCGCGCGAGTTGCAAGACCTCACCGCGGTCCAGCCGGGCATGAATCGCTTCCAGTGGGACCTGCGCTATCCGCCGGTCACCGACATCCCCGGCGTCACGATCGAAACGACCGACGATTTCCCCAACACGGTCAAAGGGCCGACGATCGTTCCCGGCGCATACGCCGTCGTGCTGCAGTACGGCACGCAGAAGATCTCGCAGCCGCTAACCGTCAAACTCGATCCGCGGCTCCACGCGACGCAGGCCGACTTGGACGCGCGGCTCGCGCTCGGGCGCGAGATCGCCGTAACGCTCGACGGGTTCGACCGAGTCGTGAACGCGGCGCTGGCGGCGCGCGCGACCGCGTCTCCCGCCAAGCGCGCGCAGATCGACGCCGCGCTCGAGAGTCTGGTGCAGCTCGACATCTCGTCGAGCGAAGGCGACGTGCTCAAGGAGACCAAGCTGCGCGACCACATCGCGTTCCTCGCCGGCGAGATCGAACTGGCCTACGAGAAACCGACGGCCGCGCAGTACCAAGTCTACGACGAACTCAAGGCCGACGCCGCGGCCGGCGAAGCCCGGTTGCAGAGCGTCTTAGGAGCGCCGTAGTCCGGAAGCAAGGTCGTCAAAACGGCGCCGTCACGATTGACGGCGCCGTTTGGTGTCTAAGGTCGCGAGACCTCAGTAGGTCGGCGTGGTGATCTCGTTGAGCTGGATCGTCGCGGACGGCCCCGTGTAGCCGATCGTGATGAGGACCTCCTTGATATTTACCGTTTGGGAAACGTTCATCCGGATGGCGGCCGAGCCGAATTGGCTCGTCGCCACGCCGGTATAAACGTTGCTATTGGCGGCATCGTATGCTTGGACGGTGATCCTGTCGCCGTCGGGAAGTCCGCTCAGACTAAAATCGAGCTGCTGATTTGGCAAGAGGGCGGTTGACGTCGTCGTCTTCAGCGTCCCGCTGCCCGCACCGGAAAACGTGAGGTTGTAGCCGCCGACTCCTTGTGAGATCGCCGCGAGCGTACCACCCTTCACGTAATTGAAGTAGCTCAGTTTCGTCCCTGCGTCGGCGAAGGGACGAACGATGTTGAGCGCGCCCGTCGAGGCTTCCGTGTAGCAGCTGATGCCGCCGCAGAGCCCCATGTCGGCGAGCGGGACGCCGTATGCGTTAAACGTGTCCACTTCGATTTGGTTGTGCGGAGACGTGGCTCCGTAGGGCGGGCTCTTTGCGATGACCCGCGCGGGAATGTCCACTTGGTCGGGCTCGTAAAGCGCAAAGGCCGTGTTCGACTGCAGGCCCGTGCCGTAGTTGGGCTGGACCGTAAAGAATCCGCCGGCGTTGGGAAGAAGCGGCGTGCCGTAGAACGCCGGACCGAATGCGAAGCCGGCCGGATCGTTCACCGTGAACGTCGCAGCCGTAGCGGGAGCGGCGATCGTGTAGGTTTTCGCGCCGGGCGCCTCGCCCGTCACGCTCAGATGGCCGCCGAAGAACGTCGTGCCCGCGCCGTTCGCATTGGTCGTCGCGCCCAGCAACAGGTGTCCGCCGTAGACGTTGCGCAGCGTGACCCCACCGCTGACGTTGGAAAAGACGCAGGCATCGGCCGCGAGAGCCGTTGCGGTTCCACCGGGGGGCGTGTTGGGCGGGTTCGTCGAGGAAAGGCCACAGTTCGAATCGCTTCCCCAGGCGGCAGAGACGCTCTGCTGATTTTGGCCGACGAGCGTGACGAACAGCGGGAACAAGGCGTCGAAGTAATAGTAGTCCAGCGCAAGGTCCACTTCGGACGCGTTGGACCAATCCCGCGCGAGCGTGATCGCGCCGCTATACTTGGGGCTCGGCGAGACGTTGAAGTCGCGCTCGAACTTCGGCTCGAGCTTATTCACGAGCTGGATGAGGCCGCCGATCGAATACAGATGCGTCGTGGGATCCAGCGTTACGCCCCAGCCGGTGATGTCCGACGTCAGGACGGTATTGAGCGTCGGCGTGTTGTCGAGATCGTAGGTGCTCAGGTCGCCTTCCTGGAGCAGCGTCTCGAAGACCTGGAAGGTCTGCGTGGTCGCTTCGGTCAGCGTTGCGCTGTTCTTCGGCGAACTGGTGACGTTGACCAGACCGGCGAGCTCGCCGAGCGCGACGTGGCTGCCGTCGGTCGCGTTGCCGGTAAACTCGAGCACGATCCACTCGTTGTTGTGCACGGGAACGTTCGAGAACGATAGACTGGCGGAGTAGGCGCCGGAGGGCGTGGCAATCGTCTCGCTATTTTGCACGGGTTCGGGTCCGGCATCGCCCGGGAACAGCGTCCCGGTCACCGTGACGTTCTTGAGCGAGAGCAACGGGTGCGCGTGCCCGATGCTGCGCGCGACGCGGCTCTTGTGCGCGAGCAGATACGGCCCCGTTCCGTTTATCGTTCCGCTGACGACGATCGAACTGGTCCCTTGCGGCGAGCCGCCCCCGCCACCCGGCGGCAGAATGCCGCCGCCAAGCTGAGTCGCGGCGCTTCCGCCGCCCCCTCCGCACGCAGTGATCGAGAACCCGAGAAGTGCGCCGCACGCGATCGTGCGCGTCCATGAGCGTTTCATGTCATCCTCCGCGGCCGGCGGCCGCACGACGGCGAAAAGCGAGGTATGTCCGATGTGGACTGGTGGCCTACGCCAAGCGTGTACCGGGCGCCTGTTTAAGAATCAGCTAAGCAAGATGCCGCCCGGTCGGGCGCCCGGGCGGAGATTTTCCCGGGGCCAGGGAAGCGCGTTTNNTTCCAGCCCGTTCCGTCGTTGGCGGAGAGCCATACCGGAACGCCGCAGCCGTGTACGTTCGCGAGCGGCTCGGGCGTCACCATCCAGCGATGCACGTACACGCTCTCGCCGTCGCCCGCCGGCAATCCCGACTACTTCGTCACCGTCACGCTCGCCTACACGTCGTCGAGCCCGGCGGTCCGATTTCGCTGTCTGCTCGGGAATGGGGCGACGACGGCGGCGCAATACGGCGTCCTGCGCGCGTCGGGAGCGACCTTGAAGTTCGTCTCTCCGTTCGTCGCTCCGCGAAGCGCGTTGACGTCGGTCGCGTGTTCGGTGGATTCGGCGGCGCATTGAATGACGCAACCGCGTCAGAGTTTCCCGGCTCCCCACGTCTGGTTTATCGCAGCTGGAATTGCGGCATTGATCGCGCTGATCGCGGGTTCGCTCTGGTACAAGAACACGTCGGAACTCGATGCGGCGGCGCAAGCCTACCGCTTTAAGACGGTCGAAGTCAACTTAACGCAGCCGCCGTTCGAGGGCATTTCAACCCAGATCGCGGGCTACCGGTGGCTCTCGACCGGACCGCTCGACATCGTGAAGTCGCCGCAGCCGATCGATCTGTACGAGACGATCACGCTCACGCTGCAACCGCTCACGACCGGCGCGGGATGTTCGACCAGCGCCGTGAGTTCGTATGCGGTCCTGCTCGACGCGCCGGGCTTCACGGTCGACCGCATCGGTGCGGCCGAGCGCACGCGCGAGGCGCTGCTCGCGCCGTCGTGCAGCCTTGCCGCGCAGGCGCCGCTCGCTCCCGCCCCATGGCGCTGGAATCTGATGCCGACGCTTCCGGGCAACCACGTCATCACGCTCGTCTTGCAAGCGCTCGACAAGCATGGCGCCGTCCTCAACACCCGCGAGGACGACATCCCGGTGATCGTCCTAGGGCAAACGAATGCGCTCTCGGCCTACATCGGCATCGCCGGCGGTCTGGTCGCGATCGTCACCGGCTTGCTCGGCGTCTGGGAGAAGTTCCGCGGGACGCCGGCCCCGCCGCCGCCCCCGCAAAACGCCTAGCCCGTTACGGTTGCGGCGGCTGCTGCTGTATCGGGGGCTGGATCTCCTGACCTTGGCCTTGCGAGACGATCGTCAGCGTCGTGGGATCGAGTTGGTAATTCCCCGCCGAGACGATGGCGTTCGGATACGCGCAGATGACGCTGTTGTTCGGTCCCCAGATCACGACGAGCCCGGCTGGTCCGCACGGCGTTTGCTGGAGCTCGTAGCTTTGCAACAGCTGTGCGCCGGGGCTCGACGGTTGCACTTGATACGACGGATAGTAGTACTGGCTGTTCGCGTCAACGATGGCGCCGTAGACGATGGCCGAGGCGATCGCGGCGAATGCCCAGCCCCCCCAGAACCCGCCGCCCCAATAGTTGTACGAGGGCGTCCACGGATAGCCGTTGTTCCAGTACCACGAGCCGCCGTTCCAATAGCGCGGATTGCGAATGGGCGGGCCGTGGAATCCGCCGCGATACGGGCCGTAGTAGCCCGGATTGGGCGGCGCGGGACGGTAGTGGTTCGGCGGCGTCCAACCGCCCGACGGCGGGCGATACGACGTCGGGTACGTCGTGATCGGCGGGTGCATCGTGCTCCCCGGCTGGCGATTCGTCCCAGGGTACACGGGCGCATGGCCCGTCGGATTCGTGACGATCGGGGGATGCATCGTGGTTCCCGGCGGCCGGTTGGTCGTCGGATACGTGGTCACCGGCGGATGATACGGCACGGGTTGGCCGTGAGTGTCGTGGTTGAGATTGAACGTGCCGGGATACGTCGTCGTCGGCGGCGCGTGATAGATGGGCGTTTGCGCCGGCGCATGATAGACGGGCGCTTGGGGCGGTGCGTGATACACCGGTGCCGACGGCGCGGGATGATAGCCTCCGCCCCCGCTGTTGCCTTGCGGACGTCCGCCTCCTCCGCCACCGCTGGTCGGATGGCTGCCGCCTCCGCCGTTGCCGCCACCACCGCCGCCGCCGTGTTGCTGCGCGATGGTTGCGACCGGCATCGCGACGATGAGCGCGACGGCGATGAGGGAGCGTATGCGCGGCGTCATTGCGTCACCTTGTCGATGGTTCCGCGCACCGAGACGTACGTACCGCGTTCGGTACGCACGAGAACCAGCAAGCTCTGCGCGGGAAGATCTTTGGACGAAAGCGGCAGCTGCTGCGCGGAATTCGTGAGGTTGAGGTAGACCGTTCCCCACGCGACGGCAATCGCGTGCGTGCCGTCTTGCCGGTGTAGCGAGAACGTCGAGGGGAAACATCGCTTGATCTTGCCGTCGAACGAGCACGAGGCGGTCTTGATCTCCAGCATCGCCTTATGGTTGGCGTTCTGAATCCAAATCGTCGGACCGTCGAGCCGCATGGATACGTCTTGATAGATTTGAACCGATCCGTCGGTTTGCTCGACTCGCGTCGTGCCCGCGGCGCTAGCCGGCGGGGCAAAGGTCACGGCGAGGAGCGAAAGGGCCGCTCCGAAAGCGGCAGCGCGAAATGGTAGTCGCATGAGGGTGCCTCGTGTATCTTTCTCTACTAAGGTACGTTCCCCGGGGGTAATACGTTCCCCCATGCGACGTGCGGTTGCTCTACTAGGCTTGCCTAATGCTTGATTACGCTGGCGCAACCGCCTCTGATCGTGTCGGCCGCGTCTACGTCGCCGCCCGCAATGCCGCCGCTGCCGGTCAGCGAGCAGTCGAGCGTCTCGTGGCACCCGTTATTGATCGCCACCACGTTCGCTCCCGATCCGGTCTTGATGAGAACCGGCACCGGCGAGCACGCATTACCGGGATGGCTGGCGACGTCTTGGATCCCAAGTTGACCGCCATTCTTGAGAAAAATCGTGACGCCGGTGATGCCGGAGGCGTCGCATTCCACCGCCGAGGGCGTGTACGCGTTGCCCATCTGCGACTGACATCCCGGCGCGTTGACCGGCATCCCAACCATGCCTTGCCCCGCGTGGATCGTGTAGCACGGCGCGTTGCCGAACTCCGAGCATTGCTTGACGTAGTCGAACCCGTAATTACCGCCTTCGGCAAGGCCCGTAATCGTGAGCGAATGATCGCCGCCGATCGCGACCTCGAGGCCCGGCGAATCCGCCAGCGTGCGGCTTGCGAGCGAGATGGCGCAAAGAATTGCGAGCGTAGTGAGAATGAGGCGTGCGGTGAAGCGATGCATCGAAATCCCCTTTGCTATGGTGCGTGCGACCTACGTCGGCATGCCTCGTCCCCCCTCTCCGAGGGGAGGTGCGCCGACGTTCCGGCCCGCATCCTCTAATGCATGCTGCACGTTGACATTCCCACGCCCGCCGAGCTCAAGGCGCTGATCGCGCACCGGGGCGACATCTGCGTCTCGATCTACCTGCCGACCACTCCGCTCACCACCGGGGCGGATCGCGATCGCATCGAACTCAAAGACGCCGCCAAGCGCGCGATCGAAGAGCTCGAAGAAGCCGGCGCCGACAAGCGCCGCGTGGCCGCGCTCTCCGAGCATCTCGACGACTTGGTGGACGACGAAGAGTTCTGGCGCTTCCAGGCGCACAGCCTCTGCGTGCTCGCCACGCCCGAAAACGTGCGGACGTTCCGTTTGCCGAGCGCCCTCGAATCACTCGTGGAAGTTGCGGATCGTTTTTTCCTCAAGCCGCTGATGCGATCGGTGACGTTCCCGAACGCATGCTACGTGCTCGCGCTCGACCCAGCGCACCCGACGCGTCTCATCGAAGTCTCTGCGGGTTTGCCGGCGGAAGAAGTGAAGCTGAGCGAGTTGCCGCGCGACGCCGCGAGCAGCGTCGGTAAAGGAAGCATCAGCAAACGCGGACCCATCGGCCGGATCCAAGGATCCGAAGGGCAGAAGGTTCGCTTGCGTCAGTTCGCTCGCGCGGTGGACACGGCGCTGCGCGCGTTCTTGCACGGCAAAGACGTTCCGCTCTTGCTCGCGGCGACCGAACCGATCGACTCGATCTATCGCTCCGTCAACACCTACCCACATCTGGCGAAGCAGACGATTGAAGGCAGTCCTGGGGGAACGACCGACGCGCAGCTCGCCGAGCGCGCCCGTCCGATTCTCGACGGCATCTACGCCGAGCAACTCGCGGGCTGGGCGCAGCGCTACGAAGCCCTCGAAAAAGACGGCCGCACGACCGGCGACGTCGCGCAAGCCGCGCG
>PMFP01000089.1:0-20897 GCA_003155175.1 Vulcanimicrobiota bacterium
GAAGTCATCGGGGTGGGTGATATTTCGAAACGACAGCTCGCGCAGCTCCGTGGCGCTGTAGCCGAGCACACTGCACGCGCGCTGATTGGTGCGCAGGATCGCGCCGTGGAGCGAGGTGTGCACGATGCCGACCGCGGCCTGCTCGAAGGTCTCCCGGAACAGCTTCTCGCGCTCCATGGCGTACTGCAAAACGCCGTCGGATTTGGACAGGACTTCCTGGGAGGCCAGCAGCTCTTCGGCGATCTTCGCGAACTCCGACAGCACCACCCGCTCGACCTCTCCGAACTCGCGCGCCTCGGTATCCAGGGCGCACAGGGTCCCGACGGGTTGACGATCGCGGGTGAAAAGCGGGATGCCGAGATAGGCGCGGATCCGGGTCGGGCCCGAAACCAGGATGTTCTTGGCGAAGCGCGGATCGGTGGAGGCGTCGCGCACGCTCAAGGGTTCGCGCTGCAGGATGGCTTGCGCGCAGAACGAGCCCATCCTTGGGCTCTCGCGCAACGTCAAACCGACGCGCGATTTGTACCAAACGCGATTCTGGTCGACCAATGCGACCAACAGCAGCGGTACCCGCAGCGCCGCGGCCGCCAGACGGGTCACCCCATCGAACGCGGCTGAAGGCTGTGTGTCCAAAAGCCCCAGCCGGTGCAGGGATACCAGGCGCTCCGCCTCATCCGCGGGTATCCCTTCATCCTGCACTGCAGCATCGGCCGACTCGAACGCAGCTCTCATGCCGCGCAGATTAGGGGTCCCGGACGGTTAGGTTAAGTACGCTGATCACGGATTTTGAAAGGCGCGCTTGACGATAGCGCCGCCGGCCCCCGGGCAACCCCTCAATCCGCCAGCGACAGCATGGCATGCATGAGTACGTTCGCTCCGGTCTCGAGGTCCGCGGGCGCGGCACTCTCGGCTTCGTTGTGGCTCAAGCCGCCGGCGCAAGGCACGAAGATCATCGAGGTGGGCACGACGTAGGCCAAGTTGACCGAGTCATGGCCCGCGCCGCTGACGATTTCCATGGCATCGCATCCGAGGGTCTGCGCCGCACGCCGAACGGCCCCGATGCACGCGGCATCGAACTCGACGCCGGGAGCTTCCCACACGCATCGAATGCCTCCCTCGAGCCCCTGGCGCTCGAGCGCGGCGTGCACCACGGCGTCGATCTCCCCGCGAAGCGATCGGTACTGCACACCATCGGGGTGGCGCAGATCGACCGTGAAGCGCAGCTGACCGGGCACCGTGTTGGGAGACCCCGGCGAGGTCTCGATGATGCCCACCGTGAAGCGCGCATCCTTGCCGTGCCGGGCGGCCGTTGCATACATCGCCGGCAGCACATCCGCCAGCACGCGAATCGGATCCTTGCGCATTTCCATCGGCGTCGGTCCGGCGTGCGCCTCCTGCCCATGCACGATGACCTCGTGCCGGCTCATGTGCTGTACGCCGGTGACCACGCCGATGGTTTTCGAGCGCTGCTCGAGCACCGGGCCCTGCTCGATGTGCACCTCGAAGGCGCCCTTGACCGGTTGCCGGGTGATCGGCGCGGACATGTCCACACCCAGCCGCTCGAGCTCCTGCCGGACGCTGCGCCCCGCGCGATCGGTGAGTGCGTGGGCGTCGGCCAGCGGCATCCGACCCGACCACACGGCCGATCCCATCATGGCCGCCGGAAAGCGGCAGCCCTCTTCGTTGCACCAGACGGCGACTTCGATCGGGTGCCGCGTCTCGATCCCCCGGTCGTTGAGCGACTCGATGACCTCGAGTCCCGCGAGCACGCCATAGATGCCGTCGAATTTGCCGCCGGTCGGCTGCGTGTCGAGGTGACTGCCGGTCATCACCGCGGGCAACGAGTCGTCACGCCCGTGGCGGCGGATGAAGATATTGCCGATGGCATCGACGCGCAGCGAGCAACCGGCCGCGGCCGCCCAGCGGCCGAACAGTCGCCGGCCTTCGAGGTCCCCATCGGTCAGCGCCTGACGGTTGCAGCCGCCCTGGGGCGTCGCGCCGATCTCGGCCATCTCCATCAGTCGCGACCAGAGCCGCGTGCCGCTGACGCGCGGCGCCTTGGTAGTTGTCATGGGGTCTCCTCGGGGCGGGTATTATGCGTGCAAACCAACAGGAGCGGCCAGCGGTCGTGAAGGACAAAATGCCCGCTCACCCGACGGGCGCCCGGAGCATCTGCGCCGTGCTGGTGAGCTTTCATCCGGGCGCCGATCTACCCGCGAGAGTGAACGGCATTCTGGGACAGGTCGGCGCGCTCGTGATCGTGGACAACGGTTCGGGCGAGGCCGCGCTTCGAATGCTGTCGGCGTTGTCCGCCGGCCCGAAGCTCTCGCTCGAGCTGAATCGCGAAAACTTGGGCATTGCGGGCGCGCTCAACATCGGCATGCGGCGCGCGCGCGCGCGCGGGTACGAGTGGGTGCTGGCGCTCGATCAGGACAGCGTGCTCGACCCAGGGATGGTGGAGGAGCTGATCGCGGTGCATGCCTCCTTCCCCGAGCCCGCGAGACTCGCCGTGCTGGGCGCGGGCTTTCGCGACATCCACAAGCCGGAAGGCGAGCCCGCGCCAGCCGGGTCCGCCGGCACTGCCCGCAATGGGGCCGGACCGGGCCGCGACTCCGCGGCGCCCGCGCCCGCGTGGCGGGAGGTCGAATCCGTGATCACCTCAGGCTCGCTCCTCAGCCTGTCGACGCTCGATCGCATCGGCGGCTTCCGCGACGACTTCTTCATCGACTACGTGGACAGCGAGTTTTGCTTCCGCGCAAGGGCTTTGGGCTACCGGGTGGCNNCGCGTCGACGCATCATGCGCTGCTGGGGGTGCGCAAGTGGACCAGCAATCATTCCGCGGACCGGCGCTACTATATGGCGCGCAACGACACGATCATGCTCAAGGAGTACGGCGGATTTCCATGGGGGACCTGGGCACTCAAGAGCCTCGGCCGGCGCGTGCGCACCTGCAAGCGCATCGTGCTCTACGNNGGTTAAATGACCGATCATGGACCATCGCGCATGCGCGCTCTCCTCGTCGTCGCCATCGCGTTGTCGGCATCGCTCATGACACTCGCGTCGTGCTCGAAGAAGGAGACGGCGGACGAGCGCTTCGCGGCCATCTACACGGCCGAATGGAAGTGGCGCGAGGAACAGTTTCCCGACGACGAGGACTCGCAGAAGCCCATCCAGGATCATCTTCCGAAGGTCGATCCCGATTCGCAGCAGGCGCGCTTGAAGATGTGGCAGGACACGCTCGCCAAGCTCGACACGATCGAGCGCGCGGAGCTCTCCCCGGGGGAGCGCGTGAACTACGACGTCTACCGCCCGCAGATCGAGACGCTGATCGCGAACCAGCGGTTTCGCGACTACGAGATGCCCGCGAACTCCGATACGACATTCTGGACGGATCTGGGCTACACGGCCCGCCGTCCCTACCGTGACGCGCAGGATTACCGCCATTGGATCGCGCAAATGCGCGACATCCCGCGCTACTTCCGCGAACAGATCGACGAGATGCGGCGCGGCTTGAAGCGCGGGTTCACGCCGCCGCAGGTGACCATGAAGGGCCGCGACGCCTCGATCACCGCGGTCACCGAGGCGGCCCCGGACCAGAGTTTCTTCTATACGCCGTTCAAGGAGATGCCCGGAATCGCGGAGGCGGACCAAACCTCGCTCAGGGCGCAGGCGGTTGCCGTCATCCGCGATTCGGTGCAGCCGGCGTACCGGGATTTGCTGGCTTTCATGCGCAACGACTATCTGCCGGGAATGCGCTTGAGCCTCGCGGCTCATGATCTTCCCGACGGCAGGGCGTATTACGACGCCAAGATCCGCGAATACACCACGCTCAACATGGATCCCGACGCCATCCACGCCTTGGGGGAATCGGAGGTCGCACGCCTGCACGCCGAGATGGTCGACACCATGAAGCAGACGGGATTCAAGGGAGACTTCGCATCGTTCCTGGTGTTCCTGCGCGCCGACGCTCAGTTTCAGGCTTACTCCGCCCAGGATCTCCTGATGCGCGCAGCCTGGATCGCCAAGAAGTTCGACGGCAAGGCCTCGCAATACTTCGGCCTCCTGCCGCGCGCCCGCTTCGCCATCCAGCCGGTGCCCGACGACATCGCGCCGTTCTACACGGCCGGCCGCGGCGGTCCGGGGCTGTTCCTGCTGAACACGTACAATCTGCCGACCCGCCCGCTCTACAATCTCACCGCGCTCACGCTGCACGAGTCGGCGCCGGGTCACGCGTGGCAAATCCCGCTCGCCGCCGAAGACAAGTCGCTTCCGGACTTCCGCCGCTATACGTACATCTCGGCCTACGGCGAGGGGTGGGCCGTGTACTGCGAATGGCTCGGCCAGGAGATGGGGATGTACGAGACGCCGTACGACCGCTTCGGAATGCTCAGCTATCAGATCTGGCGCGCCGCCCGCCTGGTCGTCGATACGGGAATTCATTCGCAGGGGTGGACGCGCGGGCGTGCGGTCGCCTACATGCGTGAATACACGGCGCTCCCCGATCACGAAATCGACACCGAGGTGGATCGCTACATCACGTGGCCGGGGCAGGCGCTGTCGTATTATCTCGGCGCGATGACCATTCGCGACGGACGCGCGAAAGCCGAACGAGCCCTAGGCGCACGA
The DNA here is from genome assembly GCA_003155175.1 of Vulcanimicrobiota bacterium. Classification (GTDB taxonomy): domain Bacteria; phylum Vulcanimicrobiota; class Vulcanimicrobiia; order Vulcanimicrobiales; family Vulcanimicrobiaceae; genus Hemerobacter; species Hemerobacter limicola. Next base: position 4,627 of record PMFP01000089.1, read on the forward strand.
TTTAACGTTCGGGCCTTCCACGANNGGCAAGGGACCGTATCCAGATCTCGAGTGAGCGGCTAGACGCGCCGCGCCTATACTGAGAGAAGAGCGGCGTCGAGGGCCTGCCGCTCTCGCTCCGTCAGCGCTTGGAGCGGCGGCATCGATCGCTCCCACTCGGCGTCGCCCCGCGCCTTCGCCGTCAGATAGCGCACCGCAGCGATCAGCGGCACTCCCGCCAGCGCCTCCCGGCGCTCGCAGAGCTGCTGCATGAGCGAATCGTCGCCGGCCTGAAGCGCTTCGGCGGCGAGTTTCGGCCACAGGCACACACTGCCGGAAATGCATCCGGCGGCGCCGTATGCTTTCGCCGCTAGCAGGTACGACTCCGATCCGGGGAAGACGACGAATCGCGGGTGGCCGGCCAGCACTTCGGCCTGAAGTTCGCGATCGTTCGAGCTGTCTTTCATTCCGACGATTGCTTCGGGAAACTCGGCCGTCAATCGTTCCAGCAAAGCGGCATGGAACGTGATGCCGCTCATTTTCGGAAAATTGTACAGCAGAACGCGCGGCCCGGGCGTCCATGCGCGGGCGAGCACGCGATCGAAAAAAGCGACGATCCCATCGTCCGAGGCATCGCGATAGAAAAACGGCGGCATGATCAGCGCGGCGGAAAATCCCAATTCGAAAGCACTTCGCGTTAGAAACGCGCAGTCGGCGAGCGACGCGGCGCCCGTCCCCACCATGATGCGGCCGAGCGGCATGCCACTTTCGGCAACCGCCCGCATGAAGCGCTCGCGCTCGACCGCGCTAAACGACATCGCCTCGCCGGTCGTGCCCAGCAGGTTGAGGCCGTCGCAGCCATCTTGCAGAAGCTCGCGGTAGTACTCGATCGCCTTCGGCGCGTCGGGGCGCAGCGACGCATCGACCGGCGTGATCGCTGCCGCCCAAATTCCCGCAAGCCCGCTCGTTGCGTTCATCCGCGCGACAGAGCTTCTTTCAGGAAAAACGCCAGATTCGCCGGCCGCTCCGCGAGGCGCCGCATCAAATACGGAAACCAATAATTGCCGAAAGGGATCGCGAGGCGCACGCGATATCCGCGCTCGACCAGCGTCTCTGCGAGCGGGGTGCCGATGCCGTAAAGCATCTGGAATTCGTACCGGCCGCGTTTGGGGAGGTTCCGCTCGGCGACGAGCGCTTCGACGCGTGCGATGATTCTGGGGTCGTGGGTAGCGATGGCGGTGTACCCTTCGCCGGATAGGGCCGTATCGACGAGCCGCGCGTAATTCTCGTCCACATCCTGTTTCTTCGCGTATGCAATGGCCGGCGGCTCGAGATAGGCGCCTTTCACGAAGCGAATGTTCGGCCCGAGTGGGAGCGCGGCTTGAAGATCGTCCCTACTGCGGAAGAGATATGACTGGAGCGCGAAGCCTACGCAGGTAAAGCGCTCGCGCAAACGGCGGTAGATTGAAAGCGTAGCGTCGACGTACGTCGATTGTTCCATATCGAGCCGCATCGTGTTCGCGGTATCGTGCGCGGCCTGCGCAATCCGGACGGCGTTATCGAACGCGAGCTCGGGGTCGATATCCAGGCCCACGTGCGTAAGTTTAAAGGCGACGTTCGCGTCGATGCCTTGCTCGGCAAACGTGTGCAGCAGCGCGCAATACTGATCCGCCGCCGCTATGGCCTCTTCGCTTCCGCGGACGCCTTCACCGAGGATTCCGCACGCCACGGCGAAGCCTCGGGCATTTGCCGCTCGAGCGGCCGACAAGAAGTCCTCGACGGTTTCGCCGGCGACGAACCGCTTTGCGCCCAGGCGCATCCCGTACCGGCTGACGGCCTTCCGCATAAGCGAGTTATCGGCCGCAGCCAGAATCGCTCCCCGCAGCGGGCGATCGAGAACTGACGTCATCGCTCCACACTTCGGCCGGAGCTTCCGGAATCATCCGGCGGCCGTTGACGGAGGACCCGGCGTTCGCATCGGAAAGGCGTCCATCGTGAATCTGTACGTGAGCTGCGACATGGAGGGCACGGCTGCGGTTTGCAGCTGGCACCAGTGCGATCCGTCCAATACCTACGAGTATCCCGTGTACCGCCGGTACATGGCGCGCGAGGTGTCCGCGGCGATCGCGGGCGCGCGCAGCGCCGGCGTCACCGGCGTCTTGATCAACGACTCCCATTGGGACGCACGCAATCTGGTCTGGGACGAACTGCCGGACGACGTAAGGGTGGTTTCCGGCGTTCCCAAGCCGCTGTCGATGGCGCAGGGGCTCGACGGCGACTTCGGCGGCGCGTTCTTCACCGGCTATCATGCGAAGATCGGCGACGAAAACGGCGTTTTGGCTCACACCTACTCGCCGGGCGCGCTTTACAACGTGCGCGTCAACGGCGTGACCTGCAGCGAAGCGCTGCTCAACGCGGCGATGGCGGGCTACTATGGCGTCCCGGTGCTCTTGGTGAGCGGCGACCGCGTCATCGTCGAAGACGTCTCGCGGCATCTTCCTTGGATCACCGGCGCCATTGTTAAGGAAGGCATCGGCCATTACGCAACCGAGTCGCTAACGCCGCACGCCGCGCGGGAGCTGCTGTACGAACGCGCGGCCGACGCCGTACGGAACGCGTCCCGAGCCAAGCCGTTTACCTTCGACGGGCCGCTCACGCTCGAGATCGACACGGTGGCCGTGGAGCAAGCCGACTTCGTGGAACTGATTCCCGGTTTCCGGCGCACCGCAGGCCGGACGATCGCGTTCTCGCACGACGACTACCGTATGATCTTCCGTGCGTTCGTGGCGGCCTTTCGTCTGGCGGGCGCCGCCTCGGCGGTCGCATGAAACTGTTCGTCTCGTGCGACATGGAGGGAACCGCCGGCGTCTCGAGCTGGCAACAGGTGGATGCGCGCTCCTACACGCCCGAGTATGCCGTCTTCCAGAAGTACATGACGGGGGAAGTCCGCGCCGCCATCGAGGGCGCGCGCAGCGCCGGCGCGACCGAGATGCTGATCAACGACTCCCACGGCCCGATGCGCAATCTGCTGCTCGACGAACTGCCGCACGACGTTCGCGTCCTCTTCGGCAACCGTAAACCGCTCTCGATGGCCCAAAACCTCAGCCGCGAATTCGCCGGGGTCTTTTTCACCGGCTATCACGGTGCCGTTGGCGATCTAAACGCGACGCTTTCCCACACGTACGCACCGTCGGTAATTTACGAAGTGCGCATCAATGGGATTTCGTGCAGTGAGGCGTTGCTCAACGCGGGCGTGGCCGGGTATTTCGGCGTACCGGTGCTGCTGATTACCGGCGACCGTACGACCGTCGAAGGTGCCCGATCGCACATGCCCTGGCTCACCGGCGTCGTCGTCAAGGAAAGCATCGGCAACTTCGCCGTCGAGTCTATGTCCCCAGCCGCGGCACGCGAGGCGATCCGCGCGGGCGCGGCGCAAGCGATGGCGGGCGCTGCGGGTGCCAAACCGTATGCGTTCGCATCGCCGGTGACGATGAAGATTGACGTGGTCGGCGTACAGCAGGCCGACGTCATCGAAGTGATTCCCGGCTTCACCCGAACCGGCGGCCGGCAAGTAACGTTCGTCCACGACGACTATCTCACCGTCTTCCGCGCGTTCGTCGCCGCCTTTCGCACGGGAGCGGTTGCGGAATGAAACGCCACGGAACTCTGGCGGCACACGGCCGACTTGATCTACTTCTCGAAAATCCAGCCGTACGCGAGGCGTTCTTCCCTTCCGGGTCGCAAAGCTTCGCAGTCGAACCGGCGCGGGACGGCGATGAAACCGCCGTACTCGCCATCACCGAAAAACATGACGGCGCAAGCGCCGCGCGTAGACCTTGGCGCTGCGAGATGATTGCCGGCTCGCACGGCGTTGCACTGACCCGGCGCGAATTCGATACGCTTTATTACCTCACCCAGCGCTCGGGCGACGTCGTCGGCCGGGAGGACATCCTAAACGACGTCGGGGGGACAACGCGGATGTCGGAAGCAACGTCGTCGACGNNATCGGTTATCGCGTTAGCGGCGACCACGCGACGCAGGCGCTGTAACGGTCCAAAGCGACGGGTGCCGTCGCCTGCCTAACCAAGGCTTATCCGGGCAAAGAAAAAGGCCGCGCGGCCGCGCGACCCTTCCGTATACTCGGTGCGAGGGACTACGGGACGAGGACGGTGTCGACGACGTGGATGATGCCGTTCGACTGATAGACATCCGCGATCGTGACCGTCGAGGTATCGCCGTGCGCGTCGATCAGAACGAGCTTGGCGCCGTCCATCTTCGCCGTTAGCGATTCGCCTTCGACGGTCGTAAGTTTGGCGGAGCCGCCACCGGCCGCGATCTTCGCTTCGATGGCCTTCGAATCGAGACGTCCCGCGATCACGTGGTACGTTAGGACCTTCGTGAGCAGCGCGTTGTCGCTCGTGACTTTGTCGACCGTGGCTTTCGGCAGCTTTGCGAATGCCGCGTTGGTCGGAGCGAACACCGTAAACGGTCCGGGACTTTCGAGCGTCTGCACGAGTCCGGCTTGTTTGACGAGCGCGACGAGGGTCGTGTGATCCTTCGAGTTCGCCGCGTTTTGGACGATGTTCTTCGCGGGGGACATTGCGGCGCCGCCGACCATTGGGTCTTGCATCGAATTGCTCATCATGCTGTTTTGGGCGAGCGCGGCGGCCGAGAGCCCGCCGGCGATCAACATTGCCGCGAGAGCGGCACCAAGAAATTTTTTCAACTCCATCTCCTTGCTCGCGATCGGCGAGCGTTCAAAGTATCGATGCGCTGAAAACGGGCCAGGGAGCCGTTTGGATGTATCGGCGCCCGAACTTTGCTTGAGCCCGGGGCTACCGCGTCTGCGGCTCTGGCCGTGTAGAGGGGCGTCCGCGGGGAATCATTGGTCTCCGCGGTTCTTGACACCACCAGATGATTAACTATATGGTTATATATGCGCGCAGTCGTCGCGGTAGAGGGCGCCGCGGGATAGTACTGGCAGTCCCTCCAGAAAGAATTACGCGTCAGAGGGGTGGACGTACGGAATGACCGTTCAAGCGGCCCAATCGTCGTATGCGGAGAACGCGTTTCATCTTCCGGCCGGCACGTTTCCGTTCGAGAGTCGATTCGCCGACGTGGCCGGTGCACGCATTCATTACGTCGATGAAGGCGCCGGGCCCGCGCTCTTAATGGTGCACGGCAATCCGACCTGGAGTTTCCTCTTCCGTCACATGATCGCGCTCCTTCGCGACCGCTTTCGCTGCATCGCGCCGGATCTGCCCGGGTTCGGTCTCTCGACGGCGCCGGCGGGGTACGGGTTTCTCCCCGAAGAGCACGCGCGGATGGTCGGCGGGTTCGTCGATGCGCTGGCTCTGCCGTCTTTCACGCCGGTGGTCCAGGATTGGGGCGGACCGATCGGCCTGTTCGTCGCCGCGCAAAATCCGGCGCGCGTGGATCGCCTCGTCATCGGGAACACCTTTTTCTGGCCGGTCAACGGCGACCGCCATTTCGAGATGTTCTCTCGCGCGATGGGTGGCCCGATCGGCAAGTTCGCGATCCGCGAATTCAATGCGTTTGTAAACCTGTTTATTCCGGCCGGCATCAAGATCGAACCGCTTACCGCCGGCATCATGGAAGCGTATCGCCGGCCACTTCCCACGCCCGAGCGCCGCATGCCCAGCTACATTTTTCCGCGCGCCATTCTGAAGTCGCGCGCCTTCATGGAGCGATGCGCGGCGGCCTTGCCGGCGCTGCGGGATAAGCCGGCATTGATCGTGTGGGGCGACAAGGACATAGCGTTCCGCGCGCAAGAGCGCGAGCGATTTGAGGCGGCGCTTCCCGATCACCGTACGATTCCGCTGCCCGGCGCGGGCCACTATATATGGGAGGACGCTCCGATCGAGATTGCTAACGCTCTGCGCGAGTGGTGGCCGTAAGAAGTTTTTCGCAGTCTACGCGACCGCGCGTAAACGCGTGCCGTACAAGGCCTTGCGGCGCATAACCGATACGGAGAATCGACAAAGATGAAACGTGTCACCGGCATAGGCGGAGTGTTCTTCCGCTCGAAGGATCCAGCCGCGTCCAACGCCTGGTACCGTGATCGGCTCGGCTTGCCGGTCGGCGAGGACGGCAGCACGATGTTCTCGTGGCGCGAAAGCGATGAGCCCGATCGCCCGGGCGCGACCGTGTGGGCTACCTTCGAAGAGGGCACCGACTACTTTGGTACGTCCGGCCAGCAGTGGATGATCAACTACCGCGTCGATGACCTTGACGGGCTTCTCGAACAACTGAAGCGTGAGGGCGTTGAGATCGTTCCGCACCGCGAAGAGCACGCTTACGGCAAGTTCGCCTGGATCGTCGACCCCGACGGTAATCGCATCGAGCTCTGGGAGCCGCCGAGAGAAGGCAATCAGACGTAATCGCAGCCAATCGCAGGGCGGTTCGCCAACGGTCAATTCGACGGCAGTGGCATGATCGCGGCGCGGCCAAGCCCGCGCAGACCGCGAGTTGGAGCCTGCTGCGGAGGGCGCACGGCCCCGAGTGCAAAAGCCCGTTCCGATGAGTGAGCCGCAAAGCTGCACGATTGGCCCGCGAACGAAGATCGAGCGTGCGAAGAGAAACGCGACGGCGAAGAAGACGGCGGACGGCGGTCCGGAAGTCTTGCGCTTTAAGGCGCGCTTGGTTCGGCTTCACGCCATGGCGAAGACCGATGCGTGGCTGCTCGAGATTCCGAAAACCATCGGTGCGAAGCTGCACGGAATGACCAGGGCCGAAGGCATCATCAACGGGCATCCGTTTCGAGCCGCGCTGGAACCGGCCACGTCCGGTAGTCGCCTGCTGCGCGTAAACCAGGCGATGCGCAAGGGCGCGCGTGCCGACGCCGGCGACACGGTGTCGCTCGCGATCTTGGGGCCTGAGCCGGAACCGGCGGTTGCCGCCGACCTCGGCATCGCGTTCAAAGGTTCTCCCAAGGCCGCGGCGTTATGGAAAGATCTCACGACCGAGTGCCGTCGCGATTATGTCCGCTGGATCGATTCGACGAATAACCCGGACACCAGGGCTCGCCGCGTACGACGGACCGTCGAGCAACTGGCCGAGGGAAAGCGGCGCCCTTGCTGCGTGAACTTCTATGAATTTATGCTGCGCCGAGTACAAGAATGAGCGCCGTCCGACCGTTCACTTCGCAGCCGGAGCTGCCTCGCAGGCATCAGCGCCTTGCGGATACGGCGAACCAAGCCAATAGGCAGGCGAGCTTCTGCTCTTTTTCGCCACGGTCTCCCGACGGTCGCGCCGAGTGCCGTCAGGCGAGTATTTATCGCCGTGGACGACATTGCGAACGTCGTCGCCGCTAGGTCCGGGAGCGATTTCTCGTCCAGTTCCGCGACTTCGATACGGCATTGCTCCAGTGCGAACCGAAGGGCGTCGCGCACCGCGAGTCCTTCGGCGACCGGCAGATGCTCCGGCCAGGCCGAGCGTACTCGAGCAGGTCGGCGATCCAGCCGGTGCGATTGACTAGCAGCGCTGCGACGACCGGCTTGCATCCCATTTCCTCCAGAGAGCGGACGATTTCGCGCAGACCGTTCGCCGCGAGCTCGCGAGGCTCGCCGTCTTCCGCGGCGACGCTTACGGCCACGGCGCCTCCTTTGATCGCGCGCAATCCGAGGCCCACAGGGATGAGAGCGCTTTTGCGCGTTCTCACCTAAACGTTCGGCACGCGCACGCGGCCGGTTGCGAGCGAGGGCAGCGAACACGGGCCGTCAACGTCGGCGGTCATCGCGCCGTTGCGGCGTTCTACGTGCGTGAGCGAACAACCGCGATAATGCAGCGGCGCGCTCGGTGTGATCATCGCGATCGCCCCGTTGCGGTAGACGACCATGCTGCCTTGTGGCAGCGGCGATCCGTACGCGCGCAGCGACGAACCGTGCGGGCCGATCGTGAACGTCAGCTCGGCGTCGTTGCCGCGAACGTCGGTACCCTCGTTCCACGTCGTGTCGTACCTGCGATACGCCTGGGCGACTTTGCATCCGAGAAAGCCGGCGCCCACGTTGACGTAGCCGTCGCAGGGAACGCCGCGAATCGTCGTCGGGCGCGTGAGGCGGCAACTTGAGAGGCGCCCGCCGTCGAACGAAACGTCGCTATCCGCCGCGCACGGTAAGCCGTCGATCGTCGCGTCGCGTTGCAACGTTTGACTCCCGTCGAGCTTGCCGTCGTGCAGAGCGACCGTGCCCGTCAGCGGGATGCCGAAAAGCACGGTCGGTTTGGCGAGTTCCAGCGACGAGATATGGAAGTCGTCGTCCGTCACCACGACGGTGCCGGCGGGAAGATGCATCCCGCTCACCACGGCATCGCTTGCAAGCGTATGCTGATGCGCGTTCGTATACGCGTCGCCTGCCGCATGGGCGCGCGCCTCGCTGACGCGGAAGTAGAGGTTTAGTCCGGTGCTCGCCGACCATAAGATCGCGACGACGATCGCGGCGATCCGGGCGGCACGAGACGTCCGCGCAACGTACAGCCAGATCCCGGCGCCGGCCATCGCGACGGTCAGCGGCCAGAACGCATAGATCAGGACGATGACGGCGCCGAACCAGCGCGGGAACTCGATGTTGATGTCGGACAGGGGCGTCTCCCTTCCTAGCCGCTAAGCCATTCGTCGCATACGCGCTGCGAGCCGTCCGAGAGCACCGCGAGACCGGTTGACGGGCACGGGCTAGACGAGTATTCTGAAAGTGACAATCATTTTCATANNCACACACCCCTATTACTGGAATCGGAGAAGTAGAACGAACATGGATAACACGATCGTCGAGATGTCGGAAGACGACGCCGGCAAGTGCCCGGTAGATCACAAGCGCGTCCCCGTCCGGCGCAGAGAGAACCTCGATTGGTTCCCGGAGTTGCTGGACCTCACGGCGTTGCACCGGCCGTCCGCACTCTCCGACCCGATGGGCCCCGACTTCAATTACGCGCGTGAGTTCGCGAGTCTGGATCTCAAGGCGGTCAAGGCGGATCTGTATGCGTTGATGACCGACTCGCAGGATTGGTGGCCGGCCGNNTCAACAGCTGGCCCGACAACGTCAACCTCGACAAAGCGCGTCTGTTGCTCTGGCCGATCAAGCAGAAGTACGGCCGGAAAATCTCGTGGGCCGACCTCATGATCCTGGCGGGAAATTGCGCGCTCGAATCCATGGGATGCAAGACGTTCGGCTTCGCCGGCGGCCGCGTGGACGCGTGGGAACCCGACGAAAACATCGATTGGGGTCCGGAAGACGTCTGGCTCGACGACAAGCGCTATAGCGGCGATCGCGAACTGGAGAATCCGCTCGCGGCGGTGCAGATGGGTTTGATCTACGTTAACCCGGAAGGCCCGAACGGCAAACCCGATCCGCTTGCTTCCGCGCGGGATATTCGCGAAACGTTCGGCCGCATGGCGATGAACGATGAAGAGACCGTCGCGCTGATCGCCGGCGGCCACACGTTCGGCAAGGCGCACGGCGCCGCCGATCCGAGCAAGTACGTCGGTCTCGCACCGGCCGGTGCCGGCATCGAAGACCAGAACCTCGGATGGATCAACAGCTACGGCACGGGCAACGGCGACTACACGATCTCGAGCGGCCTCGAAGGAGCGTGGACCGCCACGCCCACGAAGTGGGACAACGCGTATTTCGACAATCTCTTCAACTACGAATGGGAGCTGACCAAGAGCCCCGCAGGTGCGTACCAATGGACGCCAAAGGACGGCGCGGGCGCGGGCACGGTTCCCGATGCGCAGGATCCCAACAAGAAACACGCCCCGATCATGTTCACGTCCGACCTTGCGTTACGGCTCGACCCGATCTATGGGCCCATCTCCAAGCGGTTCCACGAGAATCCGCAAGAGCTGGCCGACGTCTTTGCCAAGGCGTGGTACAAGTTGACGCACCGCGACATGGGTCCGATCTCCCGGTATCTCGGCCCCGAAGTACCGGCGGAAGAGCAGATCTGGCAAGACCCGCTTCCCGCGGTCGGTCATCCGCTGATCGACGACGCCGACGTCGTCGCGCTAAAGGCCCGCATTCTCGCTTCGGGACTTACCGTGGCGCAGCTGGTAACGACCGCGTGGGCGTCGGCCTCGACGTTCCGCGGCACCGACAAACGCGGCGGCGCAAACGGCGCGCGCATTCGCCTCGAGCCACAGAAAGACTGGGCGGTCAATCAGCCTGCCGAGCTGGCACGCGTGTTGCAGACGCTCGACAAGGTCCGCACGGACTTTAACGCGTCGCTCTCGGGCGGCAAGAAAGTCTCGCTGGCCGACGTCATCGTGCTGGGCGGCGGCGCGGCCATCGAGAAGGCCGCGAAGGATGCCGGTCACGACGTCAAGGTGAGCTTTACGCCCGGACGCGCGGACGCCACGCAAGAGAACACCGACGTGCACTCGTTTGCCGTCTTAGAACCGAAGGCCGATGGATTCCGCAACTATCTCGGCAACGGCGACGGCCGTTCGCCTCAGGAGCGGCTCGTCGATCGTGCGCAACTCCTCACGCTGAGCGCTCCCGAGATGACGGCGCTGGTCGGCGGCCTGCGGGTTCTCGGCGCGAACGCAGATGGTTCCAAGCACGGCGTCTTCACGAAGCGTCCGGGCACGCTCACGAACGACTTCTTCGTGAACCTGCTCGACCTGTCCACGAAGTGGCAGCGCGGGGCCGGCGACTTCACGTACGAGGGCCGCGACCGGCGCACCGGCGAGGTTCGGTGGACCGGTACGAACTACGACCTCATCTTCGGATCCAATTCGCAGCTCCGCGCAATTGCCGAGGTCTACGCGCTCGAGAGCGACCACTTCGCGCGCGACTTCGCCGCGGCGTGGGAGAAGGTTATGAACCTCGATCGCTTCGATCTGGCCGTGACCGCGTAGCGATTCGCACCTGACGGGAAACAAGCCGAGGCGGCGCGTCGGACGATCGGCGCGCCGTCTCGGTCTTTTTACGACGTTTGACGGCTTACGCTGAGCTCGCGTTGCGGTAAAAGGCGATCGTTTCGCGGAGGCCCTCTTCGAGCGGGGTCGGGTCGTTCCAAAAGCGAGCGGCGAATTTCGACGAGTCTACGACGTACGGCCGATCCCATTGAAACCGCATCTCGACGATCTCTGCGGTTTCTTTGCTAAAGAGCCCGAGAATCGGCACGAGGAATTGCGGCAACGCGGTGATGCGCGGCGCCACGCCGATCAGGCTGGCGGCAAGGGTCAGCACTTCACGAAGCGTACGCGTAGGGTGCGCGTTTGGAACGTGCCACGCTTGCCCGTATGCATCGTCGGGCGCGTCGGTGAGTGAGACGAGCGCGCGTGCGAAATCGGGGACGTAGGTAAAATCGTGCGTATAGTCGGGGTTATAGGGAGCCAGCGCCGGCTTTCCGGCCAAGAGGCGCGCGATTCCGAACGTGGCAATCACGGACGTCGGCGCGTCCGGGCCGTAGAAATCGCTTGCGCGAACGGCCACGGAACGCACGCGGCCCGCATCGTGCGCCGTTTTCCACATGCGCGTAATCTCGGCGCGGAGCGCCGGCTTGCGGCCGTACGACGTGAGCGGCATCTCCTCGGTGAGCGGGCTCGTCTGCGGTCCGTACGGATAGAGATTATCGGCAAAGACCAAGCGGGCGCCTGAAGCGGCGCATCCGTCGAGGAGATTTGCCATCGTTTGCGGCCAAACGCGCGCCCACAGTTCCGAGTCGTACGGAAAGCCGAGCGCGCAAACGACTGCGTCGACGTTCGCGCAGGCTCGGAGCGTCGCATCGCGATCCGTGGAATCCGCAGCCAAAAAGGAGCATCCGCTCTCGAGAGCCGGAGGATGCGAACGTTGGACGACCCGAACGGCGTCACCGCGCCGCGCAAAGCTTTTCGCGGTCTCGCGGCCGACGGCGCCGTAGCCAAATATGCTGATGGAGTGCATGCGATTATCTCGTCACGTACGGAGCGTATCGTAGACCTGGGAATTTGTGGCGAAGGTCCGGGCTGGGGCAGCGTCGCGGGAACGCGGTTGCCCGGCGTGGCATTACCCGAACGGCGTCTTACGCTTCCGGAGGGTCTGGCTCATGATCGCTCGAGGTTTTCCGCACGTGTTCGCGATGGCGGCGGCTGCGCTCTTGCTGGCCGCATGCTCGGGAGGCGGCAGCGGTCCCCTCTCTCCGCAAGCCGGCGCCGTGCCGCAGGGCAGCGGCTACGTGGCGCAGTCGGCGGCTGCCGGCGGCGTGGGATCGCTGGCCCAAGCCGCGCCGCCGCTCCCAACCGCCGGACTCGATCTCGGCCTCAAAGTGCTTCCGAATCTTACCGCGCCAATCATCAACGATTCGGGAACGTTCCCGGGCGGTGCGATCATCGTAGGATCGAACGGGGGCACGGGCGGGACCGGCGTCGAGGGCATCTCGGGCAGTGGCTACGGCGTGCTCGGTCTCGAGCAAAACACCGTCGCAGGCACCTACTTCAGCGGCGTATTCGGCAAGGCGACCGGCCCCAGCGCGTACGGTGTGTACGGCTACTCGGCTAAAGGCACGGGCGTTCGCGGGTACAGCGCGGTTGCTTCGTCGTACGGCGGGTATTTCTCAAACGGCGCTGTCGCCGGTACGGCGCTCGAGGCGGTTGCAAGCGGCGGCCTAGCCGGCGTCCCGGGCGGCGACGGCGTATTGGGCGTATCGCCGAATGGAGTCGGGGTTCTTGGGACGACCCAGTTCGCAAGCGGCGAGGGCGGCTCCGAGAGCGGCGTCGAGGGCGACGACAACTCGACCGACAAGGGCAATGCAGACAGCGGCGTCTTTGGAACGTCGAACTACGGACTGGGCGTTTCGGGCAACTCCACCAATGGTTGGGGCGTATGGGGATTCTCCCAGAACGGAACGGGGCTGTGGGGTCAAACGCAAAGCGTCGCCACGTGCATCAATCCGAGCAACCCCGAATTCTGCCCGGCAGCCAGGCCGGCGCTGTATCTTCAGGCGCCGGGCGCGGGCTCGAATACGGGTTCGACGACGCGCGGAATGGAGATCATCGCCAACGGCGGCGGCACCGGCGGCCAAAGCCACAATGGGGACGTGATGTCGCTGGACGCATACGGCAACATGATCCTCGCGGGAGACCTCGTCGTTGACGGCACGATCAGCTGGGGTGGGCTCGCGTCTACGACGTGCGACCAATCTCCGGGTACGTGCGTGACTCCGCAGCTCAGCAGCGGCCGCTCCTCGCCGTCGCGAGCCGTCGAGCGCGTCGGCGAGGCGCAGCTCGTGGGCGGACACGCCTTCGTCGGGCTCGATCCGTCGCTCGCCAAGACGATGGACCCGTCGCAATCCTATCATGTATTCGTCACGCCCGAGGGCGATTGCAACGGACTGTACGTGACCGGAAAAACGAGCTCCGGATTCACGGTACGCGAGCTCCATCACGGAGCGTCATCGCTGGCGTTCGACTATCGCATCGTCGCGTCGGCGCGCCAAGTCGAGTTGCCGCACCCAGCCGGGCTTCCCATGGCGGTGCCTCTGCGCCGTCCGTCCGTACGCGAGAGGTAGGCCCATGCGTACGGTACCGATCGCCTGCGTTGCACGACGCGCCCGGATGATGCGAGATGGCTAACTTTCAAGCGGTTTTCGCCGTGGGCGATTCTCTCGTAACGTTTCTGCAAGACGGTTACCACCCGGCTGCCGTCGGCTTTCCGTGTACGTTCAAACTGTTCTCGAGCTCCGATATGTCGTCGCAGGAGACGGCGACGGGCGACGCCGTCGTATCGCTATACTTGCATCGGATTACCAACGACGAGACCGCGCGCGTCGCGCCGGCTCCGGGCGAGCGCCCCACGCTTTCCCTCGATCTGCACTATCTCGTTTCGTGCTGGGGCACGAGCGCCCAGGCCGAACAGACGATCCTCACGTGGACGATGCAATGGCTCGCAAAAAACCCGATCTTGGACGCTTCCGTTCTTTCTCTTTCCTCCGCAAACGCCGGATGGGCCGTCGGCGAGACCATCGAGATAACGCGGAGCGACCTCTCGCTCCAAGACATCCTGCGCATCTGGGATTCTATGGGACCGAAATATCGGCTAACGCTGTCTTACCGAGCGCGAGTCGTCCGCGTCGAACTTCCCAACGCTCCGTAGCGGATGACCGCATCTCGTTCGCTACGACCGCGCAACCCGGACATATCGACGGTCCTGCCGAGCCGAGCCGTTATCCGGCGGCGTTTTCTTTCAATGCCGGGATCAGGCGGTACGATTGCGTTGCGATCGCTGCGACCAGCAACGCCACGGTGGCGCCGAGCATCGTGTCGCCGAGACGGTGCAAGTCCGTAAGGTACAGCGTTCCGCCGGCGGGCAGCAGAATCACGATCGCAACCGCCGCGAGCAAGAATGCCATCGCCGGCTGCGCAAGACGGCTAGACGTCACGCGTGCGTTCTCTCTCGCGTTATGCGAGCACGATGATGACGAGTCGCNNATCAGCCTCCGATGCTGACGACGGGCGAGCGCGTTCGGAATTTGCTGTGGTGCGCGCTCGCTCTTTCGCTGTTGCTGCACGCCCTCGCGACGCCGATCTTCCCCAATCAAGCGAAAGTGCGGGACGACGACTCGCCGCACTTCGTGAGCTTCGATCGTCCCCATCCGAGGCCCGTCGCCACACCGCCTCCGCCTAAGCCGCTGATTCATCCGCAAAGGCCCCTGCAGTCCGCGCGCTCGGAGCGGCCGGCCCCCCGTAGCCTGCCTCGGGTATGGAGTCCCGCCGCCGGCCTCGCGGCTCATTCCGGACCGTCGTTGCCATACGCGGTCCCGGGAACCGGCGGCGCTGCGTCCCTTCCGGTCGGCGCCGACGCCGTCACGCCGACGGAGGCGCCGTCGTGCGCCGATCCGAACCGCGACGCCGTCGCGTCGAACGTCGTGTCCCCGGAATACCCCAGTTCGCCGAGCGGCATGGGAGGCGTCACGGTGCTGATCGCGGTGACGATCGACGCAAACGGCAGCGTCTCGCATGCCAGCGTGTCGCAGGGCTCCGGTAACGCCGCGATCGATCAAGCGGCGCTGCGCGCGGCGCGCGAGTCATCGTATAAGCCCCGGCTCGTGAATTGCGTGCCCTCGGCGGGCACGTATATCTTCCGCGCGGAGTTTTCGCCGGACACCTAAGACGGGCCGAAGATTTCTCCGTGCGGTACGGAATATCGCGGGGTGAAAGCTGCACGAACGGCCGTAGCGATCGCCGCCGCATGTTTCTTGGGCGCGTCGTGTCCCGCTCGCGCCGCGGTCGGAAGCCAGTCGAACAGGCCTCCCGTCGCACCGGAAAATCCATGGGCGTACTCGATCACCGTCGACGGCTATTTTAGCCCTGACCAATCCGCATACGCGACGCCGATCGTTACCGCCGACCGTTCGTGGCTGCACCTCGAAGGCCGTTACAACTACGAAGATCTCGACACGGGATCGCTCTGGGTCGGCTATAACTTTGCGGCCGGCAAGAACGTGGTGCTGGACGTTACGCCGATGGTCGGAGGCTCATTCGGAAGGACGAACGGGATCGGGCCTGGGCTCGAGGCTTCGCTGACCTATAAGAAGATCGCGCTGTCGGTTTCGAACGAGTACGTCTACAACCCGGTGTATAAAACGGAGAACTTCTATTACAGCTGGCTTCAACTGACGTACTCTCCGTCGAAGTGGCTGAACTTTGGCGCATTGACGCAGCATACGAAGGCCTTCGGCAGCNNCCGACCGCGATCCTCGAGGCCGGCGTCAACTTCTAAGCGTCTGGGCGTCTAGCGCGGCGGCTTCGGAATGGGCCTTTGATGCGACGGCTTCGCATGAGGCTGCGGCGTATGACGGATCTCCGGCCTTGTATGGGGGTGCGGCGTTGCCTTTGGATGCGCGGTGGCCTTCGCATGTGGCGCCGCCTTCGGATGTTCGGTGGTCTTCGGATGCGGCGTTGCCTTCGGATGCTCGGCGCTCTTCGGATGCGGCGTTGTCTTTGGATGTTCCGTGTTCTTGGGATGCGTTGTCTTCGGATGCTCCGGCGATCGCGCATGCGGCACCGAAGCTCGATGCCGAGGCTTGCCGGCCGCAGTCACGCCGCGCGGTTGTCCGAACTGTCTGTTGAAGTGCGTCATCGCCGCCGGCGAGAGGTCGCGCACCTCGGCGACGGGCCTGCCGCGCTCGGTATGCGCCGCGAGCGTTTTGCCGGGGACGAGCGCGTACGTCTTGCCGGTCTTCAGCGTCACCGTGACCGGTTTGGCGGGGTCGGTAACTTCGTATACGTTGACTTGAAGTGTGCCGCCGTGCACGCCGATGTCGCCCTCGGTGCCGCGCACCGCGATCGTTCCGGT